>NZ_JBKGGU010000033.1:0-39773 GCF_052042015.1 Pseudomonas sp. SMV71 | reverse complement strand
CAAGCCCAACACTTAAACCGGCGGCACCCGCCAATTGATCGGCGCCTCGCCCTGCTGTTCAAGAAACTTGTTGGCCCGGCTGAAATGCCCGCATCCCAGGAACCCCCGATAAGCCGACAAGGGCGACGGGTGCACGGACGTCAGCACCAGGTGCTTGGTAGTATCGATCAGTTTCTGCTTGCTCTGGGCATGGGCGCCCCACAGTAGGAACACCAGGTGCGGCTGATGGGCGCTGACCACTTCGATCACCCGGTCGGTAAAATGTTGCCAGCCCTTGCCCGCGTGGGAGTTGGCGTTGGCGCGCTCGACGGTCATGGTAGTGTTGAGCAGCAACACGCCCTGGTCGGCCCAGCTTTGCAGGTAGCCGTGGTTGGGAATGTCGATGTTCAGGTCGCGCTTCAATTCCTTATAGATATTGACCAGCGACGGCGGCGTCGGCACGCCCGGTTGCACCGAGAAGCACAGGCCATGGGCCTGCCCCGGGCCGTGATAGGGGTCCTGGCCCAGGATGACCACCTTAACCTTGTCCAGCGGCGTGGAATTGAGTGCGTTGAAAATCAACGACGCCGGTGGATAAATCTCCTTGCCGGCGGCGTATTCACTGCGCAGGAATTCGCGCAACTCTGCCATGTAGGGCTGGTCGAACTCGGCACGCAGTGCCTGCTTCCAGCTCGGTTCGAGTTTGATACGGTCGTCAGCGGTCATGGTTGCATCCGGTAAAAACAATGGGCGCACCCTAGGAAAGCCTACATGGCTTGTCAATTGATCTGACGCAGAACCGGCACTTTCCTAC
Organism: Pseudomonas sp. SMV71; assembly: GCF_052042015.1. Classification (NCBI taxonomy): domain Bacteria; kingdom Pseudomonadati; phylum Pseudomonadota; class Gammaproteobacteria; order Pseudomonadales; family Pseudomonadaceae; genus Pseudomonas; species Pseudomonas sp. SMV71. The sequence continues at coordinate 38,980 of NZ_JBKGGU010000033.1, read as the reverse complement.
GCAGCGGTCATACTGACCATTCAAATTCCTAATCGAGGTCACGATGAATCTGCACTTCGAAGAACTCACTGGCAGCCTGGGAGCACGCATCGGCGTCGCGACCCTGGATGCTGAAAAATCCTTGAACGCACTGTCCCTACCAATGATCAACGCCCTGCGTGATCGCCTCGATGCCTGGGCCAGGGATCCGCAAATCGTTTGTGTGTTACTGCGCGGCAATGGCGCCAAGGCCTTCTGCGCCGGCGGCGAAGTGCGCAGCCTGGTAGAGGCCTGCCGGGCCAATCCCGGAGAAGTCCCGCCGTTGGCTGCGCAATTTTTCGCCGCGGAATACCGCCTGGACTTCAACCTGCACACCTACCCCAAACCCTTGTTGTGCTGGGGTCATGGCTATGTGTTGGGCGGTGGTATGGGCCTGCTGCAAGGCGCAAGCACGCGCATCGTCACGCCGAGCAGTCGCCTGGCGATGCCGGAAATCAGTATCGGCCTGTACCCGGACGTCGGCGCCAGTTGGTTCCTGTCACGCCTGCCCGGCAAGCTCGGCCTGTTCCTCGGCCTGAGCGGCGCTCACATGAACGCCCGGGACGCCATCGACCTGGGCCTGGCCGACCGCTTCCTCTTGGACGAACAACAGGACGACCTGATCGCAGGCCTGCTGCAACTCAACTGGCAGGAACAGACAGCGATGCAGCTCAACAGCCTGCTCAAGGCCTTGCAACAGGAGGCCATCGCCCGGCTGCCGGAAGCCCAGTGGCTGCCACGGCGGCAAATGATCGACGAGTGGCTGGATGTCAGCGATGTGCGCTGCGCCTGGAAGGCCCTCAGCCTACAGGCCAATCATGCGGACCCGCTGATCGCCCGGGCAGCCAAAACCATGAGCGAAGGCTCGCCGCTGACCGCTCACCTGGTCTGGGAACAGATCGCCCGCGCCCGACATCTGTCATTGGCCGGTGTGCTGCGCATGGAATACACCCTGAGCCTCAACTGCTGCCGCCACCCCGAATTCAGCGAGGGCGTGCGTGCGCGACTGATCGACAAGGACCATAAGCCCCATTGGCATTGGCCGGACATCAATCATGTGCCCGAAGCGGTGGTCGAGGCGCATTTCCACAAGGCGTGGGAGGGGCGGCATCCGTTGGCGGATCTGGCGAATGAATCATCCTGATATTCAAACCTGCTCGCAAAGGCGTCAGTCCAGTCACCCTCGCCACATTGGGTTGGTATGGAGCTGAAATCAGAGTCGACCCCTGCCCCTGTGGGAGCAAGGCTCGCTCCCACATTTGTTTTATTCCAGGCATAAAAAAGCGGCGCTCAATGCGCCGCTTATTTTTATCCGCCGATCAACGGTGGCCGCCTCGTCCCCTTCCGTCATGATCGCCTCGCCCCCGATGATCATGCCCGCCCCGGTCGTCATGCCATCCACCCCGGTCTCGGCCTCCCCAACCGCCGCGATTCGGATAGTACCGGTACGCCGCCCGCGGCGGCGAATAATAGCGCGGGGCTGGCTGGTAGTAGCGCGGCGCCGAGTAATAACGCGGCGCTGGTTGGTAGTACCGCGGGGCGTAGTAGCCACGCGGAGCCGAATAATAACTCCCGCCGCCGTAATAAACGGGCGCTGGAGAGGTGTAGACCTCGGAGCGGTAGTAAGAGTCTCCGTCGTAGTAAGGCTCGCAAGCCGTAAGAGTCAAACCGATAAACGCAAGGAGCAGCAGTCGTCGATACATGGCGGCCTCCTGGACCGCGGATGGGCCACATCAGCGACGCTGATGGGCGGCAGTCAACGTTGGGTGACTGACGAATATTCAGACAGCAAAATCGGAATCTGGTGCGGTTTGGCAACAACTCGAAACATGTAGTTCGTCGCCCTGTTCCGGTGCGCGATGGCACCACAAACAGGCGCGGATGCGCCCTCGGTCATCCATCCTCAGGCCGCGCACGGTCATTTGGGGTCCCGGTGGCGAAGGGACTTATCCCCGCTGGGCTGCATAGCGGCCCCACACTTGTTACCGCGCTATCAGACAGGCGTCACCACCTTGCAGGACAAAGACACCTTGCACAGCCTGCTGTCGCGGACCGATCATGCACTGCAACGCGCCCGGCAAACCGGGGACAACGAACCTGCGTGGAAATGCCTCACTTCAGTTATGAATAAACCCGACCTCTGCCCGGCGTGCGGCAATGCCAACGATTGCACGCTGGCCGATCCGAAAACCGTCGACCGAGCCTGCTGGTGCTATGGCGTGAGCATCGATCCGGTCGTGCTCCAAGCGTTGCCGGTCGAATTACGCGACAGCGCCTGCCTGTGTGCGCGTTGCGCGCAAGTCGAAGCCCAGTTGCGCGCCAAACCTCAGCCGAACGCGTAAGATGCCCGCCCACTGCTCCCTTGCCTGCACAGCCCATGCGCGTCGACCGCTTCCTCAGTAATCTGCCACGCTTCAATCGCCAACAGGTGCGTCTGCTACTGGTTGAACGCCGGGTGCGAATCGACGGCCAGACCGTCAGCGATCCGCACGCACAAGTGCGCGAGTTCAGCCAGGTTGAAGTCGACAACGAGGTGCTGCAGGCCGGTCGAGCGGCGCGCTACTTCATGCTGCACAAGCCGCCCGGTTGCGTCAGCGCCACCCGCGATCCACAACACCCGACCGTGCTCGACCTGCTGGATGAGCCGGACAAGGACGACCTGCACATCGCCGGGCGCCTGGACTTCAATACCACCGGCCTGATGCTGATCACCAACGACGGCAGTTGGTCGCGACGCCTGACCCAACCGCAGACCAAGCTGCCCAAGGTCTACTACGTCGAAACCGAGCGGATCATCACCGCCGAGTACGCCGAGACGTTCGCCCGAGGCCTGTACTTCGCCTTCGAGGACCTCACCACGCAACCGGCGGAGCTGACGCTGCTGGGGCCGAAGTCCGCACGCCTGAGCATCATTGAAGGGCGTTACCACCAGATCAAGCGCATGTTCGGCCACTTCGATAACAAGGTCCTGCGCTTGCATCGCGAGCGCATGGGCCCATTGACGCTGGACGCGGATCTTGCGCCGGGCCAATACCGCGCCTTGAGCGCCGATGAGATTCACTTGATCTGATCCGGTTACCGCTGGGCAGAACTGCCGAACAATTTTCCAAACGGCACTTGCGCAACGGCCGACCCGCTGCTTGAATCAGATCGTCGGCCAAAATGTGACCGACGAGTCACCACATACTTCCAAGAAACTTTTTGCCGGCCAGGACCTTCAGGTTCCGCCGTACCCGTCCGGCAAACTGCCCGCCTATAACAACACCCGTCGGCCACTTCACGGATCGACATGGGCCTTATCTTCCAGGCGTATGCCTACCTGTCACATTGCCCGTGCAATCTCATTGCGCGCATACCCGCTTGCCAGGAGTCTTATGACATGAGGCCAGAAATCGCTGTGCTGGATATACAGGGTCAGTATCGGGTTTACACGGAGTTCTATCGCGCAGACGCCGCACAAAAGACCATCATCCTGGTCAACGGCTCGATGGCCACCACTGCGTCGTTTGCACAGACCGTCAAAAACCTCCACCCGCAATTCAACGTCGTGTTGTACGACCAGCCCTACGCGGGCAAATCCAAGCCACACAACCGCCACGAGAAAATGCTGACCAAGGACGTCGAAGGCCAGATTCTGCTGGAACTGATCGACCATTTCGCCGCCGAGCACGTACTGTCGTTCTCCTGGGGCGGCGCCGCTACATTGAGCGCCCTGGCCCAGCGCCCCCGGCGCATCGAGAAAGCGGTGATCAGCTCGTTTTCGCCCGTGCTGAACGCACCGATGCTCGACTATCTCGAACGCGGGGTCGACTACCTGAGCAACCTGGACCGCGACCGCGTCGGACACCTGGTCAACAGCACCATCGGCAAACACCTACCGCCATTGTTCAAGCGTTTCAACTATCGCCACGTCAGCAGCCTGGCCGAGCATGAATACGGACAGATGCACTTTCACATCAGCGACGTACTGCGCAGCGATCAGCAGTGCTACATCAAGGTGGCGAAAAAAATAAACGTGCCGGTGCTGTTCATCAACGGCGAATGGGACGAATACACCTCAGCCGCCGACGCCAGGCTCTTCGCCAACCACGTCCAGCATTGCTGTTTCACCACCGTGCAAGCCACCGGGCACTTCCTGGACATGGAACACAAAGCCGCCTGCCGCGACAGCCGCAAAGCCCTGATGGGCTTCCTCCTCCCGGCCCACTACGAAAGCCAGCCGCGCTACAACTACGTGCAGGGCTACCATGCACTGGCAATCTAAACCCGAGTCCTCGCGAGCAAGCCCCGCTTTAGCAACGAGGGCTTGCTCGCGAACGACCGCTCTGATTCAGGGCTTGCGTAGACGGATGGCCGCATCGCAAGCAAAGAAAAACTTCAAATCCTCGCCCACATCTGGTACAAAGTCAGCCGCTCTGAGCGGGTGTCGTATAATGGCATTACTCCAGCTTCCCAAGCTGATAACGAGGGTTCGATTCCCTTCACCCGCTCCAATTGAATTCTGTTCCCGCGTCGGGTGGTTTTGACGAGGGATGTAAAAAACCGGCCCATGGTGGCCGGTTTTTTTATGGCTGATATTTGGGGAAGTGTGAGGTGATCTCCGAGCGTAGATAGGTAGCTCCCCCATTTCCGTCCAAAATAAATACGTCCCCTGCTCCACACCCTCGACGTCATCGAGTAAGCACCCTTTGCAAGCCGAAGACGCCTTGAACCGGCTACCGCCACGGCATCGCCGGAAAAAGGTATCTCAGCGACAGAGCATCAAACATGCTTAGCGACAAAAGCGACGACGACAAATACGGTCAGAGCGAACGCTGCATCGATGCTGAACGGCAACCACGTAACGCGGAATGTGGTTGGAGTCGGGCGCCTCATCTCTACAAACAACTCACCCACCCGCCAGCGTCGCCCTGGTGGTTATAGTGTTGATCATTCATTTTCAGTAGGTATAGTAACCACAAGCACACCACACGGAGGTGTAGTGAATAGTCGTTTTTGATAAGCCAGATTATTGCGGACGGTTGGTACCTGGTGCGGGTTCGAGGCAGCCATCATCACTTCAAACACCCCACCAAACCGGGACTGGTGACCGTCCCCCACCCAAAGAAGGACCTGCTCAAGAAAACCGCCATCAGTATTTTGCAACAGGCTCTACTCCTACCCGCCCGTTGCCCTGCTCCCCCGGAGGACGATGAACATGCTGTACCCGATTGCAATCTCCATGGGTGATGAAAACCACGCATGGGGTGTTGAAGTACCTGACATTCCCGGTTGTTTTTCCGCTGGCGACGACCTGGACGACGCCATGGCAATGGCGCGTGAAGCCATTGAGGGGCACTTTGAGATTTTGGCTGAGGATGGCTCGCCGATTCCGTCAGCCAGTACCGTCACCTTGCATGCGGCCAATCCACAATATGCCGGTTGCGCCTGGGCGCTGGTGGACATTGATGTGACCAAGTACCTGGGTAAGGCGCAGAAGCTCAATATCACGTTGCCAGGCTATTTGCTGAACCGCATTGATGAGTATGTGCTGCACCATCCTGAGGAAAAAAGCCGGTCGGGTTTCCTGGCTTCGGCGGCATTGAAAGTGCTGCAGCAAGGGCGCTGAGAGAAAAGCGCGTGCTCGCGATGGTGTTGGATAAGCAGCATTGGATTGACTGAAATACCGCTATCGCGAGCAGGCTCGCTCCCACAGGTCCTGCGACAGTCATAAAATGGCGATCTATTTTTTCTCCGCCCCGGACTCTTTCATCTGCACCGAAGACTTGGCGCCGTCGGTATTGTCCTTGGTCTCGTTACCCGAGTTGTCGAAGCAGCCTTGCAGGGCGAACAGGCAACAAGCGAGGCAGAAAGTGCGTGTGAGGTTCATGGTGTACTCCAACTGAGGTCTTTAAGGAGTGACCTGCGGGTGCGGCAAATGGTTGCGACGGAGTTCGGGTCGGACGATGAAACGTGCGATCGATGGCGAAGTAGAAATGTAAGCAGAATTTTCACCGCTTCGTTGCTGTCACACCAGACAGGTGCATCCCATAAGGAAACACAGCAATGACCTTCGCAAAAGTCGCTCAGAAATTGGCTCTTTGGGCGGGCAGCCCCCGGACGTTTTTGGGGGCCCTGGTGTTACTGGTGCTTTGGGCTATTAGTGGTCCCTACTTCCAGTTCAACGACACCTGGCAACTGATCATTAATACCTCGACGACGATCATTACCTTCCTGATGGTATTCCTGATCCAGAATACGCAAAACCGCGACACCGATATCCTGCATCTGAAGATCGATGAATTATTGCGCGCCACCAAGGAAGCGCAGAACGCGATGCTCGGGCTCGAGTCGCTGGACCTCAAGCAGCTCGAAGCCCTGCGCAAGCATTACCAGGCCATGGGACAAGACGAAGCCCAGACACTTGAAGGCCTTGAGAAGAAAAGCAAGATTGACCTGAACCAGTGTTGAGCCTGACGCGGAGGTTGTTTGCGCACCCTCCGCGCCGACTGCTGCCGGTCATCAGGGCAACGGATTCCCTCCCGTCACGCCGAACACCTCACCGGTGATATAGCTCGATTCCTGCGACGCCAGCAGCACATAGAGCGGTGCGCATTCGGCCGGTTGGCCGGGGCGCTTCATCGGCACCTGGGAGCCAAAGGTCGGAATTTTCTCCTGCGGTTGACCGCCACTGGGTTGCAGCACGGTCCAGATCGGTCCCGGCGCCACCGCATTGACCCGGATGCCCTTGCCGATGACCTGCCCGGCCAGTGCTTTGGTGAATGCGACGATGGCAGCCTTGGTGGTGGCGTAATCGAGCAGCGTCGCGGACGGATCGTAGGATTGGATCGACGCCGTGTTGATGATCGTCGCCCCCGCCGGCATGAGCGGCACCGCTGTCTTGCAAAGCCAGAACATCGCGTAAATGTTGGTTTTCATGGTGTCGTCGAACTGGGCGGTGGTGATGTCGGCAATGTCTTTCTGTGCCTCTTGCTTGCCGGCCACGTTCACCAGGATATCCAGGCCGCCGAGTTGCTCATGGGCACTTTTCACCAGCCGGACGCAGAAGGCTTCGTCCTTGAGATCGCCCGGGATAGCGATGGCCTTGCGGCCCTCGGCTTCGATCAGCTCGATCACTTGGCGCGCATCACGCTCTTCACTGGGCAAGTAATTGATCGCCACATCAGCCCCTTCCCGGGCATAGGCGATGGCGGCGGCGCGACCGATGCCCGAGTCCCCGCCGGTAATCAGCGCCTTGCGCCCTTGCAGACGACCGAAGCCCTGATAGGTTTTTTCGCCGTGATCCGGCTTGGGCACCATGTCCTGGTCAATGCCGGGTGGCGACTGCGGTTGGTCGGGAAACGGTGGGCGAGGATATTGAGTCAACGGGTTCTGCATCGCGTATTGGTTGGGTTCTCGGCGTGTAGACATCGAGGTTCTCCTTCTCGGCGGGCAAGATGAGCCGGGGGATGAACACCCCGGCCTGAATGTACGCGGTGCCGCAAATCAGCGACTGGCCTGGAGCGCTCTGGCCATCTCGAGATGGGTTTGCAACTTAGGCAAGGTTTCGTCGGCGAAAGCCTTGATTTCCGGCACTTCGGTGGTCTGTGCCTCCTGCTGGATCTGCGCGATCGCTTCCTCAGTGGCCTTGACCTGGCTGGCGGCATAAGCGGCCTCGAACGACTCGCCTTCCTGCACCTGCGGGATCAGGCTCTTGGCCTTGTCCGCCACTTCCTCTCGGGGCGCGACCGGCAAGTCGAGCTTCTTGGCGATCTTCGCCAGATGTTGATTGGCGGTGGTGCGGTCGTTGATCACCATAATGGTGTAATCCTTGACCTCCCTGGATTCGGCTTTGCCGTGCGCCATGCGACTGGCTTCGATGTCGGCCATGCCCTTGGCCGACGCATCGTCGATGAATTCGGCAGGTGATTGGGCCCAGGCACTACTGGCGCCCAGCCCCATCAATACGACAAGACTGGTGGTGTGGAAAAAGGTGGCTATCCGGCTCATGGTCGCGCCCTCCTCTGATAAATGGTGGTGGTTTCCCACCGTTGAATCTGAACCACCTGAGTGTCCAGCGACGGGTCGTGAGGGTGGTTCTCCCACAATGTGCGACCCGCTCCAGATACCTTGGTTCGATCACGGGCCATGTTCGCGGCGAGTGGGACCCGCCTGATGTTCGAAAGAGCCTGGGCATCAAAGGTTTGAAAAAATGACCGACGCCACGACGAACGGTGGCGCGCTATCAGATGCCGACATGCTGCGCCTGCCTGATGAACCCCTTTTACGATTCTGTAAAAAACTCCATTCCAGCATAAGGCGCCTGCCGGCAGGCCTTGAGCCGTGACGCCAGGTCGCCGACGTGCACCTCAAGCTTGTGCCCGTCCGGGTCGAGAAAATAGAACGAGTCCCCTTCGCTGCGGTTGTCTCGCCATGACCGCACCTGCGCCGTGCCCAACTGCTCTACCAGCATTGGGAAGTGTCCAGCGCTGATGCTGAACGCGTAATGGGTGTAATCCGCCATCGGCTCGGTCTTGCGCGACGGGTCGAGCGACAGGCACAACCACAGCCCAGGCAGCGACAGATAAGCCCCATCGTCCCACCTGGCCTCAAGGCGAAGCTGCAACAGCTCGTGATAGAAGACCAGGCTTCGGTCCAGGTCAGTGACGGCAAGGGTCAGGTGGTTGAGGCCTGAGAGCATTGGAACAACCTCCGAAAATGACGAAGAAGCGCCCTTTTAGCTTGGGCGCGCTGCCTGGTGTTCAGGGCTCCGGCACCCTACAGGGATTCGCCGCCCAGCCCTTTAGGCAAAGTCCTACGCAGAATTCTCCAGTAACACTCAAACATGCCGGAAACGGACGATTCAAAGTCCTGCACGAGGATCTGTAAAGTCTGGACACGCACTTATCGCTTCACCCACGGACAGCCCCCCCCACCAAGGAATGTAATCGCGCCATGAACCAGACTGCACAGCCGGCCCATCACTTCACCAACTATCGCAAAGTCATTTCCCTCGCCGACCAGGACTGGCAGAGCGCAGAAGCCGGGAAAATCTCTGGCCTCAATGTCGAGGTCAAGGCCGCCAATGTCCTGCTCGACCAATATGGCCGGACCTTCCACCACTTCTGCACCACGTCCTACCTGGGCCTGGATTACCATCCAGCGTTGCTGGACGGCGCCATGACCGCCGTGTGGGACACCGGGACTCTGCGTGTCGCCAATTCGAAGAACCGCTGCAAGCTGGCGATCCTGGATCAGTATGAGACCCAACTGTCGGAGCTGTTTGGCGCCAGTTGCCTCAGCGCCCTGTCCTGCAGCGCTGCGAGCGCCGGAGTGCTGCCGCTGCTGGCCAGTGGCGCCTTCACCGACAATCGAGCGCCCGTAATGGTGTTCGACAAACATGCCCATTACTCGATGAACCACATCAAGGCCAGCTGCGCCGACGAAACCCGGGTCATCACTTGCCCTCACAACGACATGGACTTCATCGAAGACCTGTGCAAACAGCAGCGCGACGTGGCCTACGTGGCCGACGGCGCCTACAGCATGGGCGGCGTGGCGGATCTGGATAGCCTGCTGTATCTCAAGCAGCGTTACGGCCTGTTCCTTTATCTGGATGACTCCCACGCGCTGTCCGCGGTCGGCGAGCGCGGCGCCGGTCTGGTTCGCCCACGCTTGCACGCCATGGACGAACGCACTCTGATCGTGGCGTCCCTGGCCAAGTCTTTTGGCGCCAGTGGCGGGCTGATCATGTTCGGCTGCGAAAGGCACAAAGCCCTGGTGCAACGCTACGGCGGACCGAGCAACTGGTCCCAGAGCCTGAACGCCGCGGCCATAGGCGCCGGAATGGCCTCGATCCGCTTGCACAAAGGTCGAGAATTAAGCGCCCTGCAGGAGCGTTTGCAGGCTAATATCCGCCTCTTGGACAGCCTCATACGAACCGGCCAGCGGGGCAGTGCCATGGCGATCCGTCTGGTGCCCTGCGGTGAAGCAGCCCTGGCAAACAGCGTGGCCGTCGAACTGGCCGAGCTGGGGTACTTTACCTCCGCGGTGTTCTTCCCCGTAGTGCCGCAAGGCGAGGCAGCGATCCGCGTCACCTTGCGCGCCGACATGGAGCCGCAGGTGATTCGCGATTTCTGCCGGAAAGTCACCGACCTGCTGCTGCGCCACGGGCGGGACATACGCCCCTGATACGAGCCACTTGATGAAAAACCGTACCACCCTGATCGTCACCTGTTCCACGGTTTTCCTGGCCCAGTTGGGCATGAGCATTTATCTGCCAGCCCTGCCGGATATCGCCCGGGACCTTGGCGCCGATGCATCGCGGATGTCATGGGGCTTGTCCGTGTACCTGATCGGCATGGCGCTGCCCATGTTGCTGTGGGGCACGCTGAGCCAGCGCCTGGGACGCAAGCCGGTGCTGCTGGCGGCGCTGGGGCTGTACGGCCTGGGCAACCTGGCCTTGCCGCTGGGCACGACGGTGGAGGCGTTTCTGGCGTTCAGGTTGATCCAGGGCATCGGTGCGAGCGGTATTTCAGTGATGGCGCGGGTGTTGATCCGTGACAGTTTCAGCGGCGACCTGCTGGCCAAGGCGCTGTCCTGGATATCGATTGCCTTCGTCATCGCCCTGGGCATCGGTCAATACCTGGGGGCGTTGATCCAGTCAGCATTCGGTTGGAAGGCCATTTTTCATGGGTTGGGCGCAGTGAGCCTAGTCATGGCAGCAGTCGTGTCCCGGGCCGCTTTCGCACGATTGATGAACACCGGTGACGAGCAATCGGCCTGGCATATCTACGGACAACTGCTCAGGGCTCGGAGCTTTTTGCTGCCAGCCTTGGCCGGTGGGCTCGGCTACGGGGTAATCGTCGCGTTCAATACCGCCGCGCCGTTGATTCTGCAGGAAAGCTTTCACTGGACGTCCATCGAGTACGGTCTGTTGGGCTGGCCGATCAGTGCGGCATATCTACTCGGTGCCCTGGCGGTGAACGCCTTTGTGCTGCGCACCGGCCAGCGGCGGATGATGGCCTGGGGTACCGCGCTGGTGCTGGGCGGTAGCGCGACCATGCTGGCGGGCAGTGCCGCTTTGGGCAGCATCGCCCTGCTCTTCTGGCTGCCGTATTGCTTTGCGGTCTTCGGCCAGTCGTTGAACTACCCCATCAGCCTGTCCCTGGCGAACGAAGGTTCACCGGTGGCGGGCGCCTATGCCATGGCGTTGAGCGGGTTCGTGCATCAATTGATGGCAGCGGGTGTCGGCGCCCTGGCCAGCCTGTTGTTGAACCAACAGGCCTGGCCGCTGGCGGCGTTGTGCACGTTGCTGGCGATGGCAGCATCGCTGTGTGCCAGGCTCATGCCCGCGCGGATCAGTTAGAACGCGTTGCGGAAGATTTCCTCGATCTGCCGCTGATCCGCTGCCCTTGGGTTGGTCAGGCCGCAGGCGTCCTTCAGAGCGTTGGCGGCCAGTACCGGTACGTCGTTGAGGCGTACGCCCAATGCCCGCAGACCGGGCGGGATGTCCACATCCTGAGCCAGGCTGCGAATCGCCGCGATGGCGGCCTGGGCGCCTTCCTCGGCGCTGGAACCAAGTGTATCGACTGCCATGGCCCGGCCCACATCCGCCAATCGAGCCGCGCACACCGAAGCGTTGAAACTCTGCACATGAGGTAGTAGCACCGCGTTGCACACGCCATGGGGCAGATCATAAAAACCACCCAACTGATGGGCCATCGCATGCACGAAACCCAGCGAAGCATTGTTGAACGCCATCCCGGCAAGAAACTGTGCGTAAGCCATGTTTTCCCGCGCCGCCAGGTCACCGCCGTCGCGCACCGCCAGCCGCAGGTTGTTGCTGATCAGGGTGATGGCTTTCAGGGCGCAAGCGTCGGTGATCGGGTTGGCGGCAGTGGAGACGTAGGCCTCGATTGCATGGGTCAGCGCGTCCATCCCGGTCGCAGCTGTCAGGCTCTTGGGCATCGCCGCCATCAGGGCCGGATCGTTGACCGACATCAGCGGCGTCACGTTGCGATCGACGATCGCCATTTTCACGTGCCGGACTTCGTCGGTGATGATGCAAAAACGGGTCATTTCGCTGGCGGTGCCGGCCGTGGTGTTGATGGCGATCAGCGGCAGTTGCGGCTTGCTGGAGCGGTCAACGCCTTCGTAGTCCCGAATTTGCCCGCCGTTGGTGGCACACAGGGCGATGCCTTTGGCGCAATCGTGGGGCGAACCGCCGCCCAGCGACACGATGAAGTCGCACCGGCTCTCCTTGAGCAACCCGAGCCCGAGCTCGACATTGGCAATACTCGGGTTAGGCTTGGCACCGTCGAAAATCACCGAGTCGACATCCTGCGCTGCCAGCAACCCTGCAATCCGCCCGGCAACACCGGCCCTGGCCAGCCCCGCGTCGGTGACGATCAACGCCTTGCGAAAACCGTAGTTGCGAATAGCGGTCATGGCCTCGTCGAGGCAACCCAGACCCATGATATTCACGGCGGGGATGAAGAAAGTGCTGCTCATGGTCACACGCTCCTGGAAGAGGCCGGATCGGCGGGGGCCTACAGGATTGACCGAGTAGTCACGACGTATCTTGATCTGGCTCAAGACTGGGTCGTGATAAAGTCGCGCCCTGCCCCTCTGCCACGTTTGAAAAGCCACGTTTTGAGAAGATCCTCGCCATGACCGATTTCCAGGAATACGACGCCCACCTCGAAGACTGGCAAGCTCTGCGCGCCGGCACTGCTTTCAGCGGCCTGCTGATAGGCAACGGTGCCAGTCGCGCAGTGTGGGACGATTTCGGCTATGACTCGCTGTTCGAGAACGCCCGCACCGTCGAGGAAAAACCCCTGGGCCCATCGGAACTGAGCGTGTTCGACGCGATGCAGACCCGCAGCTTCGAACAGGTGCTCGGTGCGCTGAAGACCACCAGCCGGGTCAACAAGGCCCTGGCCGTCAGCTCCGCCGCACCGCGCAATCGCTATTACGCTATCAAGGAAGCGCTGATCAACACTGTGCATGCGATGCACATCCCATGGCGACTGGTTCAACCGCAGACCCTGGCGACGCTCCATCAGGAATTGAGCCGCTATTGCACGGTGTTCACCACCAATTACGATCTGCTCAGTTACTGGGCGATCCAACACGCGCCCGGAACGGTCACGGACCTGTTCCATGGCAACGACCACAGTTTCGACCTGAGCCAGGCGGCGACCGATAAACCACGCCTGCTGTACCTGCACGGGGGCCTGCACCTGGTACGCAACCAGGACGGCACGGCGCGCAAGCTCACGTCTACCGAAGGCACGCTGCTGGGCAATTTCGCGATCAACAACACCTTGAAGACCCTCGACGATGTGCCGCTGTTCGTCAATGAGGGACCCAGCGAGGACAAGCTCAAGACCATCCGCAGCTCCGATTACCTGTCGTTCTGCTACGACCAGTTGCTGCACCACGGCGACAACCTGTGCCTGTTCGGCCACGCCCTCGGCGAGCAGGACCGGCACATCGTCCATGCCCTGCGCCAGGCAGCCCCCAAGACCGTGGCGATCTCCATCTATCCTCGCAGCGCGGCGTTCATCCAGCATCAGAAGCGGCATTACGCCAAGGTGTTCCAAGGGCTTGCGGTGGAACTGCGGTTCTTCGATGCCAAGAGCCATCCGCTGGGTGATATGAAGCTGTCAGTGCCGGTGGAGGTTTAACTGCGGTTTTCAGGCCGACACGACCTCCTCACCCTTCAAGCCAACATGGCTCCTGCAGAGAGGATCAGCCTTCAAGCCGACACCGTCCTATGTGGCGAGGGAGCTTGCTCCCGCTCGGCTGCGAAGCAGTCGCGATTTCGCAAACTCGTCGTCGGGTATGAAATCGAAGGGGACCGCTTCGCGGTCCGGCGGGAGCAAGCTCCCTCGCCACAAAAGCGACATGCCTGGACCTGGCGGCTCAAAGCGCAACCAAGGTCTTGTCCTTGATGATCGTCGTAGCCCCATTGGCCTTGACGCTGGCGATGCCCTTTTCCCGGGCCGCCTCGGATGGGTAGGTTTCGCTGCTGCCGATCAATTCGTGGTGGGCGGCCTTGAGATTGAAGTACGGATGGCCGTCCCGCGTGGCCTTGAGTTCGTAACATTCGGCCAGTTGGCTGTTCTTCTGCACAGCGGCAATGCCGCCCTCCACACCGCTGTGGGTGGTGTACAGCTCGCTGGTCAAGATGGTTTCGGCGTTGGCGGCCTTGAGCACAAACCGGAACTGACCGGTGCTGCTTTTGCTGATCTCATACCACCCAGACATGATTTCCCTCCTGACGATCAAGGCATGCCCGGACAGTAAAGACCGGCGGCGCCAGCCCTGCCAGTCCCGTTCGCCGCCTGGCTACAAAGTGATGGCCGTGCCCAGCAGGGTCAGGAACCCCGCCAGCCAGTTCGGGTGGGCCGGCCAGGCCGGCGCGGTCGCCAGGTTGCCCTGGATGTGACCTTCGGTCACGGGAATGTCGATGTAGGTGCCCCCAGCCAATCGCACTTCCGGGGCGCACGCCGGATAGGCACTGCACTCTCGGCCTTCGAGGATTCCCGCCGCCGCCAGCAGTTGGGCACCGTGGCACACCGAGGCAATCGGCTTACCGGCCAGATCGAAATCGCGCACCAGTTGCAGGACCTTTTCGTTCAGCCGCAGGTATTCCGGTGCACGTCCGCCCGGTATCAGCAGCGCGTCATAGTCCACGGCCTCGACACTCGCGAAGTCATGATTGAGCGCGAACAGGTGCCCGGGCTTTTCACTGTAGGTCTGGTCGCCTTCAAAATCGTGGATCGCCGTGCGCACCGTCTGCCCGGCGCGTTTGTCCGGGCACACGGCGTGCACGGCGTGGCCGATCATCTGCAAGGCCTGGAACGGCACCATGACTTCATAATCTTCGACGTAATCACCGACCAGCATCAGGATTTTCTTCGCGGCCATGGGTTGGGCTCCTTTGGCAATGCGTGAGTGGGAACGCATTAAAGGTAGTCCGGGAAGTCGTGACAGGCGCGATAAGCCGTCATGACCTGACGGGTTGCACGCGGGTGAACGCGAAGATGCCTTGTGGGAGCGAGCCTGCTCGCGATGGCGGTGGGTCAGCCATTGATTCGCTGACTGACACTGCGCCATCGCGAGCAGGCTCGCTCCCACAGGGGTTCGGTGGTGGTCAGGCGAGATAACCGTCCGCCCGCAACAGCGTTTCCAGACAATGTTCGGTGATGTGGTAGAACGCCTTCAGCTCGTCGATCCGGGCCAGCAACTCGGTAGGGTCGCTCGGTTCGGCGCGTTTGACCGCCAGGATCATCTTGTTCTTGTTGGTGTGTTCCAGGGAGATGAATTCGAACACCTTGGTCTCGTAGCCGCAGGCTTCCAGGAACAGCGCCCGCAGGCTGTCGGTGACCATTTCCGCCTGCTGGCCCAGGTGCAGGCCGTATTGCAGCATTGGTTTGAGCAAACTCGGGCTCTGGATTTGCAGGCGGATCTGCTTGTGGCAGCACGGCGAGCACATGATGATCGAAGCGCCCGAGCGGATGCCCATGTGGATTGCGTAGTCGGTGGCGATGTCGCAGGCGTGCAGGGCGATCATCACGTCCACCGCGCTCGGCGCCACGCTGCGCACGTCACCGTGCTGGAAACTCAGGCCCGGGTGCTCCAGTCGCGCGGCAGCTTCGTTGCACAGCTTGACCATGTCTTCACGCAGTTCCACGCCGGTCACCAGGCCTTCGGCCTGCAAGGTGTTGCGCAGGTAATCGTGGATCGCGAACGTCAGGTAACCCTTGCCCGAACCGAAATCCGAGACCCGCACCGGTCTGTCCAGGGCCAGCGGTGAAGACGTCAGCGCGTGGCTGAACACTTCGATGAACTTGTTGATCTGCTTCCACTTGCGCGACATCGCCGGGATCAGCTCGTGCTTGTGGTTGGTCACGCCCAGGTCGGCCAGGAACGGCCGGCTCAGATCGAGGAAGCGATTCTTCTCGCGGTTGTGCTCGGCCGACGGCACCTCCCGCAATTGCTGAGGCTTGCTCTTGAACAGTGAGCTCTTGCCCTTTTTGCTGTACTCCAGTTGCGCCTCGTCGGTGACCGCCAGCAAGTGGGCGTTCTTGAACGACGCCGGCAAGAGCGCGGCGATGGTTTCCACGCCTTCGCCCAGGGGGAAGTTCCGAGTGATGTCGCGGGTCTTGTAGCGATAGACAAAGGACAGGCACGGTTGGCCTTTGACCGTCAGCTGCTTGATGATCAGCCGTTGCAGGTCCGCTTCTTCACCCACGTACTTGGCCAGCACCAGTTTGATGAAAGCGTTCTGCGCCAGGCTGGTTTGCAGCAGCTCGATGAACTGGGCGTGATGATCCGGCGCGGGACGGGCGGGAGTTGCGGTGGCGGACATGAAAAAGCGGCCTCGGGGCGGGCGAATCGGAAAATGGTGGGTATTTTAGGGGGGATGGGGTGTGAGGGCACGGGAAAATTCCCGAACGGTGAAATCCGGACAATGCCAATCCACCACCTGGCTTTCGTGGCGAGGGAGCTTGCTCCCGCTGGACCGCACAGCGGTCCTCTGCGTTTTAGCTGGCAAGACCATTACGGCTGCTTCGCAGCCGAGCGGGAGCAAGCTCCCTCGCCACAACAGCGCTTGTGCGTCCGCGACTGGGATTCGACACCTTAGCCCAGCACCACCAGCCGATTCGGCAACTCATTGCGTTCATGCGTCACCGGTACATGCTCCTTGAGCAATTCACCGCAGGCTTCGATGCAGCTCACAAAGCCCTGAAGCGTCTGGCCCTGGCGGACTTGTTGGGTGAACGCCGCGACGATGGCGTCCCAGTTTCTGTTGTCGAGTCGTTTGGAAATACCCTCGTCGACCAGGATTTCCACGTACCGCTCGGCCTCGCAGACAAAGATCAGCATCCCCGTGCTGCCCACCGTGTGGTGCAGGTTCTGTTCGAGAAATTGCCGGCGCGCCAGGTTCGAAGCCCGCCAATGCCGAACCGAACGGGGAATCAGGTGGGTGGTGACCTTGGGAATGCGGAACACCAGGCACAACACGATGAAGCTGATCCATTGCACCAACAGCAGGCTGTGCATGGCCAGCCACCCAGTGAGGTAATGCACCACGCCGGGGACCACCAACGCGAAGAGGCTGGCCCACAGCAATGGGATGTAGGCATAGTCGTCGGCACGGGCGGCGAGCACCGTGACCAGTTCGGCATCGGTATCGCGCTCGACCCGGGCAATGGCCTCGGCGACCTTGCGTTGTTCGTGTTCAGTCAGTAATGCCATGGTTAGAAATGCCTGCTCATTATTATTGTCACCAGCCGCCCGACGAACCGCCGCCTCCAAAACTGCCTCCGCCGCCGCGAAAATCATCGTCGCTGCTGCTGGAACTGTCATCGCTGCTGGACTCGCCGCCAGAGCTGCTCCGGCTGGAGCCACCGGTGCTGACGCTGACCGAAGGCAGGATTCCGAGCATCTGCCCCACCATGACGGTGGTGATAAACAGCATGATCAGGAACACGAACAGCCACGGGTGGCGGTGGGCGAAATCCCCTTGATCCTCGTCATCGGTGCTGTAGGCCGGGGCCGGCTCATCCAACGGGCTGCCGCCCAGCACCACCAGCATCGCCGCCACGCCATCGCTGATGCCTTTGCTGAAATCGCCGGCCTTGAACGCAGGCGTAATCACCTGATTGATAATCACCGAACTCTGGGCATCGGTCAGGCGATCTTCCAGGCCATAGCCCACTTCGATGCGCAGTTTACGGTCATCGCGCGCAACGATCAGCAATGCGCCGTTGTTTTTATCCTTCTGCCCGATCCCCCAATGGCGCCCCAACAGATACCCGAAGTCTTCGATCCTGGCACCTTGCAGGTCAGGCAGGGTGACGACCACCACTTGTTCGCCGGTGGCCTGTTCATGGGCCTTGAGTTGCCCCTCCAACTGCGCCCGCACCGAGGGTTCGAGCAACTGGGCGCTGTCCACTACCCGCCCGGTCAGCGCCGGGAACTTCAATTCGGCCTGGGCCGTGACTGCGAACACCCAGAGCAACAGCACCAGGCCAAACTTCAACACACGCATTGGAACCTCTTCCCTGGTAATGCCTTGGCTTGCATAGCGTCGATCAGAATTTCACCTGCGGTGCTTTTTCCGCGTCGGGGCTGGTGGCCTCGAAGGTCTGGCGCAGCGGCAGGTCGCTGTACATCACGCTGTGCCACAGGCGCCCCGGGAACGTTCGAATTTCAGTGTTGTATTTCTGGACCGCCAGGATGAAGTCGCGGCGAGCCACGGCGATGCGGTTCTCGGTGCCTTCGAGCTGCGATTGCAGGGCGAGGAAATTCTGGTTGGCCTTGAGCTCCGGATAACGTTCGGATACCACCATCAACCGGCTCAACGCGCCGCTCAACTGATCCTGGGCCTGTTGGAACTGCTTGAGTTTCTCGGGGTTGTCCAGGGTATTGACGTCCACCTGGATCGAGGTGGCCTTGGCCCGTGCTTCAACCACCGCCGTGAGCGTGTCCTGCTCGTGCTGGGCGTACCCCTTGACGGTTTCCACCAGGTTGGGGATCAGGTCGGCGCGGCGCTGGTACTGGTTCTGCACCTGGCCCCAGGCGGCCTTGGCCTGCTCGTCCAGGGTCGGAATATTGTTGATGCCGCAACCGGCCAACAGCGTGGTGAACAGCATCAGCGCCAGCAGCTGCACGCCAGTGCGCTGTTTGAGTCGTAGATTCATCGGGTGAAGCTCTCCCTTGCCTTACATTGAAAACACAGCCACCTATCTCACCGGCACCTGGGGCATAATCGGCCGCCGCGCTGGATTGAATCGGATCGATGGGCTAAAAAATGCGCAGTGCGAAACCACAGTGCGAACTATCTTCAGCCCCATGGGTTCGAAAGTGTGCTGTATTTGACCGAACAACAATAGCCGCTCCTTATATTTTGGCTGACCGGCGTGTCCTGATCACCGCCCTTTAGGCTTGCGAGAAAACTATTCATGAAGAAGCTGTGTTTGCTGGGCCTGTTTGTCAGTCTTGCCAGTCAATCCGTATTTGCCGACAACGTTCCAGCCCCCATGGAGAACAAGGAAGCGTTCATCAGTAACCTGATGAAGCAGATGACCCTCGAAGAAAAGATCGGCCAGCTGCGGCTGATCAGCATCGGCCCGGAAATGCCCCGGGAGCTGATTCGCAAGGAAATCGCCGCCGGCAACATCGGCGCCACGTTCAACTCCATCACTCGCGCCGAAAACCGTCCGATGCAGGACGCGGCCATGCGCAGCCGGTTGAAGATCCCGATGTTCTTCGCCTATGACGTAATCCACGGCCACCGCACCATTTTCCCGATTCCCCTGGCCCTGGCCTCAAGCTGGGACATGGACGCCATTTACCATTCCGGCCGGATTGCCGCTCAGGAAGCCGCCGCTGACAGCCTCGACATCACTTTTGCGCCGATGGTCGACATTTCTCGCGACCCACGCTGGGGCCGCACCTCCGAAGGTTTTGGCGAAGACACTTACCTGGTGTCGCGCATTGCCGCAGTAATGGTCAAGGCGTTCCAGGGCACCGGCACCAACGCCGCCGACAGCATCATGGCCAGCGTCAAGCACTTCGCCCTGTACGGCGCGGTGGAAGGCGGCCGGGACTACAACATCGTGGACATGAGCCCGATGAAAATGTACCAGGACTACCTGCCGCCCTACCGCGCCGCCATCGACGCCGGCGCGGGCGGGGTGATGGTCGCGCTGAACTCCATCAACGGCGTGCCGGCCACCGCCAACACCTGGCTGATGAACGACCTGCTGCGCAAGCAATGGGGCTTCAAGGGCCTGGCGGTCAGTGACCACGGTGCGATTTTCGAGCTGATCAATCACGGCGTCGCCCGGGACGGTCGCGAAGCGGCGAAGCTGGCGATCAAGGCCGGCATCCACATGAGCATGAACGACTCGCTGTACGGCAAGGAACTGCCCGGCTTGCTCAAGTCCGGTGAAATCGAGCAGAGCGATATCGACAACGCCGTGCACGAAGTACTCGCGGCCAAGTACGACATGGGTCTGTTCAAGGACCCGTACCTGCGCATCGGCAAGGCCGAGGACGACCCGGCCGACACCTACGCCGAAAACCGCCTGCACCGCGCCGACGCCCGTGACGTAGCGCGCCGCAGCATGGTGCTGCTGGAAAACCGCAATCAGACCCTGCCGCTGAAAAAGGATGCCAGGATTGCCCTGGTCGGCCCGCTCGCCAAGGCACCGATCGACATGATGGGCAGTTGGGCCGCCGCCGGGCGCCCGGCACAGTCGGTCACGCTGTTCGACGGCATGAGCCGGGCCTTGGGCGGTGACGCGAAATTCATCTACGCCCGTGGCGCCAACATCACTGGCGATAAGAAGGTGCTCGACTACCTGAACTTCCTCAACTTCGACGCTCCGGAAGTGGTGGACGACCCGCGCCCGGCCCAGGTACTGATCGACGAAGCGGTGAAAGCCGCCAAGGAGGCCGATGTAGTGGTGGCCGCCGTGGGTGAGTCCCGTGGCATGTCCCATGAATCGTCGAGCCGCACCGACCTGAACATCCCCGCCAGCCAGCGCGAGCTGCTCAAGGCCCTCAAGGCCACCGGCAAGCCGCTGGTGCTGGTGCTGATGAACGGCCGTCCACTGTCGTTGCTCGAAGAACAACAGCAGGCCGATGCGATCCTGGAAACCTGGTTCAGCGGCACAGAAGGCGGCAACGCCATCGCTGACGTACTGTTCGGCGACTACAACCCGTCGGGCAAGCTACCGATTACCTTCCCACGCTCGGTGGGCCAGATTCCTACCTACTACAACCACCTGAGCATCGGACGGCCCTTCACGCCAGGCAAACCGGGCAACTACACCTCGCAGTACTTCGATGACATCACGGGCCCGCTCTATCCGTTCGGCTACGGCTTGAGCTACACCGAATTCAGCCTGTCGGACATGGCCCTGTCGGCCACCACACTGAACAAGACCGGCCAGCTCGATGCCAGCGTGACCGTGGAGAACACCGGCAAGCGAGACGGCGAGACCGTGGTGCAGCTGTACATCCAGGACGTGGCCGGTTCGGTGATCCGCCCGGTCAAGGAGCTTAAAAACTTCCGCAAGGTCATGCTCAAGGCCGGTGAGAAGAAGGTCGTTCACTTCACCATCAGCGAAGACGACCTGAAGTTCTTCAACGCCCAGCTCAAGTACGCAGCCGAGCCGGGCAAGTTCAACGTGCAGATCGGCTTGAACTCTCGGGATGTGAAACAGCAGAGTTTTGAGTTGCTCTGATTCCCAGGCAACACAAAACCCATGTGGGAGCGAGCTTGCTCGCGATAGCGGCTTAACATTCAACTCAGATGTTGAACATCAGACCGCCATCGCGAGCAAGCTCGCTCCCACAGTTGTATCTGGGTGTTCAGGCTAGCCCCGTCGCCCCAGCAGGTTCACCACCACCCGATCCACCAACCCCCACACCCGCTGCTTGAACCGCTTCCACAGCGGCCGGCGCTGCCAGGCGTCGAGGCTGACTTGCAGGCTCTGGGAGAAATCGCGTTCGAAACTTGCCGCCACCGCACGACTGAGCCCGGTGTCCAGGGCTTCGAGGTTGGCTTCCAGGTTGAAGCGCAGGTTCCAGTGATCGAAGTTGCATGAGCCGATGCTGACCCAATCGTCCACCAGCACCATTTTCAAATGCAGGAAGCACGGCTGGTATTCGAAGATCTTCACCCCGGCCTTGAGCAATCGCGGGTAGTAACGGTGCCCGGCGTAGCGCACCGACGGGTGATCGGTGCGCGGCCCGGTGAGCAACAGCCGCACGTCGATGCCGCGGGCGGCGGCCTTGCGCAGCGAACGGCGCACGTTCCAGGTCGGCAGGAAATACGGGGTCGCCATCCAGATGCGTTTCTGTCCGCTGTTCAACGCCCGGGACAGCGATTGCAGAATGTCGCGGTGCTGACGGGCGTCGGCATACGCCACCCGACCGATGCCCTCGCCCACCGGAGGAACCCGCGGCAGGCGCGGCAAGCCGAAGTTGGACGCCGGCTTCCAGGCCCGGCGATGCCGGTTGGCGATCCACTGGCGGTCGAACAACAACTGCCAATCGAGCACCAGCGGGCCGACGATTTCCACCATGACCTCATGCCACTCGCTGCGGTCATCGAGAGGGTTCCAGAATTCATCGGTCACCCCGGTGCCACCGACCACGGCCAGGCGCTGGTCCACCAATAACAGCTTGCGGTGATCGCGGTAGAGGTTGCGCACCCAGCGCCGCCAGCTCAGGCGGTTATAGAACCGCAGCTCAACCCCGGCCTCGATCAGGCGGTTGCGCAGACTGAGAGTAAACGCCAGGCTGCCATAGTCATCGAACAGACAACGCACCCGCACGCCACGCTCAGCGGCCTGAACCAGTGCCTGGACCATCGCCTCGGCGCACGCTCCGGCCTCCACCAGGTACAGCTCCAGTTCGACCTGTTCCAGGGCGCGGGCGATTTCCACCAACATACGCGGAAAAAACTGCGGGCCATCGATCAACAGCTCGAAGCGATTGCCTTCGCGCCAGGGAAAAACCGGGCCGCCCACGTCAGCGCGCCGTAAAGATCAGCACCGCGTTCACCGGCACCGAAAGGCTGATGGCTGACAACCCGGCCAGGTTGCGCAATTTTTCCAGGCCCGGCGCCAGATCGAAATCCGCCGCGTTGAGCACCACCGGCTCCAACGTCACCACCTGGAACCGTCGTTCATCCAGGCGCGTCGCCAACAGTTCGACGTTGTATTCGTGCTGCTTGCCGTGCAGGTTCACCGTCAGCGGCAGGCGCAGCTCCAATTGCGCACCGTTGGCCAGGTCCTGGATCGGCGCGAGATTGATCTGCGCGGTGGCGGTGGCCTCGGCAAATTGCTTGATCTCGAACAGCTCGGCGCGCATGCGCTCGTCCCGCAGGGGAATGCCGCTGTTGATCGACTCCAGCTCCACTTCAAGACGCGCCAGTCCATCGGGTTGGACTTGACCGTGCAGCACCAGGAAACGCTGGACTTCGGAGACATTGCCGTTCTTGCTGCTAATAAACGACAGCCGCGACGACTCACCGTCCAGGTACCAGTCGGCCCAGGCCGGCAGCACAGCGCCGGCCAGCAGCAAGGTCGCGACAGCAAGAGAAAAAGACCGCTTGAACATAAACACTCGGAAGGCAGATAAACCTGTGGCGAACCTTAACCGGGCCGAGGGCGCTTGCAAACTGTCTGTTTCGACAGTTGTCCTGCATCTGACATTCATTGTTCAGCCCGGGGACTGGTCAACACCTGTGGCGAGGGAGCTTGCTCCCGCTGGGCTGGGCTTGCACTCCAGTGCGCAGCACTCGCGAAATTGTTCAGACGAGCAAAAACCGGGGCTGCTTCGCAGCCCAGCGGGAGCAAGCTCCCTCGCCACAACGGCGGTCGCGGCGTGCCGGTTTTACGGTTCCAGCCGGCACCCCTGCCGCTCCCCTATCCACCGCGCACTGCTGCTACGCCCAAGCCCGCTGACGGTGATGCGTTTCGCCTCGGGGCTCTCGAAAAAATCACTGATGGGCACCGACTGCTTTACATAGCCCCGGCAATACTCGGCCGGTTGCTGCATCACGTAGCGGCACGAGCAATACTCCTTGGCAGTGTAGGCACTGATGATGTCGGGAAAGGCTCGCAGCGCCACCCGTTCGAGCCAGACCCACGCCAACAACGCCACAAACAGCGCCAGCATCAGCGTAAGCACCACTTTGCGCTTCATGGTTGCACCATCCCGGCGAACGCGGCCATGGCCCGCTTGAGCAGTTCGTTGTGGCGATAGCTGCCGTCGCGGTCATCGCCGTAGCGCACGATCACCAGCCGCGCGCTGGGAATGACGTACAGCGCCTGGCCCCAATGCCCCAGTGCGGCGAAGGTGTCCGCCGGCGCATCGGGCCATGGACGCAGCGTCGGGTCGGCGGCGCGGTTGAGCCACCAGTGGCCGCCGGGCACGGCCTCGTCCTGGCCGGCCTGGAAATGCGCGAAAGGCTCGCGGTTGAAGGCGACCCATTCCTTGGGGATCAGCTGCCGTCCGCCCCAGCGACCGTCGCGTTGCATCAACAGCCCGACCCGCGCCAGATCCCGCGCCGTGAGGTAGGCATAGGATGATCCGACGAAAGTGCCGCTGGCGTCGGTCTCCCAAATGGCGTGGTGGATCCCCAACGGTTCGAACAGCGCCGTCCACGGATAATCGGCATAGCGTGCCGGGCCGACGATATTCTTCAGTGCGGCCGCCAGCAGGTTGCTGTCGCCGCTGGAGTACCGGAACACCCGCCCCGGCGAGCTGAAGCTCGGATGCTGCGCGGTGAACGCCGCCATGTCGCGGCGCCCGCGGGTGTAGAGCATCGCCACCACGGAAGAATTGAGCGGCGCGTATTCGTAGTCTTCCTGCCAGTCCAGGCCCGACGCCCAGTGGAACAGGTCGGCGAAGGTCATGGCCGGGTGCTTGCTCAGCGCCGGGTAGTAGCTGACGACCGGGTCTTGCAGGCCGAATCGCTTTTCACCGTAGGCCACACCGAACAGCGTGGCCAACAGGCTTTTGCTGATGGACCAAGTCAGGTGCGCGGTCTCGGCGCCGGTCGCGCCGGCGTAGCGCTCGTAGACCAGGCGACCGTCCTGGATCACCAGCAGCGCGTCGGTGCGGATGCCTAGGCGGGTGACATCGTCCCGGGCCGGGAAAGCGTAGTGCTCCAGGGTGTCGATGGCTGGTCCGGTGGGGCGCGGTGCGGTCGGCCATTGTTCGCCCGGCCAGTCTTCGGCATGGGCGCTCAGGTTGAGCAGCAGGAGTGGGATCAGCAGCCAGCCTTTGGACATAGGGTGGGGGCTCGCAGGATTGAACCTGCTGAGCCTAGTCAGGGTTGATGACAGTTTGGATGTTGGGTGCTTCCCTATGCGAGCTCCTTTACAAAACCTGTGGGAGCGAGCCTGCTCGCGATAGCGCCAGGTCAGTCGCCATCACATTGGCACACCGCTATCGCGAGCAGGCTGGCTCCCACAAAGGTCAGAGTCAGGCGCTACCCAACGCCTTGGCCAAGCGCTTGGCCCGCGCGCCCGCCGCCATCTCCATCACCGCCCTGTCCCGGCTCCACATCTGGCGCCAGGACGCCGGTCCTGCAGCCAGGGCCTCATTCAATTCGCCATCGAGCCCGTGGAACTGGGCAAACAATCCGCCCAGCAACACATGCCCCGCCGTGCTGGACGGATTGTGACGACTGACCTCGGCACACCCCGCCAGCAACGCCAGCAGCCGCAGCAACAACGCCTGGGGCCACTCGCATTCCTGGCCCACGCCATACAACCAGGCGGTCATGGCGCTGAGCACATAGAGATCTTCCAGGGTGCGGAACGGTTTGACATACGCGTCCCAGCCATCGCCCGCGAGCAGTTCGCACAACGCATCGTCAAGCAGTACGCGACCATGGCTGATGTCCGGCATCAGGGCGATGGCCGGGAGTTTTTCCAGGGTCACGCCGGGCTCGCGGGGATAGGCCACCGCCAGCTTGAGACGCGGTGCCTCGCCGGGCGCCTCATTGCGAGCGGCGATGAGCAGCCATTCGGCAGCGTCGCCGGCGGTAACGAAATCCTTGCGCCCGCTCAGACGCAAGTCGTTGAGACGGGTCTGCATATCCGCCGGGCGCAAGCTGCGTTGTTCGGTGGCACACAGCGCACCAAGGCCTTGGGGCGCGCTCGGCCAGAGCACCCGCAGAGCCGCCTGATAACCCACCAGAAACGCCAGCCCCGGCGTCGCCATCAGCCGTGCCCCGGCCACCGCCAGCTCGAACGGTGTCACCGGCCCCAAGTGTTGCAACAACCTCGCATAGCCCTCGGCCAGGTCCGGATGGGCGGGCAGGCGTTCGCCGCGTTGGATCAGGGTTTGCCAGGGCATGGGCGGCTCCTCGAGGGCTGTCATATAAGCATCACCAAAGCTTCATGGCGATGACACCGGGGCTACATAGCCTGACTTTGCACAACATGGCTGCATAAAGAAAGTCGAGTGGCTGCAACTGCACAGCCCGCACGGAGATTCGCTATGACTCAGATCGCCCGCATCAGCGACACCGGCAATGAACGCCGCCTGCAAGCCGAACGCCTGATTGGCGCCAAGGCTTTGCAAGAAGCCCAAGCCTTGCGCTTCAACGTCTTCAGCGGCGAATTCAACGCCAAGCTCAAAGGCGCGGAAATGGGTCTGGACATGGATGACTACGATGTTCACTGCGCCCACATCGGCGTGCGCGACCTGAACACCGGCCGCCTCGTGGCCACCACTCGCCTGCTCGACCACCAGGCCGCCAGCAGCCTGGGCCGCTTCTACAGCGAAGAAGAATTCAGCCTCCACGGCCTGGTCCACCTCAAGGGCCCGATCCTGGAAATCGGCCGCACCTGCGTCGACCCGGCCTACCGCAACGGCGGCACCATCGCCGTGCTCTGGGGCGAGTTGGCCGAAGTCCTGAACGAAGGCGGCTACAGTTACCTGATGGGTTGCGCGAGCATCCCCATGCAGGACGGCGGCATCCAGGCCCAGGCAATCATGCAACGCCTGCGCGAACGCTACCTGTGCACCGAACACCTGCAAGCGGTGCCGAAAAAGCCATTGCCGAGCCTGGACGTACCTTCCAACGTCATCGCCGAGATGCCGCCCCTGCTCAAGGCCTACATGCGCCTGGGCGCGAAGATCTGTGGCGAACCGTGCTGGGACGAGGATTTCCAGGTGGCCGACGTGTTCATCCTGCTCAAGCGCGACGAACTCTGCCCACGCTACGCCCGCCACTTCAAGGCAGCGGTGTGATGAGCCGGCCGCGGGTGTACGCGCGTATCGCGCGGGTGCTGCTGGTGGTGGCGCTGGGCCTGGGCATGGCCACCGTGTTCGGTCTGTTCGAGCGCCTGGGGCTGGCCAACTCCATGGTCCGCCGTCAGCGCTGGTCGAGGTTCTTCATGGCGCGGTTGAGCCATGCCTTGCCGTTTTCGGTGACGGTCCATGGGCAACTGCCGCAGCAGCCGATGCTGTGGGTCAGCAACCACGTGTCCTGGACCGACATCCCGCTGCTGGGCATGCTCACGCCACTGTCGTTCCTGTCCAAGGCCGAAGTGCGTACCTGGCCGGTGGCCGGGTGGCTGGCGGCCAAGGCCGGCAGTCTGTTCATCCGTCGCGGGTCGGGTGACAGCCAATTGATCCGCAAGCAGATGAGCCGTCATCTGCAACAGGCCCATCCGCTGCTGATGTTTCCCGAAGGCACCACCACCGACGGCCGCTCACTGCGCACCTTTCATGGTCGGCTGCTATCGGCGGCGATCGATGCCGAGGTCGCGTTGCAACCGGTGGCGATCCGTTACCTGCGCAATGGCGAGCCGGATGCCCTGGCACCGTTCATTGGCGATGACGATCTGCTGTCGCACCTGATGCGCCTGTTTGCCAACGATCGCGGCGACGTGCACATCTATCTGCTGCAACCCATCGCCTGCCACGGCCAGGAAAGGGCGGCGCTGGCCTTCCAGGCGCAGCAAGCGGTGCACAAAGCGTTGTTTGGCACAGTCCCCGAGAAGCAGCAGGTGCCGATGCGCCCTGCCATTGCCGCTTGATCTGAAATGCCGATGCCCCCTGTGGGATCGAGCCTGCTCGCGATTGCGGTCTGACATTCAACAGAGATATTGACTGTTACATCGCAATCGCGAGCAGGCTCGCTCCCACAGTTAGAACGGCTGTGTGACCTGGCTCTGGGCAAAGTCCTGAAGCTGCGGATAAAACAAGCGGAAATCCTCGCTCAATGGCTCATAGAGCCTGGTCAACTCCTCCATCGCCCCAGCCAATTCCTCGGGGCGGGTCAGGCGTCGGGAAATGCCGCGCAGTACCTGCCCGAGTACGTCGAACGCCTGATAAGAACCCAACCAGTCATTCGCCACCATGTGTGGCGCAATTTGCGCCAGGCGTCCGGGCAACTGCGGTTCAGTGCCGAGCACGTGATATACGCGGGCGGTGAAATCCATCAGCGGCCCCTCGCCATACAACGTCCAGTCCCGGGCCAGGCAGTGGTCGAAAAACACGTCGAGCACGATTCCGGCATAGCGTCGGCGCACCGCGGAAAAGCGCGACAGGGCGATGTCCACCAGAGGGTGGCGATCGGTGTACGTGTCGATGCGTCGATGCAAGGCAATCGCGGCTTCGATCCGCGGGTCGTACAGCCCTTGCAGCGGCCCTTTGACGAAATCGCCGTAGAGACTGCCGAGCAGTTGTTCGCGGCCAGGGCCGCCCAGGTGCAGGTGTGCGAGATAGTTCATGGGCGCAGCTTAGCACTGTCGCGCTCATATCGTTATAACCCGATATAGCGATTTGTTCGCGGGTCAGAACAAATCCATATTGGTGTATCGCGAAATAACGATTTAAGGTTCGTCTCATCGCGATATAGCGTTTTACTCACCCAATCCAAACGAACTGCCACCATGACCCTCGACCTCGACGAAATAATAAAAGCCCTGGCGCACCCGGTACGGCGAGACATTCTCAACTGGCTCAAAGACCCCAAGGTCCAGTTCCCCGAACAGTTGCACAACCACGAATTCGGTATCTGCGCCGGTCAGATCGACCAGCGCTGCGGCCTGTCGCAGTCCACGGTATCGGCGCATCTGGCGGTGTTGCAACGGGCGGGGCTGATTACCAGCCAGAAGGTCGGTCAATGGCATTTCTTCAAACGCAACGAGGAATTGATCCAGCAGTTTCTCAAGCAAATGAGCCAAGAGCTCTGACCAGACAAGGACCCGCCATGCCCCTCTCACTTCTCATCCTGGCCCTGAGCGCCTTTGCCATCGGCACCACCGAATTCGTCATCATGGGCCTGCTGCCCGATGTGGCGGCCGACCTCGGCGTGTCGATTCCCGGCGCCGGTTGGCTGGTCACCGGCTACG
This sequence comes from Pseudomonas sp. SMV71, assembly GCF_052042015.1. NCBI lineage: Bacteria > Pseudomonadati > Pseudomonadota > Gammaproteobacteria > Pseudomonadales > Pseudomonadaceae > Pseudomonas > Pseudomonas sp. SMV71. Next base: position 10,067 of record NZ_JBKGGU010000033.1, on the reverse strand, counting down.
CCCTGGGCGTCGCCATCGGCGCACCGTTCATGGCCCTGGCCACCGCCCGGCTGCCACGCAAGGCTGCGCTCGTGGCGCTGATGGGGATTTTCATCGTCGGCAATCTGCTCTGCGCCATTGCCAGCGATTACAACGTGCTGATGTTTGCACGGGTCATCACGGCCCTGTGCCACGGGGCGTTCTTCGGTATCGGTTCGGTGGTGGCCGCCGGCCTGGTGGCGCCGAACAAGCGTGCCTCGGCCGTGGCCCTGATGTTCACCGGCCTGACCCTGGCGAACGTGCTCGGCGTACCCCTGGGCACCGCACTGGGCCAGGAAGCCGGCTGGCGCTCGACGTTCTGGGCGGTGACCGTCATTGGCGTGGTGGCATTGATCGGGCTGATCCGCTTCCTGCCGGCCAAGCGCGACGAAGAAAAACTCGACATGCGTTCGGAACTGGTAGCGCTCAAGGGAGCAGGACTGTGGCTGTCCCTGAGCATGACCGCGCTGTTCTCCGCCTCGGTGTTCACCCTGTTCACCTACGTCGCCCCGCTGCTGGGTGAAGTGACCGGCGTATCGCCCCGTGGCGTGACCTGGACCCTGGTACTGATCGGCCTGGGCCTGACCCTGGGCAACATCATCGGCGGCAAGCTGGCGGACAAGAGCCTGGCGAACACCCTGATCGGCGTGTTCATCACCATGGCCGTGGTCTCCACCGTGCTGAGCTGGACCAGCGTGGCGCTGATCCCCACCGAGATCACCCTGTTCCTCTGGGCCACCGCTTGCTTCGCCGCCGTGCCGGCCCTGCAGGTCAATGTGGTGACCTTCGGCAAAGCCGCGCCGAACCTGGTGTCCACCCTGAACATCGGCGCTTTCAACATTGGCAACGCCTTGGGCGCCTGGGTCGGCGGCAGCGTCATCGACCGCGGCATGGGGCTGACCACCGTGCCCCTGGCCGCCGGTGCACTGGCGGTGCTGGCGCTGCTGGTGACCTTGATCACTTTCCGCCAGGGCGGCAGCAATGCCGACCTGGCTGCGGTAACTCGTTGAGATTAAACCCTTCCATTTTTTTCGAGGTTGTAACAGATGACGACTATTTTCGATCCGATCAAACTCGGCGACATCGAGCTGAAAAACCGCATCATCATGGCCCCGCTCACCCGTTGCCGCGCCGACGCGGGTCGCGTTCCCAATGCGTTGATGGCCGAGTACTACGTCCAGCGCGCCTCCGCCGGCCTGATTCTCAGCGAAGCGACCTCCGTCACGCCGATGGGCGTGGGTTACCCGGACACTCCCGGCATCTGGTCCAACGACCAGGTCCGCGGCTGGGCCAACGTCACCAAGGCGATCCATGGCGCCGGCGGCAAGATTTTCCTGCAACTGTGGCACGTCGGCCGGGTCTCCCACCCGTCCTACCTCAATGGTGAAGCTCCGGTGGCGCCGAGCGCCATTCAGCCCAAGGGCCACGTGAGCCTGGTACGCCCGCTGGCCGAATATCCGACCCCGCGAGCGCTGGAAACCGCTGAAATCGCCGACATCGTCGATGCCTACCGCGTAGGTGCCGAGAACGCCAAGGCCGCCGGCTTCGACGGCGTGGAAATCCACGGCGCCAACGGTTACCTACTCGACCAGTTTCTGCAAAGCAGCACCAACCAGCGCACCGACCAGTACGGCGGCTCCCTGGAAAACCGCGCCCGCCTGCTGCTGGAAGTGACCGATGCGGCCATCGAAGTCTGGGGCGCCGGTCGGGTTGGCGTGCATCTGGCACCCCGCGCCGATGCCCATGACATGGGCGACGACAATCGCCTGGAAACCTTCAGCTACGTTGCCCGTGAACTTGGCAAGCGCGGTATTGCCTTCATTTGCTCGCGCGAGAAGGAAGGCGACGACAGCATCGGCCCACAACTCAAGCAAGCCTTCGGCGGCCCATACATCGCCAATGAACGCTTCACCAAGGACAGCGCCAATGCGTGGCTGGCCGAGGGCAAGGCCGACGCCGTCGCCTTCGGTGTGCCATTCATTGCCAACCCGGACTTGCCGGCACGCTTGAAGGCTGATGCGCCGTTGAACGAGCCACACCCGGAAACCTTCTATGGCAAGGGTCCGGTGGGATATATCGATTACCCAGTGCTCTGACATCGTCTGAAGTGAAGAAGCCCTGACTCGAAAGAGCCAGGGCTTTTTTATTCCAACTTAATATTCGGAAAACTAGCCGAACTTTATAAGCGCCTTACTTCCAGCCATAGTCGAGCTGGCACCAAGCCAACTATTTGCCCTCTTCCCATTTTGAAAAGGAATTCAATATGAAAGACATCACTGAAAACGCCACGCCCGGCGATAACGGCTTCTTTGAAAAGCTTCTTGCCCAGTTCGGCCATGCCCCACTGAACGTCCTTTACAAATACGTTGCATCCCTTGGAACCGATGACAACCTGGAAGTTTTCAAGGCTTTGATGGAAAAAGCGCAGCTGAACGGCGTAGTCGATCAACAAATCCGGGCTTGGCAGCAGGAGCCCATCCGTGCAAGCCGCACCCGCTTCGTTATTAAGCTCATCAACCACACCGACCATACCTTCGCCGTCAGCGACCACAACCTGGCGTTCGATACGAATGAACTCGGGGCCCTGGGCCCGTGGGATATCCAAGCGCTGAGATTCGACTTCGCTTATTCCAGAAAACTGGGTAGCCCAAGTAAAGACATGTTCAAGCACTTCATTATTTTTGGCGACCGGGACATTGCTTGCCTGCTCGACTTCGGTCTAAGAGTCAACACTTCCTTTGGTACACTCTCCCCAACACTGACACCCGTTCGCACAAACAGGGTGACCTCAATTGGCGCAACGCCCATTCCATGTTCGACCCGGTTCCTGCACGCCGCCAGCGAAGAGCCTTATAACTTCACCGTGGAAATCACGCTGGGTTGATTATCACCCCGTCCGGCACGCCTCATGGGATCGACAGGCTCCCAAGTGCGGGGTTCCGGACAGGGCCCGTCGCACGTTCTTTTTCAAAGGTGAAACAAATTTCCTACAAAATTTGGCGCCGGTCAGCTATTAACAACCGTTGTGTCGGTTTATAAAAGCACCCTGGCCGAACCCATTGACACAATACGATGCAATTACGCATTTTGTTTCATTTGCGCAGGTTGGGGCTCAGGCGCAGCATGTCCAGCCCGATATCCACCCAGCGCTCCGCCTCGGCGGCCAGCGCGAAGCTGTCAGGAGCCAGCAGCCACTGGTACAGAATGCCGTCGATGTAAGCATGAATGGCCACTGCGGCCCTTTCGGGATCCAGGTCGCCGGGCAACTGGCCGCGCTTCATCGCATTGCGCAACGACAGGGCGATCCGCACATTGCAATCGAGGCTGACCTGGCGCCGCTGCTGGCGCAGATCGCACATTTCATCGGTGAACTCGCACTTATGGAACAAAATCTCATTAATGCGACGCGTCTTCGGGTCGAGTGCAACCTGTTGAAACAATTGCACAAGCAATTTGCGCGTGCAGCCCAGCGGGTCAAGCTCCTCTTCATTTTCGCTGGCGCGGGCCAGGTCATCCAACGGTTCATGCAAGGTATCGAGCATGGCCTGGAGCAGGTCGGCCTTGTTGCTGAAATGCCAATAGATGGCGCCGCGCGTGACGCCGGCCAGCGTCGCGATATCCGCCAGCGTGGTGCGCGCTACGCCGCGCTCGAAGAAGGCTTTTTCGGCCGCTTCAAGTATCTGGCTGCGAGTCTCCAGGGCTTCCTCTTTGGTACGACGGACCATGGCAGTAAAACCTCAATCAGGGTGCATCGGAAATGCGTAAGGATCAGCTAAACAGCATTGCGGCAACGTTCGCTCAGACGCGTCATCGATCCGCACGGGCCTTTGTCAGGCTTTTGTAAATACGGATGGTACGCAATTTTGCTGTTTACAAACAACCGTGTACGTAAGTATATTTCTTAGCATCCTACTAATTGTTTTTCGCGCTCTTTTTCACCTTCCACCTTTCGAGTGCGCCTGTTGCGCGCCTGACCCGAGGATCTCCATGCAATTCAAGCCAGCTGTTACCGCTCTGGTTACCGCCATCGCCCTGGCATCGCTGCTCAGCGGATGCAAGAAGGAAGAAGCGGCGCCTGCCGCACCCCCGCCTCAGGTCGGCTACGTAACCCTCAAGACACAGCCTTTCACCCTGACCTCGGAACTGCCAGGGCGCACCAGCGCATTCCGTGTCGCCGAAGTTCGCCCGCAGGTCAATGGCATCATCCTCAAGCGCCTGTTCAAGGAAGGCGCCGACGTCAAGGCCGGCCAGCAGCTCTACCAGATCGACCCGGCCGTGTACGAAGCGACCCTGAAAAGCGCCGAGGCCAACCTGCGGTCCACCAAGTCGATTGCCGACCGCTACAAGCAACTGGTGGATGAGCAAGCGGTCAGTCGCCAGGAATACGACACCGCCGTGGCTAACCGCCTCGAGTCGGAAGCCAACCTGCAGACGGCCCAGATCAACGTGCGCTACACCAAGGTCTACGCGCCGATTTCCGGCCGTATCGGTCGCTCTTCGGTGACCGAAGGGGCGCTGGTGAGCAATGGCCAGGCCGACGCCCTGGCGACCATCCAGCAACTGGACCCGATCTACGTCGACGTGACCCAGAGCTCGGTGGAGCTGCTGCAACTGCGCCGCGAACTGGAAAGCGGTCGCCTGCAAAAGGCCGGCGACAACGCCGCCATGGTCAAGCTGACCCTGGAAGACGGCAGCCAGTATCCCCATGAAGGCAAGCTGGAGTTCTCGGAAGTGTCGGTCGACCAGACCACCGGTTCCGTGACCTTGCGCGCCGTGTTCCCGAACCCGGACCATACCCTGCTGCCGGGCATGTTCGTCCACGCGCAATTGCAGGCTGGGGTGAACAGCGCGGCGATCCTCGCACCGCAGCAAGGCGTGACCCGTGACCTCAAGGGCACACCGACCGCGTTGGTCGTTGGCGCGGACGACAAGGTCGAGCTGCGCCAGCTCAAGGCCAGCCGCACCGTTGGCAGCCAATGGCTGATCGAAGACGGCCTCAAGGCCGGCGACCGCCTGATCACCGAAGGCTTGCAGTACGTACGTCCAGGGGTGCAGGTCAAGGCCGTCGAAGCCACCAACGTTGGTGCCAAGAACCCGGCCCCCGCTCAGGCAGCTGATAAAGCAGCCGGCGGCAAAGGGGAGTAAACCATGTCGAAATTCTTTATCGACCGTCCGATTTTCGCCTGGGTGATTGCCCTGGTGATCATGCTGGTCGGGGCCCTGTCGATCCTCAAGTTGCCGATCAACCAGTACCCGAGCATCGCGCCGCCGGCCATTGCGATCCAGGTCACCTACCCGGGTGCATCCGCGCAGACCGTGCAGGACACCGTGGTGCAGGTCATCGAGCAACAGCTCAACGGTATCGACAACCTGCGTTATGTTTCCTCGGAAAGTAACTCCGACGGCAGCATGACCATCACCGCGACCTTCGAGCAAGGCACCAACTCCGACACCGCGCAGGTACAGGTCCAGAACAAGCTGAACCTGGCGACCCCGCTGCTGCCGCAAGAAGTACAGCAGCAGGGTATCCGCGTGACCAAGTCGGTGAGGAACTTCCTGATGGTGATCGGCGTGGTGTCGCGCGACGGCACCATGACCCGGGAAGACCTTTCCAACTACATCGTGTCGAATATGCAGGATCCGATCTCGCGTACTTCCGGCGTGGGTGACTTCCAGGTTTTCGGCGCCCAGTACGCGATGAGGATCTGGCTCGACCCGGCCAAGCTGAATAACTACAGCCTGACTCCGGCTGACGTGAGCGCCGCGATCTCCGCGCAGAACGTCCAGGTCTCGTCCGGCCAGCTCGGTGGACTGCCTGCCGTGCCCGGCCAGCAACTGAACGCCACCATCATCGGCAAGACACGCCTGCAGACCGCCGAGCAATTCAAGGCGATTCTGCTCAAGGTCAACCCGGATGGCTCGCAGGTACGTGTCGGTGACGTCGCCGATGTCGCCCTGGGGGGTGAAAACTACGCCATCAACGCCCAGTTCAACGGTGCTCCGGCGTCGGGTCTGGCGGTGCGGCTGGCTACCGGTGCCAACGCCCTCGACACGGCCAGGGCGCTGCGCCAGACCGTGGACAACCTCAAGCCTTTCTTCCCGCCGGGCATGGAAGTGGTGTTCCCGTATGACACCACGCCAGTGGTGAGCGAATCGATCAAGGGTGTAGTGGAAACCCTGGTCGAAGCGGTCGTCCTGGTATTCCTGGTGATGTTCCTGTTCCTGCAGAACTTCCGCGCCACCATCATCACTACGATGACGGTGCCGGTGGTGTTGCTGGGTACCTTCGGGATCCTCGCCGCGTTCGGCTTCAGCATCAATACCCTGACCATGTTCGGCATGGTGCTGGCCATCGGCTTGCTGGTGGACGACGCCATCGTCGTGGTGGAAAACGTCGAGCGGGTGATGAGCGAGGAAGGCCTGTCGCCCAAGGAAGCCACCAAGAAATCGATGGGCCAGATCCAGGGCGCCCTGGTGGGTATCGCCCTGGTGCTCTCGGCGGTACTGCTGCCGATGGCGTTCTTCGGCGGCTCCACCGGTGTGATCTACAAGCAGTTCTCCATCACCATCGTCTCGGCCATGGCCCTGTCGGTACTGGTTGCACTGATCTTCACCCCGGCCTTGTGCGCCACCATGCTCAAGGCGATCCCGAAAGGCGAGCACGGCACACCGAAGCGTGGTTTCTTCGGCTGGTTCAACCGCACCTTCGACCGTGGCGTGCGCAGCTACGAGCGCGGCGTAGGCAACATACTCCGGCACAAGGCGCCATACCTGCTGGCCTACATCATCATCGTGGTCGGCATGGTCTGGTTGTTCAGCCGCATCCCGACCGCGTTCCTGCCGGAAGAGGACCAGGGCGTGCTGTTCGCCCAAGTGCAGACGCCGGCCGGTTCCAGCGCCGAGCGGACCCAGGTGGTGGTGGACAACATGCGCGAGTTCCTGCTGCGTCCGGGCAAGGACGGCGGCGAAGGGGATGGCGTGGCCTCGGTGTTTACCGTGACCGGCTTCAACTTCGCCGGTCGTGGCCAGAGTTCGGGCTTGGCGTTCATCATGCTCAAGCCGTGGGAAGAACGTAACGCCGATAACACGGTGTTCAAGATCTCGGCCCGTGCACAGCAACACTTCTTCACCTTCCGCGACGCGATGGTGTTCGCCTTCGCCCCGCCGGCGGTGATGGAACTGGGTAACGCCACCGGTTTCGACGTGTTCCTGCAGGATCGCGCCGGCATCGGCCATGAAAAACTGATGGAGGCACGCAACCAGTTCCTGGGCATGGCGTCCCAGAGCAAGGTGCTGGCCCAGGTCCGTCCGAACGGCCTGAACGACGAGCCGCAATACCAACTGGAAATCGATGACGAGAAGGCCAGCGCACTGGGCATCACCCTGTCGGACATCAACAGCACCTTGTCGATTGCCCTGGGCAGTAGCTACGTGAACGACTTCATCGACCGTGGCCGGGTGAAAAAGGTGTACGTGCAGGGTCAGCCGAATGCCCGCATGAGCCCCGAAGACCTCAAGAAATGGTACGTGCGCAACAGCGCCGGCACCATGGTGCCGTTCACCGCCTTCGCCAAGGGTGAGTGGATCTACGGTTCGCCGAAGCTGGCCCGCTACAACGGGGTGGAAGCAATGGAGATCCTGGGTGTCCCGGCTCCGGGCTACTCCACCGGTGAAGCCATGGCCGAAGTCGAAGCCATTGCCAAGAAACTGCCGGCCGGTGTGGGTATTTCCTGGACCGGGCTGTCCTACGAGGAACGTCTGTCGGGCTCCCAGGCGCCAGCGCTGTACGCCCTGTCGCTGCTGATGGTGTTCCTGTGCCTGGCGGCGCTGTATGAAAGCTGGTCGATTCCGATCGCGGTCATGCTGGTGGTGCCATTGGGGATCATCGGTGCCCTGCTGGCGACCAGCCTGCGCGGGCTGTCCAACGACGTGTACTTCCAGGTGGGCCTGCTGACGACCATCGGCCTGGCGGCGAAGAACGCCATCCTGATCGTCGAGTTCGCCAAGGAACTCCACGAACAGGGCCGCAGCCTGATGGACGCCGCCATCGAAGCCTGTAGGATGCGTCTGCGGCCGATCATCATGACCTCCCTGGCGTTCGTCCTCGGCGTGGTCCCGCTGGCGATCTCCACTGGCGCCGGTTCGGGCAGCCAGCATGCCATCGGTACCGGGGTGATCGGCGGTATGATCACCGCGACCGTCCTGGCAATCTTCTGGGTGCCATTGTTCTTCGTGTCCGTATCGTCCATCGGTCGCCGCAAAAATGCCGACCACGACGACACTCCTGAAACTTCCAAAGAGGCTGGCCAATGAGCAAGTCGCTACTTTCCCTGACCATCGCCGCAGTCGTGCTCAGCGGCTGCTCGCTGATTCCCGACTATCAGCGGCCCGAAGCCCCGGTCGCGGCGCAGTACCCGCAAGGGCCGGCCTACGAGCCTGCCAAGGCGCCCGGCCAGGCGGCCGCCGAGCAGGGCTGGAAACAGTTTTTCCATGACCCGGCGTTGCAGCAGCTGATCCAGTTGGCCCTGGAAAACAACCGCGACCTGCGGGTCGCGGCGCTGAACATCGATGCCTACGCCGCGCAATACCGTATCCAGCGCGCCGACCTGTTCCCGGCGGTCTCGGCCACCGGTGCCGCCAGCCGCCAGCGCGTGCCGGCACGGGCTTCGCAGACCGGTGAAGCGGCAATCAGCAGTTCCTATTCCGCCACCCTGGGCATCAGCGCCTATGAACTGGACCTGTTCGGTCGCGTTCGCAGCCTGAGCGAGCAAGCGCTGCAAAGCTACTTCGCCACCGAAGAAGCCCGGCGCAGCACGCAGATCAGCCTGGTGGCGAACGTCGCCAACGCCTACCTGACCTGGCAGGCCGACAAGGAATTGCTCAAGCTGACCCAGGACACCCTGGCGACCTATGAGCAAAGCCTCAAGCTGACCACCCGCAGCGCCGATGTGGGCGTGGCCTCGGCGCTGGACCTGAGCCAGGCCCGTACCGCCGTGGAAAATGCCCGCGTGCAACTGGCGCGCTACACCCGCCAGGTCGCCCAGGACGAAAACAGCCTGACCTTGCTGCTGGGCACCGGCCTGCCGGCCAACCTGCGATCGCAACCGCTGAGCGACGATCTGCTCAGCGAAGTGCCAGCCGGGCTGCCGTCCGACTTACTGCAACGTCGCCCGGACATCCTCCAGGCCGAACGCAACCTGCTGGCCGCCAACGCCAACATCGGCGCCGCACGGGCCGCGTTCTTCCCGAGTATCAGCCTGACGGCCAACGCCGGTACCCTCAGCCCGGATCTGTCCGGACTGTTCAAGGGCGGCTCGGGCACCTGGAGCTTCGCCCCGCAGATCAACCTGCCGATCTTCAACGCCGGCAGCCTGCGGGCAAGCCTGGATTACGCCAAGGTCCAGAAAGACATCAACGTCGCGCAGTATGAGAAGTCGATTCAGACGGCCTTCCAGGAAGTCTCCGACGGCCTGGCCGCGCGCCAGACCTACAACGAGCAGTTGCAGGCCCAGACCGACTTCGTCGCCGCCAACCAGGATTACTACCGTCTGGCCGAGCGTCGCTACCGCATCGGCGTCGACAGCAACCTGACCTTCCTCGACGCCCAGCGTCAGCTGTTCAGCGCCCAACAATCGCTGATCACTGACCGCCTTGCGCAGTTGACCAGTGAGGTCAATCTGTACAAGGCGCTGGGTGGTGGCTGGAATGCTGAGACCGGGAAGAACGAACCGGTAAAGGAAGAAGCGCCCAAGACCCGGCTGTTTTGATCGTGCTTGAACGCTGAACAAAAAGCCCACCGGAAGGTGGGTTTTTTGTTTTCAATCGCTTCCTAGCTCAATACGTGGCGAGGGAGCTTGCTCCCGCTGGGCTGCGAAGCGGCCCCAAAACCTGGTAAATGCGGAGCATCAAGACCGGCTGCGGGTCCTGTGGGAGCGAGCCTGCTCGCGATGGCTGTGTGTCGGTCTGTGTGGATTTTTTGACCGGGTACATATCCGTTGCTGCGGTAACGGCGGCTTAGGGTTCCGCCCTTACGGCGGGTCACTTTTGGA
>NZ_JBKGGU010000032.1:0-42916 GCF_052042015.1 Pseudomonas sp. SMV71 | reverse complement strand
CCCACAGTTGATTGGGGATATATGCGGGTCTTGCGGCTGGCGGTTGACCCTGTGGGAGCGAGCTTGCTCGCGAATGCGGTGGTTCAGTCGGCTTGATGTTGAATGACACACCGCCATCGCGAGCAGGCTCGCTCCCACAGTTGATTGGGGATATATGCGGGTCTTTCGGCTGGCGGTTGACCCTGTGGGAGCGAGCTTGCTCGCGAAGGCGGTGGTTCAGTCTACAAAGAGGCTGAGTGTTCAAGCTATCGCGAGCAGGCTGGCTCTCACATGGCGTTGTGTCGGGTCAGAGCACCGAAGCCGTCTGCGGCAGTTTCGGCTGGCGGTAGAGGTCCAGCAGCACCTGGTCCAGCACTGATGAAGCGCCCCAAGGTTTCGGATCGTTAAGGATCGCCACGACTGCCCACGTGTTGCCGTTGATGTCGCGGCTGTAGCCGGCGATGGCGCGGACGGTGTTCAGCGTTCCGGTCTTGATGTGGGCTTCGCCGGCCATTGCGGTGGTCTTGAGGCGTTTGCGCATGGTGCCGTCGGTACCGGCAATTGGCATCGAGCTGATGTATTCGGCGGCATACGGGCTACGCCAGGCGGCTTGCAGCATCGCGGCCATTTCCCGGGCGCTGACCCGCTCGGCGCGAGACAGGCCTGAGCCGTTCTCCATCACCAGGTGCGGTGCGGTGATACCTTTCTTGGCCAGCCATTGGCGCACGACCCGTTGCGCGGCCTTGGCGTCGTCGCCGTCGGCTTCGTTGCGGAACTGCGCGCCCAGGCTCAGGAACAGCTGCTGGGCCATGGTGTTGTTACTGTATTTGTTGATGTCGCGGATGATCTCCGCCAGGTCCGGCGAAAAGGCCCGGGCCAGCACCTTGGCGTTGCTCGGGGTCGGCGCGAGGCGGTCCTTGCCCTGGATGCTGCCGCCCAATTCCTTCCAGATCGCCCGCACCGCACCGGCGGTGTAGGTGGCATGGTCCAGCAGCGACAGATAGGTCTGGGAGCTGCAACCGTCCCCCAGTTGCCCACCGACCGTCACGGTCACGCTGCCGTCCGCCTGGGGCACCGGGTTGTAGCGCACGCCGCCGGCGCATTGCTTGGAATTGACCGCCTTGACCTGGTTGTCGATGCGGACACTGGCAATCGGCGGCTCCACCGACACCAGCACCCGGCCGCCGTCATTGCGGGCAACGAAACGCAGGGCCTTGAGGTTGACCAGCAGCGAATCGGGCTTGACCAGGAACGGTTTGTTCTCGTCATTACCATCGTCATTGAACTCGGGCAATTGCGGCTGGATGAAGAAGGTGCGGTCCAGCACCAGGTCGCCGGTGATCTGCTGGACGCCGTTGGCGCGCAGGTCCCGCATCAGCAGCCAGAGTTTTTCCATGTTCAGCTTGGGGTCACCGCCGCCCTTGAGGTACAGGTTGCCGTTGAGTATCCCGCCGCTGAGGGTGCCGTCAGTGTAGAACTCGGTTTTCCACTGGTGATTGGGGCCGAGCATTTCCAGGGCCGCGTAGGTGGTCACCAGTTTCATGGTGGACGCCGGGTTTACCGAGACGTCAGCGTTGTACAGTGTCGGGGTGCCGGGGCCGTCGAGCGGCACCAACACCAGGGACAGGGCGTTGTCTTGCAGCTTGCTGGCCTTGAGGGCTTTTTGCACATTGGGCGACAGGGCGGTATTGATCGTGGCGGCGTGGGTGGAGACGGGCAGGGCCAGGGGAAGAAGAAGACTGGCCAGAAGCAATGGACGCAAAGATTTGATCATCTGAAATAAAACCCTACGGGCGAGGGGGAAAAGACGAGGACATGAAAATGAACGTCCTCAACGGTCATGAAAGTGTCGGCATTATGCCCCAAGCTGCAACGGCTTGGGCCGTGCCGGGACTGTTCATGCGCTATTTTTTACCGACGGTAGCCCCAAGCCCCCGATCAGTCGGGCAATCGATGCGCCAAACTGGTAAAGTGCCGGCCGTTATTACTTATGAGGATTGTTTCAATGGCGACTAACCGTTCCCGGCGTCTGCGCAAAAAGCTGTGCGTGGATGAATTTCAAGAGCTGGGTTTCGAACTCAACCTGGATTTCAAAGAAGATCTGGCCGACGAGGCTATTGACGCTTTCCTCGACGCTTTCCTCAAAGAAGCCATGGAAGCCAATGGCCTGGGCTACGTCGGCGGCGATGACTACGGTCTGGTCTGCCTGCAGAAGCGCGGCTCGGTGACCGAAGAGCAGCGTGCTGCCGTTGAAGCCTGGCTCAAGGCGCGTCCTGAGCTGACCAGCGTTGAAGTCAGCCCGCTGATGGATGTGTGGTATCCGGAAAAGCCGATCAACGCCAAGGCGTGATTGCTTGATGGTCAGAGCCAGCGGCCCGTCTGGGCGCCGGCTTTATTGTGTCTGGCTGTCGGATTTCTGTTGTCCTTCAGGTCGTCATCGCGAGCAGGCTCGCTCCCACAGGGGATTTATGGCATTCACATAATCCCTGTGGGAGCGAGCCCGCTCGCGATGCTCTCAAGCGCTACGCCAGTTCAGGATCAGCAAGGTCAGCACCCCCGCCACGATCCCCCAGAACGCCGACCCAATGGAAAACAGCGTCAGCCCCGACGCCGTGACCATGAAGGTGATCAGCGCCGCTTCCCGTTCCCGGGCTTCGCTCATGGCGATGCTCAAGCCGTTGATGATCGACCCGAACAGTGCCAGTGCTGCGATGGACAGCACCAACTCCTTGGGCAGCGCCGCGAACAACGCGGCCAGCGTCGCGCCAAATACCCCGGCGATCCCATAAAAAACGCCACACCAGAGCGCAGCCGTGTAGCGTTTGTTGCGGTCTTCATGGGCGTGGGGCCCGGTGCAGATCGCCGCGCTGATGGCCGCCAGGTTGATCCCGTGGGAGCCGAACGGCGCCAGCAAAAGCGAAGCAATGCCGGTGCTGGTGATCAGCGGTGAGGCTGGAACGTTGTAGCCATCGGCCCGCAGCACGGCGATACCGGGCATGTTTTGCGACGTCATCGCCACCACGAACAGCGGGATGCCGATGCTGATGGTCGCCGCCAGCGAGAAATGGGGCGTGGTCCAGACCGGTGTGGCGACTTCCAGGGCAAAGCCGCTGAAGTCCAACAGACCCAGCAGACCCGACAGCGCCGTGCCCACCAATAGCGCGGCCAGCACTGCGTAACGCGGTGACAGGCGCTTGACGATCAGGTACGTGAAAAACATCCCCAGCACCAGGCCCGTGCGATGCTGGGCAGCGACGAAAATCTCGCTGCCGATCTTGAACAGGATTCCAGCCAGCAACGCCGCCGCCAACGAGGCCGGGATACGCTTGACCAGACGCTCGAAACTGCCGGTCAGGCCACAAATGGTCACCAGTACCGCGCAGGTGATATAGGCGCCAATCGCCTCGCCATAACTCACGCCACCCAGGCTGGTGATCAGCAGCGCCGCGCCGGGTGTCGACCAGGCGATGGTAATCGGCGTGCGATAGCGCAATGACAGGCCGATGGAGCACACCGCCATGCCGATGGAGATCGCCCAGATCCACGAGGAAATCTGCCCGTTGCTCAACCCCGCCGCCTGCCCGGCCTGGAACATCAAAACCAGGGAGCTGGTGTAGCCGGTCATCATCGCAATGAACCCGGCGACGATGGCCGAGGGCGACGTGTCGGCGAGCGGGCGAAGTGGCATGGTCGTGACTTCGGTCATGGTGGGAGGTGGTCCTTGTTATAAATTGGTAAGGCCTGGGGTAACCCTGTGGCGAGGGAGCTTGCTCCCGCTGGACTGCGCAGCAGGCCCTCGTGCGGCTGCTACGCACTGGAGCGCCAGCCCGGCCGAGCGGAGCAAGCTCCCTCGCCACAGAGTTGCGGTTTAAGCCTAAACTCAACCCACTGCCCGATTGCGATACAGCCATGTCCGCAAACAGCCGTACAGTCGTGTTGCCATCAGAGGTTGTGTACAATCCAGGTGTTTTTTACCCGATACTTGCCAGCGACCTGCTGTGCCGTATTACAGTCACGGTCAATTCGCCGCAGTTTTCCGACTCGAGTGCCCATGAACGAACAGTTGCAACCCCTCAAGAAACAACCGCGCGCAGGTAAAGCCGGCCGCAGTGGAACCCAGGACGATATTGTCTACGCGCATATCTTCGAGGCCATTCTCGAACAACGCCTGGCGCCCGGTACAAAATTGAGCGAAGAGGCACTGGGGGAGATTTTCGGAGTCAGCCGCACGATCATCCGCCGTGCGCTGTCACGCCTGGCCCACGAAGGCGTGGTATTGCTGCGGCCCAATCGCGGCGCCGTCGTCGCCAGCCCGAGCGTCGAAGAGGCCCGCCAGGTATTCATGGCCCGGCGTCTGGTGGAGCGGGCGATCACGGAATTGGCGGTGCAACATGCCACCGCCGAGCAGCTCGCCGAGCTGCGGCAGATGGTCAACGACGAACGCGACAGCTTCTCCCGTGGCGACCGAGGCGCCGGTATCCGTTTGTCGGGGGAATTCCACCTCAAGCTGGCCGAAGCGGCGAAGAATGCACCGCTGATCAGCTTCCAGCGCAGCCTGGTGTCCCAGACCTCGCTGATCATCGCCCAATACGAAAGCGGCAACCGCTCGCACTGCTCCTACGACGAACACACCCAGTTGATCGACGCCATCGAAGCCCGGGACGCCACGCTGGCCGTGGACCTGATGATGCATCACATGGACCACATCGACAGCAAGCTCAACCTCGACGAGGAAAGCGCGTCGGATGATTTGCATGCGGTGTTTTCGCATTTGTTGCAGAGCAAGAAGCCGGGGCGGTCGACGGCCAAGCTTTGATGGAATCAGTGAGACCGTGTTGTCTTCATCGCGAGCAGGCTCGCTCCCACAGTGGATTTATAGTGTTTACATAACCCCTGTGGGAGCGAGCCCGCTCGCGATAGCAATCTTCCCGGCAACAACAGTCTACCGCTGATGCACCAACCGCCCAGCCGCATAGGTCTGCGCCACGGTCCGGTCATCCCCCAGCGTCATCAACACAAACAACCGCTCGGCAATGTCCCGTGCCTGCTTGAGGCGATAGCTCAGCAGCGGTGTGGCGTTGTAGTCCAGTACCAGGAAATCCGCGTCGGTGCCCGGTTGCAAGGTGCCGATCCTGTCCTCCAGGCGCAAGGCCCGGGCGCCGCCGAGAGTCGCCAGGTACAACGACTTGAACGGACTTAGCCGTGCGCCTTGCAGTTGCATGACCTTGTAGGCTTCGTTCAGGGTCTGCAACAGCGAAAAACTGGTGCCGCCGCCCACGTCAGTGCCCAAACCCACGTTTATTTTGTGCTTCTCGGCCATCGGCAGGTTGAACAGGCCGCTGCCGAGAAAGAAGTTCGAGGTCGGGCAGAAGGCGATGGCCGAGCCGGTCTCGGCCAGGCGCGCGCATTCCTCGTCACACAGATGCACGCCGTGGGCGAACACCGAGCGTTCGCCCAGCAGTCGGTAATGGTCGTAGACGTCCAGATAGCCCTTGCGCTCGGGGAACAGCTCTTTGACCCACTGCACTTCTTGCAGGTTTTCACTGATGTGGGTCTGCATGTACAGGTCCGGGTATTCATTCAACAACTGGCCGGCCAGGGTCAGTTGCTCCGGGGTACTGGTGGGCGCGAAGCGCGGGGTCACGGCATAGTGCAGACGCCCCTTGCCGTGCCAGCGCTCGATCAGCGCCTTGCTTTCGATGTAGCTGGATTCGGCGGTGTCGGTCAGGTAGTCCGGGGCGTTGCGGTCCATCATCACCTTGCCGGCGATCATCCGCAGGTCGAGCTTCTGGGCCACTTCGAAAAACGCGTTCACCGATTGCGGGTGCACGCTGCCGAACACCAAGGCGGTGGTGGTGCCGTTGCGCAGCAATTCCTTGACGAAAATATCGGCCACGGCGTCGGCGTGAGCCTGGTCGGCGAACTGGCTTTCGCAGGGGAAGGTGTAGGTGTCGAGCCAGTCCAGCAATTGCTCGCCATAGGCGCCGACCATGCCGGTCTGGGGCAGGTGAATGTGCGTGTCGATGAAACCGGGGGTGATCAGCGCGTCCGGGTAATGAGCGACTTCGATGTCCGCCGCCAGGGTCGGCAGCAGGTCCTGGGCATGGCCAATGGCGCTGATCTGGCCGTTTTCCACCACCAGCAAACCGTCCTCGAAATATTCATAGGACGCTTGGAGGCCGACCTCGGCCGGGTCAGCGAGGCTGTGGAGCAGGGCGGCGCGGTAGGCTTTGCGTGTCAGGGGCATGAGCTTGTCTCGATTGAAGTATCAACGCTGGCTGCGGCGTGAGGCCGGCAGCAGCTTGGCGATGGGTTCGGCGCGTGAGGTGTGTTGGCCGAAATCCGCGTTATAGGTGGCGATGATTTCGCCGGCGATGGAGATGGCGATTTCCACAGGCAGCTTGCCTTTGACTTCGCCGATGCCCATCGGGCACCGCATGCGTTGCAGGGTGCCGCTGTCGAAGCCGCGGTCGCGCAGGCGGTGTTCGAACTTGACCCGTTTGGTCCTGGAACCAATCAGGCCGAAGTAGGCGAAATCGTTGCGCTTGAGGATCGCCGCGCTCAGTTCCAGGTCCAGCTGATGATTGTGGGTCATGACGATGCAGTGACTGCCCGCAGGCAACTCATCGACCTCATCCAGCGGTTCTTCGCTGATGATCTTGTGCACGCCGTGGGGCATCTGTTCGGGAAACTCGCTTTCCCGCGAGTCGATCCAGCGCACGCGACACGGCAGGCTCGCCAACAGTGGCACCAGCGCCCGGCCGACATGGCCGGCGCCAAACACGGCAATTTGTGCTTGCACCTGGCCCATCGGTTCGAACAGCAGCACTGTGACGCCGCCGCAGCACTGGCCCAGGCTGGCGCCGAGGCTGAAGCGCTCCAGATGGGTGTTCTGCTGGCCGCTGGCGAGCATTTGCCGGGCGATCTCCATGGCCTTGTATTCCAGATGTCCGCCACCGATGGTGTCGAACGTCTGGCTGGCGCTGATGACCATTTTCGAACCGGCATTGCGTGGGGTGGAGCCGAGCTCTTCGATGATTGTCACCAGCACGCAGGGTTCGCCGCGGGTTTGCAGGTCGGCGAGGGCGCTGATCCAGTTGTACATGTTCACCTCGACATCTCTTTTGTCTGTTCCGGCCTCATCGCGAGCAGGCTCGCTCCCACATTGGATCGGTGTTCCAAATACCCTGTGGGAGCGAGCTTGCTCGCGATCGGCCGCGCCGCGGTCTAGAGCGAAGTCACTTCGACTTCAGCTTCCTCAGCCTTGACCGCCTTCAACCCACGCATCTGCTCACACCCCCACAACACCCGCTCCGGTGTCGCCGGAGCATCGATCTTCGGCTGGTGTCGGTAATCCCCCAGACTCGCCACGGCGTCCTTGATGGCGCACCACGCGGCGATGCCGAGCATGAACGGCGGTTCGCCCACGGCCTTGGAGTGGAACACCGTGTCTTCCGGGTTCTTGCGGTTTTCCACCAGCCGGACCCGCAGGTCCAGCGGCATGTCGGCCACGGCCGGGATCTTGTAGCTGGCCGGGCCGTTGGTCATCAGCTTGCCCTTGTCGTTCCACACCAGCTCTTCCATGGTCAGCCAACCCATGCCCTGGATAAAGCCGCCTTCGACCTGGCCGATGTCGATGGCCGGGTTCAGCGAGGCGCCGACGTCATGGAGGATGTCGGTGCGCAGCATCTTGTACTCGCCGGTGAGGGTGTCGACGATGACCTCGGCGCAGGCCGCGCCAAAGGCGTAGTAGTAGAACGGCCGACCGCGGGCCTGGCTGCGGTCGTAGTAG
This sequence comes from Pseudomonas sp. SMV71, assembly GCF_052042015.1. Classification (NCBI taxonomy): domain Bacteria; kingdom Pseudomonadati; phylum Pseudomonadota; class Gammaproteobacteria; order Pseudomonadales; family Pseudomonadaceae; genus Pseudomonas; species Pseudomonas sp. SMV71. The sequence continues at coordinate 35,145 of NZ_JBKGGU010000032.1, read as the reverse complement.
ATTTTCGGGGTCTTGTAGAAGCCGGTGCTCGACAGCGAGACCTGGGCGAAATACGCCTGTTGGACCAGCGCCTCGAAGGTCAGAATGTGATCGCGCACCCGCACATGGCCGTTGTGGAATTCCACGTCTTCTTCGCTGACCTTGTACTGGCGAGCGGCGAATTCCACCAGGCGCCGCTTGATGGTTTCGGCAGCATTCTGCGCGGCCTTGCCGTTCAGGTCGGCGCCGCTGGAGGCCGCGGTCGGCGAAGTGTTCGGCACCTTGTCGGTGTTGGTCGCGGTGATCTGCACCCGATCCATTTCCACTTGGAACACTTCGGCAACCACTTGCGCGACCTTGGTGTTGAGGCCCTGGCCCATCTCGGTGCCGCCGTGGTTCAGGTGGATGCTGCCGTCGGTATAGATGTGGATCAACGCACCGGCCTGATTCAGGAAGCTGGCGGTGAACGAAATGCCGAACTTCACCGGCGTCAGGGCCAGGCCCTTTTTCAGGATCGGGCTGCCTGCGTTGTAGCGACGAATCGCTTCGCGGCGCTCGGCGTATTGGCTGCTGGCCTCCAGTTCGGCGGTCATCTCTTCGAGCATGTTGTGCTCGACGGTCTGGTAGTAATGGGTGACGTTGCGCTCGGTCTTGCCGTAGTAGTTGACTTTGCGCACGGCCAGCGGATCGAGCCCCAGGTGCCGGGCGATGGCGTCCATCACCTCTTCGATGGCGACCATGCCCTGGGGGCCGCCGAAACCACGGTAGGCGGTGTTCGACGCGGTGTTGGTCTTGCAGCGGTGACCGTTGATGGTCGCGTCGCCCAGGTAATAAGCGTTGTCGGCGTGGAACATCGCCCGGTCGACGATCGAGGCCGACAGGTCCGGCGAACAACCACAGTTGCCGGCCAATTCCAGGGCGATGCCGTGCAAGCGGCCGGTGCTGTCAAACCCGACGTCGTACTCGATGTAGAACGGGTGGCGCTTGCCGGTCATCAGCATGTCTTCGACCCGGGGCAGGCGCATTTTGGTCGGCTGGCCGGTGAGGTGCGCGATCACCGCGCACAGGCACGCCGGGCTGGCGGCCTGGGTTTCCTTGCCGCCGAAGCCGCCGCCCATGCGCCGCATGTCCACCACGACCTTGTTCATGGATACGCCCAGCACCTCGGCCACCAGCTTCTGCACTTCGGTGGGGTTCTGGGTCGAGCAAAAGACCAGCATGCCGCCATCTTCGGTGGGCATCACCGAGGAAATCTGGGTTTCCAGGTAAAAATGCTCCTGGCCGCCGATGTGCAGCGAGCCCTGGATCCGATGCTCGGCGCTTGCCAGTGCTGCGGCCGAATCACCGCGTTGATGGGTGTGGCTGTCGAGCACGAAGTGCCGCTTGCGCAGGGCTTCGACCACATCCAGCACCGGTTCCAGGTCTTCATATTCGACGATGGCCGCCATTGCCGCCTTGCGTGCGGTTTCCAGGTCTTTGGCAGCGACCGCCAGCACCGGTTGACCGACGAACTGCACATCATCGATTGCCAGCAACGGATCACCCGGCAACAACGGCCCGATGTCCTTGAGGCCTGGAATATCTTCATGAGTAATGGCGATGCGCACGCCTTCGAAGGCGTAGCACGGCGCGGTATCGATGCGCAGGATTCGGGCATGGGCGCGGTCCGACAGCCGGGCATAGACGTGCAACTGATTGGGAAATTCCAGGCGGTCATCGATGTACTGCGCTTCGCCGGACACATGCTTGGCGGCGCTGTCATGCTTGACGCTGCGGCCCACGCCGGTGGTCAGGTCGCGGGCGAACAGCTCGGCCAGTTCGGCTTGGCTCTTTTCTACGGCGTGATGGTTAGACATAAGCGGTCACCCGAGTCTCGATGTACGGCGTTTGCAGTTCGATGAAGTATTTGCGCAGCAGGTTGCGGGCGCTGAGCAGGCGGTACTCCTTACTGGCGCGAAAGTCCGATAGCGGGGTGAAGTCGTCCGCCAGTGCGACGCAGGCGCGTTCCAGCGTGCTGTCGTTCCACTGCGCGCCAATCAATACCGCTTCACAATGCTTGGCACGCTTGGGCGTCGCCGCCATGCCGCCGAAGGCCACGCGGGCATCGCGGACCACGCCGTTGTCGATCCGCAAGTTGAATGCCGCGCACACCGCAGAAATATCATCGTCCAGGCGCTTGGACACCTTGTACGCGCGGAACGCCTGCTCGGCGCTGGCCCGGGGCACGATGATCTTCTCGATGAATTCGCTTTCCTGGCGGGCAGTGATCCGGTAGTCGATGAAATAGTCTTCCAGGGCGAGGGTGCGCCGGGTCTGGCCCTTGCACAGCACGATCTGTGCGCCGAGGGCGATCAGCAGGGGCGGGGAGTCGCCGATCGGCGAGGCGTTGCCGATGTTGCCGCCGAGGGTGCCCTGGTTGCGGATCTGCAACGAAGCGAAGCGCTGCAACAGTTCGCCGAAGTCCGGGTACTCGGCTTTCAGGGCTTCGTAGCAATCGGAGAGCGCAGTGGCGGCGCCGATTTCCAGGCGATCGTCGAAACGCTCGATGCGCTTGAGCTCGGCGACATTGCCCACATAGATCATCACCGGCAGGGTGCGGTGGAACTGAGTGACTTCCAGCGCCAGGTCGGTGCCGCCGGCCAGTAGCCGCGCTTGCGGATAAGCGTCGTAGAGGTCGGCCAGGTCGGCCACGGTCAGCGGCACCAGGCAGCGTTTGTCGCCGCTGTTGAGTTCACCGGTTTCGGTCGGGGCGATGGCCTTGAGGCGGACAATGGTCTCGGCTTCGCGGGCGTCGAACTGGTCGGGCTGTTTGCCGCAGCAGGCCTGCTCGGCGGCGGCCAGGATCGGCCGGTAGCCGGTGCAGCGGCACAGGTTGCCGGCGAGGGCTTCGTGGGCCTTGTGGGCGTCGGCGTGCTCGCTGTTCTTTTGCAGGGCGAACAGCGACATGACAAAACCGGGTGTGCAGAAGCCGCATTGCGAGCCGTGGCAATCGACCATTGCCTGCTGGACGCTGTGCAGCTGGCCCTGGTGCCTGAGGTCTTCGACTGTGATCAGTTGCTTGCCGTGCAGGGACGAAACGAAGGTCAGACACGAATTGAGGCTGCGATAGCGGATCCTCTCGCGGCCATTATGGTCGGCATGCAGTTCACCCACCACCACCGTGCAGGCACCGCAGTCGCCGCTGGCGCAGCCTTCTTTGGTACCGGATTTACCCACGTGCTCGCGCAAATAGTCGAGCACGGTCAGGTTCGGGTCCAGGGCGTGCTCGCTACGGAGTTCCTGGTTAAGTAAAAACTGGATCACGGAAGGCCTCGCAGACTCATTATTGTTGTTCGACGTGGACCGAATTTATCAGGTCTGACTTTTCGGTCAATGAATTTCTGACTTAAAGGTCAGGAAATTTCGGTTTGTCGATCAACTGGCATGTTCATTTAGTCAGTATGTACTCTCTGTGGGAGCGAGCCTGCTCGCGATAGCGGACGGTCTGTCGATACAGAGGTGGCTGGCATACCGCTATCGCGAGCAGGCTCGCTCCCACAGGTTTTCGGTTCAGGACGAGGGCTTTTTTGCTTATATCGTGCCAAAAACCCAGTGCAGGCCCTGCGCCATGACGTATCGAGTGCGCTACACTGCGCCGCTTGTGCAAATCGAAGAGTTTGAAGGAAATCCATGACGTTCAAGGCCCCGGACAGCCTCGCCGAGCAAATCGCCCATTACCTGGCCGAGCGCATCATTCGCGGCGAGATGAAGCCGGGCGAGCGCATCCAGGAGCAGAAGGTCACCCTGGCGCTCAACGTCAGCCGCGGTTCGGTCCGCGAGGCCCTGCTGATCCTGGAACGACGCCACCTGATCGCGATCCTGCCGCGCCGTGGCGCCCACGTCACCGAACTCACCGAACACAACGTGCGCAGCCTGTGCACGCTGATGAGCGAGCTGTACATCCTGCTGGGCAACGCCGTCGCCCAAGGCTGGCGCGAGACCGCCGACATGGCGCCGTTCGTGGCGATCCAGCAGCGCCTCAAGGACGCCTACGCACGCCAGGACATCCGTACCTTCGTCGATGAAAGCTTCAGCGTGATGCGCGCCGCCTATCCGTTTGCCAATAACCCGTACTTGCAGGAGACCGTCGAGAACCTGCAGCCGGCCATGAGCCGCGCTTACTTCCTGGCCCTGGAGCAGCGCAAGGCGGAAATGAACGAGTACCTGGAGTTGTTCCAGCGCCTGCTCGCCGCCGTGCTGGCCCGTGATTTGCCGCAGATCCGCAGCGTGCTGACGGCCTATGCCCAGCGCAGTTGCGATCTGGTGGTTTCTGCCCTGAAGAAGGCCTGACGTGCGACTCAAGTGCATCAAGCTGGCGGGGTTCAAGTCCTTCGTCGACCCGACGACGGTGAACTTCCCCAGCAACATGGCGGCCGTGGTCGGGCCCAACGGTTGCGGCAAGTCGAATATCATCGACGCCGTGCGCTGGGTCATGGGCGAGAGTTCGGCGAAGAACCTGCGCGGCGAGTCGATGACCGACGTCATCTTCAACGGTTCCACCAGCCGCAAGCCGGTGAGCCAGGCCAGCATCGAACTGGTGTTCGATAACTCCGACAGCACCCTGGTCGGCGAATACGCGGCCTACGCGGAAATTTCCATCCGTCGTAAAGTCACCCGCGACAGCCAGAACAGTTATTTCCTTAACGGCGCCAAATGCCGGCGCCGCGACATCACCGATATTTTCCTCGGCACCGGCCTCGGCCCACGCAGCTACTCGATTATCGAGCAGGGCATGATCTCCAAGCTGATCGAAGCCAAGCCCGAGGACCTGCGCAACTTCATCGAAGAAGCCGCGGGCATTTCCAAATACAAGGAACGGCGCCGGGAAACGGAAAACCGTATCCGCCGCACCCACGAGAACCTGGCGCGTCTGACCGACCTGCGCGAAGAACTCGAGCGCCAGCTTGAGCGCCTGCACCGCCAGGCCGAGTCCGCGAAGAAGTATCAGGAATACAAGGCCGAGGAGCGCCAGCTCAAGGCCCAGCTCTCGGCCTTGCGTTGGCAGGCGCTGAACGAGCAGGTCGGCCAGCGCGAGGCGATCATCGGCAACCAGGAGGTCAGTTTCGAAGCCTTGGTCGCCGAACAGCGCAATGCAGACGCCGCCATCGAGCGCCTGCGCGATGGGCACCATGACCTCTCCGAACGCTTCAATCTGGTGCAGGGGCGCTTCTATTCGGTGGGGGGCGACATTGCCCGGGTCGAGCAGAGCATCCAGCACGGCCACCAACGCTTGCGCCAGTTGCAGGATGATCTAAAGGAAGCCGAGCGGGCGCGTCTGGAAACCGAATCCCACCTGGGCCACGATCGCACGTTGTTGTTGACCCTGGGTGAAGAGCTGGAGCGGCTCACGCCGGAACAGGACATCACCAGTGCCGCCGCCGAGGAGGCCGCCGCAGCCCTGGAAGAGGCCGAGCTGACCATGCACGGCTGGCAGGAGCAATGGGACAGTTTCAACCTGGCCTCGGCCGAGCCGCGGCGTCAGGCTGAAGTCCAGCAGTCACGCATCCAGCAGTTGGAAACCAGCATGGAGCGCCTGGCCGAACGTCAGCGTCGCCTGGCCGAGGAGCGTGCGCTGCTGGCAGCGGATCCGGAAGACGCGGCGATTCTGGACTTGAGTGAGCAATTGGCGGCGAGCGAGGCCACGCTCGAAGACTTGCAGGCCAGTGAGGACGCCCAGGTCGAGCGCCTGGAGCAGTTGCGCCAGGCCTTGCAAGCGGCTTTGCACAACCAGCAGCAGGCCCAGGGCGAGTTGCAGCGGCTCAATGGGCGTCTGGCTTCGCTGGAAGCCTTGCAACAGGCGGCGCTGGACCCCGGCACTGGCACTGCCGAATGGCTGCGGGACCAGCATCTGGCCGAACGTCCGCGGCTGGCCGAAGGCCTGAAAGTCGATGCCGGCTGGGAGCTGGCGGTGGAAACCGTGCTGGGCGCCGACCTGCAAGCGGTGCTGGTGGACGATTTCGCGGGCTTCGACCTGTCGGGGTTCACCCAGGGCGACCTGCGTCTGCTCAGTCCGGCGGGCGATGGCGTGCGAGTGCCGGGCAGCCTGCTGGACAAGGTCGAGGCTCAGGTCGATTTGTCGCCGTGGCTGGGGCAGGTCAAACCAGTGGAAAGTCTCGAACAGGCGCTGGCCTTGCGCGGGCAACTGGCGGTGGGTGAAAGCCTGATCAGCCGTGACGGTTATTGGCTCGGCCGGCATTTCCTGCGCGTGCGCCGGGCCAGCGAGGCCGAGAGCGGCATGCTCGCCCGTGGTCAGGAGATCCAGCGCCTGGGCGAAGAACGCGAAGAACGCGAGGCCAGCGTCGAAGCCCTCGAATCCGAATTGCAGAACCTGCGGGCGCAACAGCGTCAACAGGAGAATGGTCGCGAGCATTTGCGTCGGCTGTTGCAGGACGAAGCGCGCCAGCAAGGCGAACTCAAGGCGCAGTTATCGGCCGGCAAGGCCAAGGTCGAACAACTGGCGCTGCGCCGTACGCGCCTCGACGAAGAAATCGCCGAGTTGGGCGAACAGCGGGCGCTGGAGCACGAACAGACCGGCGAAGCGCGCCTGCAATTGCAGGAAGCTCTCGACGCGATGGCGCTGGACACCGAGCAGCGCGAGCTGCTGCTGGCCCAGCGCGACAGCCTGCGTGAGCGCCTCGACCGGGTGCGTCAGGAAGCCCGGCAACACAAGGATCATGCCCACCAGTTGGCGGTGCGCCTGGGCTCGCTCAAGGCGCAGTACGACTCCACGCGCCAAGCGCTGGAACGACTGGAAATGCAGTCCGAGCGCCTGACCGAAAAGCGCGAACAGTTAAGCCTCAATCTGGAGGAGGGCGAGGCACCGCTGGAGGAATTGCGCCTCAAGCTCGAAGAACTGCTCGATAAACGCATGAGCGTCGATGAGGAACTCAAGACCGCGCAAATTGCCCTGGAAGACGCTGATCGCGAACTGCGCGACGCCGAGAAGCGCCGCAGCCAGGCCGAGCAGCAATCGCAACTGATTCGCGGCCAGATGGAACAGCAACGCATGGAATGGCAGGCACTGACGGTACGCCGCAAGGCCTTGCAGGACCAGTTACAGGAAGACGGCTACGACCTCAATGGCGTGCTGGCTACTTTGGTGGCCGGAGCGAATGAAAAAGACGCCGAGGACGAGCTGGAACGCATTGCCCAGCGCATTCAACGCCTGGGTGCCATCAATCTGGCCGCCATCGACGAGTACCAGCAGCAATCCGAGCGCAAGCGTTATCTGGACGCCCAGAATGACGATCTGGTGGAGGCCCTGGAGACTCTGGAAAACGTTATCCGCAAGATCGACAAGGAAACCCGCAACCGCTTCAAGGATACCTTTGATCAGATCAACGGCGGTTTGCAGGCACTTTTCCCGAAAGTTTTCGGTGGTGGTAGCGCTTACTTGGAACTGACGGGCGAAGATCTACTCGATACAGGGGTGACAATCATGGCGCGTCCTCCTGGAAAGAAAAACAGCACTATTCATTTGCTTTCCGGTGGCGAGAAGGCACTGACGGCCCTGGCCCTGGTGTTCGCCATCTTCAAGCTGAACCCGGCGCCGTTCTGCATGCTCGACGAAGTCGACGCACCTTTGGACGACGCTAACGTAGGCCGTTACGCGCGGCTGGTGAAGGAAATGTCTGAAACGGTGCAATTCATCTATATCACCCACAACAAGATTGCCATGGAAATGGCTGATCAGCTGATGGGCGTGACCATGCATGAACCGGGCTGCTCACGACTGGTGGCGGTGGATGTGGAGGAGGCCATGGCGATGGTGGACGCCTGACGCCGGCGGCGACTTCAAGGCGACCTAGTTTCGATCCGGTGGCTTGCCGCTTGTAGCTTGTGGCTGTCGGTCATGCTAGTTTAAGAACAATTTTTTTCTGTGCGTGGGCAAAAGGCCATTCAGAACATAGAGTTGGCGCCACGTTTTAAAGCGGTTTGCAATTAGCTAAACCCCTTATTTTTCAGCATTTTTATAGAGGCACGGGATTACATGGAAATCGGTCTGCGCGAGTGGCTGATCGTCATCGGCATCATTGTCATTGCCGGTATTCTTTTCGATGGCTGGCGTCGCATGCGCGGCGGCAAGGGCAAACTCAAGTTTCGCCTGGATCGCAGCCTGTCGAACCTGCCCGATGACGATGGCAATGCCGAACTGCTGGGCCCGCCCCGCGTGCTGGAAACCCACAAGGAGCCGCAGCTGGATGAGCACGACTTGCCGTCGGTGAGCGCGCCGGTGCGCGAGCCGCGCGAGTCCGGCTCCAAACGCGGCAAGCGCGGCAGCGAGCCGTCTCAGGGCGACCTCAACCTGAACCTGGACCTGGACGGCGGCCCGAGCTTCAGCAGCCGCGACGACTTCCCGGATGAGAATAAAACTTCGAGCGCCGACAGAGACCAGGCCCAGGCTGAAGAAGTGCTGGTCATCAGCGTGATCTGCCGCGATCCGGCCGGCTTCAAGGGCCCGGCGCTGCTGCAGAACATCCTGGAAAGCGGCCTTCGTTTCGGCGAGATGGACATTTTCCATCGTCACGAAAGCATGGCGGGTAATGGCGAGGTGCTGTTTTCCATGGCCAACGCGGTCAAGCCAGGCGTGTTCGACCTGGACGACATCGATCATTTCAGCACTCCGGCGGTGAGCTTCTTCCTCGGTTTGCCTGGCCCGCGTCATCCCAAGCAGGCCTTCGACGTGATGGTGGCCGCGGCGCGCAAGCTGTCCCAGGAGCTCAACGGCGAACTGAAGGATGACCAGCGCAGCGTTCTGACCGCCCAGACCATCGAGCATTATCGCCAGCGCATCGTCGAGTTCGAGCGCCGGGCACTGACCCAGAAGCGCTGAGGCTGCCGACAGGCGAGGAGCTTTTTTGTGGCGAGGGAGCTTGCTCCCGCTGGGCTGCGCAGCAGCCCTTGACGGTTTCATGCCATAGTTGAGATCGGTTGTTGAGATCGGAATCAGGGTCGCTCCGCGACCCAGCGGGGGCAAGCTCCCTCGCCACAGGTTCTGCGTTCGGCCGGTCCAGGTTCGACTTGCCGATGAGATTAGAAATTGAGCAGCCTCGGCTGCTCTTTTGCTTTATGAGAGAACACCTATGAATGCCGTTGAAACCCGCATCCTAGAGCTGCGCACCGAGCTGGATCAGCACAACTACCGCTATCACGTTCTCGACGAACCGAGTATCCCGGACGCCGAGTACGACCGCCTGTTCCACGAACTCAAGGCTCTGGAAGAACAGCATCCAGAACTGGTGACCAGCGATTCGCCGACCCAGCGGGTCGGTAGCATGGCACTGTCGGCGTTCAGTCAGGTGCGCCATGAGATTCCGATGCTCAGCCTGGGTAACGCTTTCGACGAAACCACGATGCGCGAATTCGACCGCCGGGTGACCGAAGGTCTCGACCTGCCGCTGGGCGACTTGCTGGGCGGTGGCGCGGCGGTGGAGTACAGCTGCGAGCCGAAACTCGACGGCCTGGCGGTGAGCCTGTTGTACCAGGACGGTCTGCTGGTGCGCGGTGCGACCCGTGGTGACGGCACCACCGGCGAAGACATCAGTGTCAACGTGCGCACCGTGCGCAACATCCCCCTCAAGCTCCAGGGTAGCGGCTGGCCGCCGCTGTTGGAGGTGCGCGGCGAGGTGTACATGTCCAAGGCCGGTTTCGAGCGTCTCAACGCCACGCAGCTGGAGGCGGGCGGCAAGACCTTCGCCAACCCGCGCAACGCGGCCGCCGGCAGCCTGCGCCAGCTGGACTCGCGGATCACCGCCAACCGACCGTTGGAATTCTGCTGCTACGGCATCGGTCAGGTCACGGCGGACATTGCCGATACGCACATCGGCAACCTCAAGCAGCTCAAGGCCTGGGGCATGCCCATCAGCCGCGAACTGAAGCTGGCCCACGGCATCGATGAGTGCCTGGATTATTACCGCGACATCGGCGAGCGGCGCAACGCGCTGCCCTATGAAATCGATGGCGTCGTGTTCAAGGTCAACAGCATCGCCTCCCAGCGCGAACTGGGCTTCCGCGCCCGGGAGCCGCGCTGGGCGATCGCTCATAAATTCCCGGCCAGCGAAGAGCTCACCGAATTGCTCGATGTCGAGTTCCAAGTCGGTCGTACCGGCGCGGTCACGCCCGTGGCGCGCCTGAAGCCAGTGAAAGTCGCCGGGGTGACCGTGGCTAACGCCACGCTGCACAACATGGACGAAGTGGCGCGCCTGGGCCTGATGATCGGCGACACGGTAATCATCCGCCGTGCCGGGGATGTGATCCCGCAAGTGGTACAAGTGGTCACCGAACGCCGTCCGCAAAACGCTCGCGTCGTGCACGTGCCACAGCAGTGCCCGGTCTGTGGCTCCCATGTGGAACGCACGCAGTTGATCAAGCGCAGCAAGGGCCGCGAGACGGTCAGCGAAGGCGCGGTGTACCGCTGCGTCGGGCGCCTGGCCTGCGGTGCGCAACTCAAGCAGGCGATCATTCATTTCGTCTCGCGCCGGGCCATGGACATCGAAGGGTTGGGCGAGAAGAGCGTCGAGCAGTTGGTCGATGAGGGCTTGGTGGGCTCGCCTGCCGACTTGTACGCCCTGACTTTCGAGCAGGTGGTAGACCTGGAGGGGTTTGCCGAACTGTCGAGCAGGAATCTGCTGGCGGCCATCGTCGACAGCAAGCAGCCGAGCCTGGCGCGCTTCATCTATGCCCTGGGCATCCCGGACGTCGGTGAGGAAACCGCCAAGGTCCTGGCTCGCTCCCTGGGGTCGCTGGAACGGGTGCAGGCGGCGTTGCCGCAAGTGCTCACCTACTTGCCGGACGTCGGCCTGGAAGTGGCTCACGAGATCCACAGTTTCTTTGAGGACCCGCATAACCGTCAGGTGATCAAGGACCTGCTGCGCCATGGCCTGGAGATCCAGGACCAGGGCGAGTTGGGCGCCGAATTCTCCGCCAGCACCACTCTGGGCGGTTTCCTCGACAAACTGAATATTCCTTCGGTCGGACCGGGGGGGGCGCAGAAGCTGGCGGACAAGTTCGGCTCACTCGAAGCAGTCATGAGTGCCGACTGGCTGGACATGCGTCAGGCGCTGCCGGAGAAACAGGCCAACGCTGTTCGCGAGTTCTTCGCCGTCGAAGCCAACCGCCAGCAGGCCGAGGCCGCGGAGCAACAGCTGCGCGATTTCGGCATGCACTGGCAGAGCGAAAAGAAAGTCGTCGAAGGCCTGCCCGAGGCCGGGCACACCTGGGTGCTGACCGGTTCGCTGGAACTGATGAGTCGCGACGTCGCCAAGGACAAGCTGGAGAGTCTCGGGGCCAAGGTGGCCGGTTCCGTGTCGGCGAAGACCCACTGCGTGGTGGCCGGGCCGGGCGCGGGCTCGAAGCTGACCAAGGCTAACGAGCTGGGCGTCAAGGTGTTGGATGAAGAAGCCTTCGTCGCGTTTTTGGGCGGGCATGGCATAACGGTCTAGGCGCGGGACATTCCCTGGCATTGCCCAGGCCTCTTGTGGCGAGGGAGCTTGCTCCCGCTGGTCGGCGCAGCGGCCCCAATCGGGACCGCACATATATCCAGGCATACCGCGCCAACCGGTTTTACGACGGCTGCGCCGCCGAACGGGAGCAAGCTCCCTCGCCACGGTTGTTTGCAGTGCCGGTTTTGGGAACGAACGAGAAGTGGCAACGATCTAGTCTTGCAGACTCCAGGGAGAGATCGCCATGTACCGGTTCTTCGAACAACTGAGTTCGCGCATTGCTGCCCCTTTCCTGGGGGATCGTTCGCGTAACAGCAAGGTCTGGCCGTGTCGTTGCGGTCAGTCCCTGTTCTTCCGCAACAGCCAGTGCCTGGCCTGTCTGGCGATGCTGGGCTATCAGCCGCAGGAAAGTCGTCTGTCGTCCCTGCAACCGGGCAACCAGCCTGGCACCTGGACATTGGACGTCGACCCCGAGGCCGGGCTGTTTCGCCGCTGCGCCAACCTCGACATGCCGGCGGCGTGCAACTGGCTGCTGCCGGCCAACGAGCACGAGACCTTGTGCATCGCCTGTCGCCTGAACCGCACCATTCCCGACCTGTCGATCCCGGAAAACCCTGAACGCTGGCGCAAGGTCGAAACCGCCAAACGCCGGCTGGTGGCGCAATTGATTACCCTGGGGTTGCCGGTCATTCCGAAAACCGTCGATGAAGACACCGGCCTGGCGTTCGATTTCATCGGGGCCGACCCCGACGGCAAACCGCCGACCACGGGCCATGCCAGCGGCCTGATTACCCTGGACATCCAGGAGGCCGACGATGCCCACCGCGAACATGTGCGCCAGCAGATGCGCGAGCCGTATCGCACCTTGCTCGGGCATTTTCGGCATGAGGTTGGGCACTATTATTGGGATCGGCTGATCGCCAACAGCCACTGGCTCGACGCGTTTCGCGGCTTGTTCGGCGACGAGCGCGCCAGTTATTCCGAGGCCTTGCAGCGGCACTACCAGCAAGGCGCCCCGCAGGATTGGCAAACCCGATACGTCAGCGCCTACGCCACCATGCACCCTTGGGAAGACTGGGCCGAAACCTGGGCGCACTACCTGCACATGATGGATGCGGTGGATACCGCCCTGGGTTTTGGCATGAGCGCCCGGGAATTGGATTTCGACTACCAGCCGTTTCCTCCCCAGACCCTGTTCGACCCGGAACACGTCGGCGGCGCTGCATTCCTGTCCTTCGTCAACGCCTGGATCGAACTGGCTGGCATGCTCAACGAACTGTCCCGCAGCATGGGCCAGCCGGATTTTTATCCTTTTGTCCTGCCGGCGGCGGTGATTACCAAGCTGCATTTCATTCACTTGGTGATTCAGGAAGAGGGGGGACGGGCGGATGAGGTGTTGTTGTGATTTTTCCGGCGGAGAATGTCTGAGTCGTCGGTCCCGTAGTCGGTGCTCACTGGCTTCTCAGTGAAATTGATTCCGTTTGTTTGATGGCGTTTCGTGTTTGAGCTTCTCCGTTACCATGAGGCCGCCATGGATGATGGCGAATTCATTAAGGAAGATGTTATGAAACACGAAGAGCTTGATAAGACGTCAGTAGTTCCCAATGCCCCGCGCCGCCTTTCCCAGGCTGGACAAACTCGTTACGCAATCATATTGGCCTGGCAGATCCCGGATAACGTCCGGCCCGACCAGGTTGCCGCTCACACGTTCCGGGTATCGGCAGTGGCGACGGGGCAGGTGCAATCTGTCCCTGCAACGAGGGTGCGACCGGACAGTCGTGGTTGGTATCGCCATGAGATAAGCGTCAGTGGTGGCGTTCGACCGGTTTCTTTCAATGTCCAGGTCCGGACCCAGGCAACCACTGGCGCCTATGGTCCGTTCTGTCCGGTAGTCGTTTGTAGTACTTCGTCTTGACGGGTCGGTAATGCTCGCGACGTAACCGGGCCGCATCATTTTGTTCGCTGTGGGAGCAGGGGCGCGGTTAGCCCCGTCCCTGCTCGATTCGTCCTGCTCCTATGACAAGTGCTTGAACATCTTCGGTTTTTTTATCCGCCGCGAACGGTTGTAACTTCTTGTCAGATAGGTACAATGGCGCGGCTCGCCGTCAGGCGGGCGTCGTTATGGTGACCCCATCGGTCCCCCCGCAACGATTACCCGTGAACCTGGTCAGATCCGGAAGGAAGCAGCCACAGCGGGAACATTGTGTGCCGGGGTGTGGCTGGTGGGGTTGCCTCCATAACGCTGACTCATCGGTCCTCGATGGGTATCTCTCAAAAAAATTCTTGAAATGTCAGCCCGAGCGATAGAAACCTGTCGGTCGGAACGCATGATCACGACCGTTGATCGGCTCTGTCATTTCTGACAGTAGATCTCAATATCGATCCCTCCTACGGTCTGCTCGACAGGCAGCCTGTTTCATGAGTGCCAATCTTTGGCACTTCGCAGTCGCAGCTGCCACGTAGCCGGAGGGCAGCGTGATGAGCGACGACATGGTGTTAACGCAAGGCAGGGGTGGCTCGGCTGTAAAGATCGCGGCGGCGCTGGGTTGGTTTGCCTTGCTGCTCCAGCTCTACCTGATCCTGATGTCGCGCTGGCAGGGCGAGAAGAGTCTGCTGGGCGGGTTGGATATCTTTTTCAGTTACTTCACGGTGCTGACCAACATCCTGGTGGCAGTGGTGCTGACCTATGCAGCGACGACGGGGGATTCGGCGTTGCGGCGCTTTTTCCTCCGCATCTCGACCCAAGGCGGCGTGGCCGCTGCCATCGTCCTGGTCGGGCTGGCCTACAACCTGCTGTTGCGCGATGTGTGGGATCCCCAGGGCCTGCAGTGGCTGGCCGACGAGTTGCTGCACGACGTGATGCCCATCGTGTTCGTCGTTTATTGGTGGTTCTGCGTGCCCAAGGGGCTGCGCTGGAGTAATGTCTGGCCGTGGTTGCTTTATCCGCTGGCTTATTTCATCTATGCGCTGGTACGCGGTTACCTGGTCGACTCCTATCCCTATCCTTTCATAGACGTGAACGGGCTGGGTTATTCGCAGGTACTGGTCAACGCCTTGATGGTGCTGGTGGGGTTCGTGGTAGTGTCGCTGGTGGTGATTGCGGTGGATCGGGCGAAAGGGGAGCGCTGACTGTCCGCGTCGCAGTACTTCAGCTGGAAGTCACGTCGGTTGGCATGCCGCTATCGTCGGATCGCCGCCCGGAGCAGGCTCGCTCCACCGGTCTTTTATCGATCTCAAGACTTGGAAAGTGCTTGGTCTACCGCCGCGATCAGCTTCCCCAGGTCCTTCGGCATGGCTTTATGGATGACGTTGAACAGGTACGCTCGCTGTTCGTCTTCATCGCTCATGTCGGCGAAAAAGGCTTTCATCTGCACATCCAGCACCTTGGCAAGGAGGCACAAGGCTTCGATGCTGGGGATGTAGGCGCCGGTTTCGAAGCGGCTGATGGTTTTGGGGTCAAAACCGGTTTTTTCGCCAAGTTCAGCCTGAGTCAGCCCGGCTACTTTACGGTAGCGTCTGATGGCTGTACCCAAGCTTGAAATTTGCATCGCTCAATTCCCATTTAGAATCAAGAACTTAACGATAGATTTTTGCATTAGGCAACCGCATGTTCCATCACCTTGCTTTGCAAAATGTGATGCGTTTCGTAGAATCGGCCTTTGGCACGGGTGTTTGGTGACGTATTTCAGACGCCAGAAAGATGAAAAGGTTGGGTCTGTCATGAATGAAAGACACCCGGCCCCAGCCTGGCCTGCTGATTAAACCGGTCGGATCCGTGTCTTACACGTTTCAAGTGTCTGAGCCCTGTTGATTTCGTCTCTCTCGGGAGACAGCAACCGCGTGCGACAAATGGGCCTGACTCATGGATGACCGCTTCGATGGATAAGAAGTACCGCAGAGCCGTTGACGCCGCCGCGATTTTCTCGGAAACCGACCTGGACGGGCGGATCACTTACGTCAACGACCAGTTCTGTCAGCTTTTCGGCTACCGGCGCGACGAGCTGCTGGGTGCCAACCATCGCCTGCTCAATTCAGGGCAGCACCCTTCAGAGTTCTTCAGCGCCATGTGGCGCACCATTACCCTGGGACAGATCTGGAAAGGCGAGATCTGCAATCGAGCCAAGGACGGGACGCTGCATTGGGTCGATACGACATTGGTACCGGTCATCGATGATGTCACCGGGCTCATCGAGCGTTACCTGGCGATTCGCTTCGATGTCAGCGAAAAGCGCCGGTTGCTGCATTCACTGCAATGGCAGGTCGGGCACGACATGCTGACCGGCTTGCCAAATCGCACTTATCTGTCGGAGCTTCTGGATCAGGCCCTGGAGTTTTCCCGGGTGGAAAACTTTCCCCTGGCGGTGTGCATGCTCGACCTCGACGGTTTCAAAGCCGTGAACGACAGTCATGGTCACGCTACCGGTGATCGACTGCTGGTTGAAGTCGCCCGGCGCCTGCGCAGTATTGTGCGAGGCGAGGATGTGGTGGCGCGGCTGGCGGGGGATGAGTTCGTGCTGGTGTTGCGCCATGTGCGGGGGCAGGAGGAATTGCACGGCGCGTTGAACCGTGTGTTGATTGCTGTCTCGATGCCCTATGCCATCGACGGTAAAACCATCAAGGTCTTCGCCAGCATCGGCGTCACGCTGCATCCCTGGGACAACGAGGACGCCGAGACTCTGTTGCGTCACGCCGACCAGGCGATGTACGTGGCCAAGCAGAGTGGTCGCAACCGCTTCCATGTGTTCGATGTGTCTCGGGACAAAGAGGTGCGGGCCACGTACCAGTCCGTCGAACGGGTCCGCCAGGCATTGGCCGATGACGAGTTGCGGCTGCATTTCCAGCCCAAGGTGAATATGCGCAACGGCAGCGTGGTCGGTCTCGAGGCGTTGCTGCGCTGGCGTCATCCGCAGCGTGGCCTGGTACCGCCACGGGAATTCCTTCCGTTGGTGGAGCAGACCGACCTGATCGTCGAGATCGGCGAGTGGGTCATGGAGCAGGTCATGACCCAGTTGCAGCGCTGGCAACAGGCGGGGCAGGGCTGGCCGGTAAGTATCAACATTTCGGCCCGCCATTTTCAGCGCACCGACTTTGTCGAGCGGTTGCAACAGGTGCTGGAACGCCACCCGAGCGTGTCGCCGCGCATGCTGGATCTGCAGATCGTCGAATCCGTCGCCGTGGAAAATCTCGCGCATGTCAGCGCCTGCCTGCAAGCGTGCCAGGCCTTGGGCGTGGGATTTTCGCTGGGTGGCTTCGGCACCGGCCACTGTTCCCTCAATGACCTCAAGCACCTGCGTACGCAAACCATCAAGATCGACAAGACCTTTGTTCGCGATATTCTCAAGGATCAGGATGACTTGGCCCTGACCGAAGCTGTCATTGGCCTGGCACGGGCGTTTGGCCGCGCAGTGGTAGCCGAGGGCCTGGACAGCCTGGAGCATGGCCAACTGCTGCTGCGCCTGGGATGCGAGATCGCCCAAGGTTATTTCATCGCTCGCCCGATGCCTGCCGAGCAAGTGCCTGGTTGGGCCACCGGGTACGTTGCGCCGCCGCAATGGCAGCAACGCGCTGTTGTTCAGGGCGAGCGGGCGCCAGCCCCGGACTCGGTATCGCGGCCGGTGTAGAGCTGGATGATCGCGTCGATTTCCCCCGATGCCTTCATGTCGGACAAGGTTTGCAATATGCGCTGCGCCGGAATGTTCGGGTCGTTGCGTATATAGCAGCTCAGCTCCTGTTCTTGCAGAACGGCCACTGGATGCAGTTGCTGGTCGGCGCTATGCCGTTGGTTGAACCAGTCCAGTGCCCATTGATTGGACACGCCATAGCGATAGCGGCCGGCCAGCAATTTTGCCAGCACCTGCTCCTGGCTGCGGGCATCGTCGCGACGCAGTTGGCCGTTATCGAACAGGGACTGCAATGTCGGGTAGCTATAGCCGAGCACGGTGCCGATGGGTTGTTGCCCCAGCATCGCAGGCACTACTTTCGACGGCGTGCCTGGCGCGCCGACCAGCAGGTCGCGCTGGAAGAACAGCGGGCCGCTCCACAGATAATCATCCCGGTCACTCACCCAGGCCGGGCTGACATAGCAGCGCATGTCGACTTCCCCGTGTTTCATCGCCCCGTCCAGCCGGGCGCGGGACAGGACATGGAACTGGGCCGGCATCCCGACCTGAGTCGCCAGGCTGACGAGGAGATCGGGAATGATGCCCTGGGTCGGCCGGCCCCGTTCGATCTGCACCATGGGCATGGCCCAGCCATCGGTCACGGCGATTCGCAACGGCATTTCTTCGGCAAAACATTCGGCAAAACAACCTGTCCCCAGTAATAACAATGCCCCCATCGCCGAACGCATACACTCTCCTGACTGTGCAAAACCCTGTCGACAACCCAATTGCTGAACCCATCTTAGTCAGATTAGACGAGCACACCGGATGCAATTTCGCCCCTGCTCCGCTAGCATTAGCCGCTTCTGCTTTCCAGTGGCGACGGTTTTCGATGAGTTATCAGGTTCTTGCACGTAAATGGCGCCCGCGCTCGTTCCGCGAAATGGTCGGCCAGACCCATGTGCTCAAGGCTCTGATCAATGCCTTGGACAGCCAGCGGCTGCACCATGCGTATTTGTTCACCGGTACTCGTGGCGTGGGCAAGACCACCATTGCGCGCATCATTGCCAAATGCCTGAACTGTGAAACCGGTATCACTTCGTCGCCGTGCGGTGAGTGTTCGGTCTGCCGGGAAATCGATGAAGGGCGCTTCGTCGACCTGATCGAGATCGACGCCGCCAGCCGCACCAAGGTCGAAGATACCCGCGAATTGCTCGATAACGTGCAGTACGCGCCGAGCCGTGGGCGCTTCAAGGTCTACCTGATCGACGAAGTGCACATGCTTTCCAGCCACTCCTTCAATGCGCTGCTCAAGACCCTCGAAGAACCGCCGCCCTACGTCAAGTTCATCCTGGCGACCACCGATCCGCAGAAACTTCCGGCAACGATTTTGTCGCGCTGCCTGCAATTCTCCCTGAAGAACATGACGCCGGAGCGGGTCGTCGAGCATTTGACCCATGTGCTGGGCGTCGAGAATGTCCCGTTCGAAGACGACGCGCTGTGGCTGCTGGGCCGCGCCGCCGATGGTTCGATGCGCGACGCCATGAGCCTGACCGACCAAGCCATTGCCTTCGGCGAAGGCAAGGTCATGGCCGCTGATGTACGGGCGATGCTCGGTACCCTGGACCACGGCCAGGTCTATGACGTCCTGCACGCGCTGATCGAAGGCGACGCCAAGGCGTTGCTCGAAGCCGTGCGGCACCTGGCCGAACAGGGCCCGGACTGGAATGGCGTGCTCTCGGAGATTCTCAACGTGCTGCACCGGGTCGCCATCGCCCAGGCCTTGCCGGAGGGTGTCGACAACGGCCACGGTGATCGCGACCGGGTATTGGCCCTGGCCCGGGCGCTGCCAGCCGAGGATGTGCAATTCTACTACCAGATGGGCCTGATCGGCCGTCGCGACCTGCCGCTGGCTCCGGATCCGCGGGGCGGCTTCGAAATGGTCCTGCTGCGCATGCTGGCGTTCCGACCGGCCGATACGGCGGACGCGCCGAGGCAGGCGCTAAAGCCAGTGGGGATCAGCCAGGCCACAGCTGATTCCGCCAGGCCAGTGGCTGCCGCGCCCGTGGTTGCGCCGGCAGTGGCTACGGCCCCGGTAGCGCCGGCGGCTGTTGTTGCGCCTGAGCCGGAGCCCGGCCTTGAGCCCGAGCCCGAGCCTTGCGTTGACACAGTATCCGAGCCTGTCGTGGCGGAGGTCATCGATCTGCCCTGGAACGACCCGGTCGAGCCCGAGGTTATCCAGCAACCGGCGGTAGAGCCTGTATTGGAAACCATTGCCGAGCAGCCAGAGTTGCCGCCGATGCCGCTGCCGACGCCTGACAGCGTGGTGCCCGATGCGCCGGAGTGGGTTGCCGCACCCGTGCCCGAGCCGACGGTGGCCGAGGTCGAGCATGCCACGCCGGGCATGGACCTGGACGACGAGCCGCCGCTGGACGAGGACTACATTGAGCCAGACATGGATTCGGCGTACAGCTATCTCGACGACCTCGCCAGTGAGCACGCCGCCGAGCCAGCGCCGGAGCCCGAGCCGGAACCGGCGGCGATGCCGGCCACCGGGTTGGCCCTGCAATGGCTGGAATTGTTCCCGAAGCTGCCGATCACCGGCATGACCGGCAGCATTGCCGCCAACTGCACGCTGATCTCGGTAGAAGGCGACCATTGGCTGTTGCACCTGGACCCGGCCCACAGCGCGCTGTTCAACGCGACCCAACAGCGGCGTCTCAACGACGCGCTGAACCAGTACCATCAGCGCACCCTGACGCTGAGCATCGAGTTGATCAAGCCTGAGCAGGAGACCCCGGCCCAGGCGGCCTCCCGGCGTCGTGCCGACCGCCAGCGCGAGGCCGAGGACTCGATCCACAGTGATCCGTTCATCCAGCAGATGATGCAGCAGTTCGGTGCGGTGGTCCGCCACGATACTATCGAACCTGTCGAGGCCCCGGTCACCCAGGGCTCATAACTGAAAGCGCCGGGCCATATGGGCCGGGCGCGGTGTTTATCCACGTACTTTCGAGGTGATTCCCATGATGAAAGGTGGCATGGCCGGCCTGATGAAACAGGCGCAGCAGATGCAGGAAAAAATGGCCAAGATGCAGGAAGAACTGGCCAACGCCGAAGTCACCGGCAAGTCCGGCGGCGACATGGTGACCGTGGTCATGACCGGTCGTCATGACATCAAGCGCGTCAGCATCGACCCGAGCGTGGTCGAAGGCCTGAGCGAAGACGACAAGGAGATGCTCGAAGCCTTGTTCGCCGCCGCTGTCAACGATGCGGTGCGCAAGATCGAAGCCAACAGCCAGGACAAGATGTCCGGCATGACCGCCGGCATGCAACTGCCACCGGGCATGAAACTGCCGTTCTGATTCGCCATCCCGGTCGGGATGGGCTACACCCAATGCCAGGCATCGCGCCTGGCATTTTTGTTTCTGCTCCAGATAAGGTGGCGGCAGTGACATCGCCATCGCGAGCAGGCCCGCTCCCACAATGGATCGAATGCCCTGATGTCCGCGTCCGCCACAGTTTCCTGTGAGAGCGAGTCTGCTCGCGATGAAGGCACCACCACCCAACGGCAAGAACATCGAACACTGCCCCTCCAATAAGGTCTGCTCCCTATAGCCCATCCAACGATCAAGGAGAACGCCCCATGTCTCAGGCATCGACCCCCAGCCAGCGCATCGTCCTCGCCTCTCGCCCCAAAGGCGCACCCACCCCGGACAATTTCCGTCTGGAGCAGGTGACGCTGCCGGACCTGGCGCAAGGACAGATCCTGCTCAAGACGCTGTTCCTGTCCCTGGACCCGTACATGCGTGGTCGCATGAGTGACGCACCGTCCTACGCCGCTCCGGTAGAAATCGACCAGGTAATGACCGGTGGCGCTGTCAGTCGCGTGGAGCGTTCGATGCACCCGAAATTCCAGGAAGGTGACCTGGTGGTGGGCGCCACGGGTTGGCAGAGCCACAGCATCAGCGACGGGCGCAACGTGATCCCGATTCCATCAGGGCTCCCGAGCTCTTCAATGGCCCTGGGCGTGCTGGGCATGCCTGGCATGACGGCGTATATGGGACTGATGGACATCGGTCAACCCAAGGCCGGCGAAACCCTGGTGGTCGCGGCGGCCTCGGGCGCCGTGGGATCGGTGGTCGGCCAGGTGGCAAAGATCAAGGGGCTGCGGGTGGTCGGCGTGGCGGGTGGCAGCGAGAAATGCAAGTACGTGGTCGACGAACTGGGGTTCGACGCCTGTATCGATCACAAAAGCGAGCGTTTTGCAGAAGAACTGGCCCAGGCTTGTGACAAGGGCATCGATATCTATTATGAAAACGTCGGCGGCAAGGTCTTCGATGCCGTTGTCCCGTTGCTCAACGCCAAGGCACGGATCCCGCTGTGTGGCCTGATCGCGTCCTACAACGAACATCAGGCGCCGAGCGGCCCGGATCGCTTGCCGGCCTTGCAGCGCACCTTGCTGACCAAGCGCGTGCGGATCCAGGGCTTCATCGTGTTCGACGACTACGGTGACCGTCAGCCGGAATTCATCAGCGCCATGGCACCGTGGGTGCGCGACGGCAAGGTCAAGTTCCGTGAAGATGTGGTCGATGGCCTCGAGAATGCGCCACAGGCCTTTATCGGTCTGCTGGAAGGGCGCAACTTCGGCAAGTTGGTGGTGCGGGTGGCGCAGGATTGAGTATTTGACGCTAATCGGAGGCGCGGGTATAAACCGCGTCTCGTTGTTATGTCGGACATTTCCTCCATGAGCTTCAGCCCTTTGATTCGCCAACTGATCGACGCCCTGCGAACCTTGCCAGGCGTTGGTCAGAAAACTGCCCAGCGCATGGCCTTGCAGTTGCTGGAGCGCGATCGCAGCGGTGGTTCGCGTCTGGCCCAGGCGTTGAGCCAGGCCATGGAGGGTGTGGGGCACTGCCGTTTATGCCGCACCCTCACCGAGGACGACCTCTGCCCGCAATGCGCCGATCCACGGCGGGACGACACCCTGCTATGCGTCGTCGAAGGGCCGATGGACGTGTATGCAGTGGAGCAGACCGGTTTCCGCGGTCGTTATTTCGTGCTCAAGGGCCATTTGTCGCCTTTGGATGGCCTTGGGCCGGAAGCCATTGGCATCCCGGAACTGATGGCGCGTATCGAAGAGGCAGGGACTTTCACTGAAGTCATTCTGGCGACCAACCCTACGGTGGAAGGCGAAGCCACGGCCCACTACATCGCCCAGTTGCTGAGCAACAAGGGGCTGGTCGCTTCGCGTATCGCCCATGGCGTGCCGCTGGGGGGCGAGTTGGAGCTGGTGGACGGCGGGACGCTGGCGCACTCGTTTGCCGGGCGTAAGCCGATTACTCTCTGACAGACACCCAATAATCCCTGTGGGAGCGAGCTACCACAGGGGTGGGTGTCATCGGTGGGTTATCGTTCGCTCAAGGAAAACTGCGTCAGGCAGAACGTCGGGATGCCCATGTCTTCCAGGCGCTGCGAGCCCAGCAGTTCCGGCAGGTCAATGATCGCTGCCGCCTCGTGGACCTTGGCCCCCATGCGGCGGATCAGGTTGGCAGCGGCGATCAGCGTGCCGCCGGTGGCAATCAGGTCATCGAACATCACCACCGAGTCGCCCTCGCACAGGCTGTCGGCATGCACTTCGAGGAAGGCTTCGCCGTACTCGGTCTGGTAACCCTCGGCCAGCACGTCCGCCGGCAGTTTGCCTTGCTTGCGGAACAGCACCAGCGGCTTGTTCAGTTGATAGGCCAGGATCGAGCCGATCAGGAAACCCCGCGCATCCATCGCGCCGATGTGGGTGAATTCGGCCTCGACATAACGGTGGGCGAAACTGTCCATCACCAGCCGCAGGGCGGTCGGGGATTGGAACAGCGGGGTAATGTCGCGAAAGATCACGCCCGGCTTGGGGAAGTCAATCACGGGACGGATCAGGGATTTGATGTCGAAGGAATCGAAGACCATCGTTCAGGTGTCCTGGCAGGGCTACAAACGCGGCAGTATAGCGCGGCCGGGACGATCGCTCAGTGTCCTTCGGCCGCGCTGGTGAATCAGCCGTCGAGCGAACCGCCGGCCAGGGCGCAGAGCTGGATCGGGTCGAGGATATGGATTTCCTTGCCTTCGGCGGCGATCAACTCATTCTGCTGGAAGCGGGTAAACACCCGGGACACGGTTTCCACCGCAAGGCCCAGGTAATTACCGATTTCGTTGCGGGACATGCTCAGGCGGAACTGGTTGGCCGAGAACCCGCGGGCGCGGAAGCGTGCCGAGAGGTTGACCAGGAAGGTGGCGATGCGTTCGTCGGCGGTTTTCTTCGAAAGCAGCAGCATCATTTGCTGATCGTCACGGATTTCCCGGCTCATCACGCGCATCAGCTGGCGGCGCAGCTGCGGCAGTTGCAGCGCCAGCTCGTCGAGACGTTCGAAGGGAATTTCGCACACAGACGTGGTTTCCAGCGCCTGGGCCGAGACCGGATGGGTCTCGGTGTCCATGCCGGACAGGCCCACCAGCTCGCTGGGCAGGTGGAAGCCGGTGAGCTGCTCCTCGCCACCGTCGCTCAGGTTGAAAGTCTTCAAGGCGCCCGAACGTACCGCATAGACGGAATCAAAGGCGTCGCCCTGGCGAAACAGAAACTCGCCTTTCTTCAACGGACGGCCCCGTTTGACGATTTCATCCAGCGCGTCCATGTCCTCCAGATTCAGAGAAAGTGGCAGGCAGAGGGGGGCCAGACTGCAGTCCTTGCAATGGGCCTGGCTATGAGCGCGCTGTTTGACTGGCTCGGACATTTCTTAAATCCTTGTGGGAAAAACACACATAAGCCGTAAGGGTAACCCAGCAAAGGATCTCCGACCAGTGCGGTGTTCTCGTCAAATTGTCGCGCTCAGATGACTCGGGAGAATCGCTGCCGATTATGCTGCTCCAGATAGGCGTCGAACGCCATGCACACCGAGCGCACCAGCAGTCGCCCGGCGGGCAATATGGTGATGTGGCTGCGGTCCAGCTCGATCAGTCCATCCTCGGCCATGGCCTGCAACTGCGGCCACAGGCTGGCGAAGTATTCGCAAAAATCAATGCTGAAGCGGCGTTCGATCTCGGCGAAGGGCAGGTGAAAGTGGCAGATCAACTGCTGGATCACCGCACGGCGCAATCGGTCGTCAGGCGTGCAAAACAAACCGCGGGCGGTCGCCAGCTGACCATCGGCCAGGGTGTTCTGGTAGTGGCTCAGGTCACTGCTGTTCTGGCAGTACAGATCGCCGATCTGGCTGATGGCCGAGACCCCCAGGCCAATCAGGTCGCAATGGCCGTGGGTGGTGTAGCCCTGGAAGTTGCGTTGCAGGGTGCCTTCTTCCTGGGCAATGGCCAGGTCGTCATCGGGGAGGGCGAAGTGGTCCATGCCGATGTAGCGGTAACCGGCGGCGGTCAGCTGCTCGATGGTGCCCTGCAACATCGCCAGCTTCTGCACTGGATTGGGCAGGTCCTGGCTGTTGATCCGCCGCTGGGGCATGAAACGCTCCGGCAGGTGCGCGTAGTTGAAGACCGAGAGCCGATCCGGTTGCAGGCTGATGACCTCTTCAACCGTGCGGGCAAAGTTTTCGGGGGTTTGCTTGGGCAGGCCGTAGATCAGGTCGATGTTGATCGAGCGAAATTGCAGCGTTCGGGCAGCTTCGATGACCGCGCGGGTTTCGTCCAGACTTTGCAGGCGATTGACCGCACGTTGCACGGCCGGGTCAAGGTCTTGCACGCCGATGCTGACCCGATTGAAGCCCAGTTCGCGCAGCAGGCCCATGGTCGACCAGTCGGCCTCGCGAGGATCGATTTCGATGCCGTAGTCGCCGGAGTCATCGTCCAGCAGGTTCAGGTGCTGGCGCAGCTTTGCCATCAGCTGGCGCAGTTCGTCGTGGCTGAGGAAGGTCGGGGTTCCGCCGCCCAGGTGCAGTTGCTCCACGCGCTGGGCCGGGTCCAGGTGGCAGCCGATCAGTTGGATCTCCTGTTCCAGGCGTTGCAGGTAGGCGTGGGCACGACCACGGTCCTTGGTGATGACTTTGTTGCAAGCGCAGTAGTAACAAATGTTCGCGCAGAATGGCACGTGCACGTACAGCGACAGCGAGCGCTGGGCCTTGCGACTCTCGCGCAGGGCATGAAGCAGGTCGAAGGTGCCGACCTGGCTACCGAACTGCGCCGCGGTCGGGTACGAGGTATAGCGTGGTCCCGCCAGGTCGTAGCGGCGGATCAGGTCAGAGTCCCAACGAAGGGCGTCGAGCATGCGGGCATTCCCCGGATAGGCTGGCATGGTCGCGAGTCTAGAGGCACCGGCGGGATGGCGTGTTGATTTGCATCAACGGGGCAGGGGCTGGGCAGATATCCTGTGGGAGCGGGCTTGCTCGCGAAAGCGGTCCGGCATTCGACATTGATGCAAGCTGGCCCGGCGCCTTCGCGGGCAAGCCCGCTCCCACAATTGATCAGGGTGGACACAAATCCGGTGTTCGCCACCGATTCCCTGTGGGAGCGAGCCTGCTCGCGATGGCAGGCGACTCGGTCAATGCCCCATCAGCCAATGCTGATGCGGCCCCGGCAGGGTCCAGACGCCGAATATGATCACCAGCAAGCCACCGGCCATGCGCACGCTGCGTTTACGCAGCAGGGCGGTGATGCGTTCGGCCGCAAGGCCCGTGGCGAGCAGCACCGGCCAGGTGCCGAGGCCGAAGGCAAGCATCAGCAACGCGCTGTCCAGCGCATTACCCTGGCTGGCGGCCCATAGCAGGGTGCTGTAGACCAGGCCGCACGGCAGCCAGCCCCAGAGCGCGCCGAGCAGCAATGCGCGGGGCAGGCTCGATACCGGCAGCAAGCGGTTGGCGATGGGCTGGATGCGCCGCCACAAGCCACGACCGACGCTTTCGATGCGGGTCAGGCCGCTCCACCAACCGGCCAAGTACAGGCCCATGACAATCAACAACACGCCGGCCAGCACCCGCATGAACATCGCCGCCGGGCTGTTGGCGACGGCCCAGCCGGCCAGGCCGATCAGCAACCCGGCGCCGGCGTAGCTGAGGATCCGCCCCAGGTTGTACGCCAGCAACAGCCGCAAGCGCCGGCTGCGCTGCTCCTTGGGAATCGCCAGGGTCAGGGCACCCATCAGCCCGCCACACATTCCCAGGCAATGCCCGCCGCCCAGCAGGCCGAGGATGATTGCCGAGACCAGCAGTGGCGCCAGATCAAGCATGGGGCGGGGCCTTGTCGTCCGGTTCGCGGGGCTGGCCGTCGGCTTCATCCACCGCCGCCTTGTGGTTCGGGTCCTGATCGTCGAACAGAATGCTATGGGCCGGACCGTCGAGATCGTCGTACTGTCCGCTGTCCACGGCCCAGAAGAAAATGTACACGGCGATGGCGACGATCAGCAGCGCCGCCGGGATCATCACGTAAAGAGCAGGCATCTCGGAACTCCAGGCCCGCGTGGCTCAGGCCGGCAGCGGGCGGGTATCGGGCGTGGCGTCGAATACTATTGCCTTGGGCTGACGGGTCAGCCTCAGCGCATTCAGCACCACGGTCAACGAACTGATGGACATGCCGACCGCCGCCCACACTGGGGTAATCCAGCCGAGGGCGGCGAACGGCAACATGAGGCCATTGTACAGGCCCGCCCACACCAGGTTCTCGATGATTACCCGTCGGGTGCGTCGGGCCAGGCTGAAAGCATGGACCAGGGCGTCGAGGCGGTTGGACAGCAGCACGGCGTCGGCGCTGGTCTTGGCAAGGTCGGTGGCCGAGCCCATGGCGACGCTGATGTCGGCAGCCGCGAGCACTGGCACATCATTCACCCCGTCACCGAGCATCAACACCTTGCGTCCTTGCTGGTGCAACTGTTGCAGCACCGCCAGTTTATCGTCCGGACGCAAGCCGCCCCGGGCCTCGTCGATGCCCAATTCGGCGGCGACGCCGGCGACCATCGGTGAGCTGTCGCCTGACAGCAGCAGCGTATGCCAACCCCGGGTCTTGCAGGCTGCCAACAACGCCGGGGCATCGGCGCGCAGGCGATCATCGAGGACGAACCAGGCCAGGGGACCGATTTCATCGCCCAGCAACAACCATTGCCCAGGCTCGTCGGGCATGACGGGTAGCGCGACGCCACTCAACTGACAGACGAAGCCGGGCTGGCCGATGCGCAGGCGCTGTTCGCCCACCAGGCCTTCGAGCCCAAGTCCCGGCGTGCTGTGGACCTGTTCGGCGGCCAGCGGCGCACGGCCGAAGGCGCGGGCGATAGGGTGTTCGGAGCGGTTTTCCAGGGCCGCCGCCAATCCCAGGCACTGATCGCTGTCGAGGGTCGCCAACGGTCGAACGGCGCGCAGTGCCAGGCGGCCTTCGGTGAGGGTGCCGGTCTTGTCGAAGATCACCGTGTCGATCTGGTTCAAGCCCTCCAGCACATGACCGCGCGTAAGCAGCAACCCGAGCTTGTGCAAGGTGCCGGTGGCGGCGGTGAGCGCGGTCGGCGTGGCGAGGGACAGCGCGCAAGGGCAGGTGGCGACCAGCATCGCCAGGACGATCCAGAAGGCGCGGGGGGCGTCCAGTTGCCACCACCACAGGCCGATGGCTGCAGCGGCCGCCAGCGAGAACAGCAGAAACCACTGGGCGGCGCGATCGGCGATTTCTGCCAGTCGCGGCTTCTCGGCCTGGGCGCGTTCGAGCAGGCGCACGATGGCCGACAACCGGGTTTCTTGCCCAAGCGCCAGCACCTCGACCGTCAAGGCGCCTTCGACATTGAGCGTGCCGGCAGTGACAGCGTCGCCCACCCGGCGAGGTTGGGGCAGGTATTCGCCGGTCAGCAACGATTCGTCGATGCTGGATTGACCGTCGAGGATCTTGCCATCGGCCGGCAGCACGGCCCCCGGATGCACCAGCACGCGGTCGCCGGTGCGCAACTCGCTGAGCAGGATGCGTTCGCTCTGGCCGTTTTCTTCCAGGCGCAGGCATGAGGCCGGCAGCAGGTTGACCAGTTGCGCAGTGGCGGCAGCGGTACGTTCCCGGGCCCGGCGCTCCAGGTAGCGGCCCGCCAACAGGAACAGGGCGAACATGCCAACAGCGTCGAAATACAGCTCGCCAGCGCCTGTAATCGAGGTCCAGATCCCGGCGATGTAGGCGCTGCCGATTGCCAGGGACACCGAAACGTCCATGGTCAGGTGGCGCGTACGCAGATCACGCATCGCGCCCTTGAAGAACGGTGCGCAGCTATAGAACACGATGGGCGTGGTGAGAAACAGGGCCACCCAGCGCAGGATGGTGTGCATCTCCGGGCTCAGGTCGATGTTGAATTCCGGCCAGGTGGCCATGGTCGCCATCATCGCCTGGAACCACAGCAGCCCGGCCACGCCCAACTGGCGCAGGGCCAGGCGGTTCTGCGCGGCGAGCTGCTCGCTGGCCTGGTCGGCCTGGTACGGGTGGGCGACGTATCCGATCTGGCGCAGCTCGGCGAGCAGCGTGCTCAGCGGCAACTGCGCATCGGCCCAACGCACATGCAGCCGATGGTTGGACAGATTCAAGCGTGCTTCGGCGACGGCCGGCAGGCTGCGCAATTGTTTTTCGATCAGCCAGCCGCAGGCGGCGCAACTGATGCCTTCCATCAACAGCGTGGTTTCGGCCAACTCGCCTTCATGACGCACGAACGATTGCTGCACGTCGGGTCGATCGTACAGCGCCAGTTCGTCGGTCAGCTGGATCGGCAGGGTTTCAGGGTTGGCCGAGGCTTCACTGCGATGCTGGTAGTAACTCTCCAGGCCGCCCGCGACAATGGCCTCGGCCACCGCCTGGCAGCCCGGGCAGCACAGCTGACGGGTTTCACCGAGGATAACGGCGGTGAAGTGACTGCCGGGTGGGACGGGCAGGGCGCAGTGGTAGCAGGGCAGGGGACTGTTCATGGGTGTCGCATGAAGGCCTTTGTGGCTGAAGAGCTTGCTGTTTGTGAACATTGTCCGTGGCGAGGGAGCTTGCTCCCGCTCGGCTGCGAAGCAGTCGTCCGGCCAATGGATGAAAGACAAAAACAGAGCCGCTTTGCGGCCCAGCGGGAGCAAGCTCCCTCGCCACAGGGAAGCGGTTTACTTTTTCAGGTCTTCGGCCCCTTGCAGCGGTTCATCGCCGAGCAAGATGGCCTGATCATGATTGATCTGCTCTTCCTCGAACAGACGCCAGGTCTTGTCGTTCTGCGCCCCCAGCAATTCGACAAATCGCCGGCCTTCGATCTTGTCCGTCAGTTGGCCCACGTAGCGCCCCGGCTCGCTGTCGTTGCGGGTCAGGACGATTTTGCGATCCTTCTCCGGTTGGGTCGGGGAAATCAGGCTCAGTTCCAGGGTCTGGGGCCGGCTGTTGCCGCTCAGGCGCAGGTTCACCTCGCCGGTGACATCGTCCAGTTGCACGTTGGCATGCAGTTGCAGGGTCTGGGCCAGCAGTTCACGCTCCAGCGAACGGTTGATGCCCTTGCCGGCTTCGTAGTAGTTGTCGTTTACCAGGTTGTCCGGGTTTTTCACCGCAATGGTCACCATCGTCAGGCTCAGGGTGACCGAGCAGGCCAGGATCCCGATGATGATCCACGGCCAGAGGTGCTTGTACCAAGGGCTGGTGGCAGTTGCTGCAGGCATGGGCATTTCTCTCAACGGGTCTGTGGGCCGATGAACCGGCTCTTGGCTTGGACATGGACGCTTTCGTCATCGGCATCCTTGAGGATGAAGGTCACCTCGTTGGTGCTCGATGGCAATTGTTCCGGCGCGCTGGACAGTTCTACCGGCTGGCTGAAGATCTCGCCGGCCGCGACCTTGATCTCTCGCCGGCCCTGCAGCTTGAGATCGGGCAGCCCGGTGGCTTCCAGGATGTAGGTGTGGTCGCGCTGGTCCTTGTTCATGATCTTCAGGCTGTAGACGTTCTCGATCCGGCCTTCGGCGTTTTCGCGGTACAGCACGCGGTCCTTGCTGACGTCGAAACCCACCAGCGAACGCATGAAGAACGCCGCCACCAGCAGGCTGATCATCGCCAGCAAGACCAGGGCATAACCGATCAGGCGCGGGCGCAGTTTATGGGTTTTCTGCCCCGACAGGTTGTGTTCGGTGGTGTAGCTGATCAGGCCGCGTGGGTAATCCATCTTGTCCATGATGTTGTCGCAGGCGTCGATGCAGGCCGCGCAGCCGATGCATTCGATCTGCAGGCCGTCGCGGATGTCGATGCCGGTCGGGCAGACCTGGACGCACATGGTGCAGTCGATGCAATCGCCCAGGCCCAGGGCCTTGTAGTCAATGCCTTTCTTGCGTGGGCCGCGGCTTTCTCCGCGGCGCGGGTCGTAAGACACGATCAGCGTGTCCTTGTCGAACATCACGCTCTGGAAGCGTGCGTACGGACACATGTAGATGCACACTTGCTCACGCAGCCAACCGGCGTTGCCATACGTAGCCAGGGTGAAGAAACCGACCCAGAAATACGACCAGCCATCGGCCTGGCCGGTGAAGAACTCGAACACCAGTTCGCGGATCGGTGTGAAGTAACCGACGAAGGTCATGCCGGTGACGAAGCCGATCAACAGCCACAGGCTGTGCTTGGCCAGCTTGCGCAAAAACTTGTTGGCGCCCATGGGCGCCTTGTCGAGTTTGATGCGCTGGTTGCGGTCGCCTTCGGTGACTTTTTCGCACCACATGAAAATCCAGGTCCACACGCTTTGCGGGCAGGTGTAGCCACACCAGACGCGCCCGGCATAGACCGTAATGAAAAACAGGCCGAAGGCCGCAATGATCAGCAATCCGGACAGCAGGATGAAGTCCTGGGGCCAGAAGGTCGCGCCGAAAATAAAGAATTTGCGTTCCGGCAGGTTCCACCAGACGGCCTGGTGGCCGCCCCAGTTCAACCAGACCGTACCGAAATACAGCAGGAACAATACCGCACCGCCGACCATCCGCAGGTTGCGAAACAGGCCGGTGAAAGCGCGGGTGTAGATCTTTTCCCGAGAGGCGTACAGGTCGATGCTTTTGTTCGCATCTTTGGCAGGCGGGGTAACGTCATGTACCGGAATCTGGTTGCTCATCAATTGCATCCCACGGCAGTGGAAAAGTGCCGAGGCCAGTACGTGCCGACCACGGTCAGAAGGATGTTGCAGTGGCGCAATGATACGCCTGTCGCTCTAGCTCAAGGGTGCGACCTTTGGTCGCGTTGGGCGCAAGGGGCGAATGGTGTAGCGGATGTAACAAGTCATGATCCAGATCAATTGACTTGTCGAGTATAGCTGTCCCGCCGCAGCAGATGACGTCGATGGGATTTCCATCGACGTCGCATTGAGTCTTATCGAACGTCGATGGTGTGGCGGGCGACAGGGTTGCGCCAGTCGTTGTCGGCAACGACATTGACGATCAGTCGTTTCCTGTCGTCAGCGATCTTTACATATAGCCAGGCCTTGCTTGCGGCCGAGCCACTCATGAACAGCGGCACGTCGCCGTAGATGTAGTTGGACGGGTAATGCCCGTGCTTCTTGTCCGTGGTGTGGGAAAACACAGCAGTGACGCCGTAGTCATCGATCAGCTTGGTGAAACGATTGATCTCCGTCTCTCTGACGGGCCAGTGGAATGGCTGATGCAGGTTCAACAGAATGATTTTCCCTTTTGAGCGAGCCTTTTGCAGATCACGCTCCAACCAGTCGAGGGACGACGTGATTTCATAGGCGGTTGTATTGAAGACGGCCTGCGTAGAGAAATTCACCGAGTAGACCGGTTGGTTGTGCAACTGAACCAGATGCACATCGCCAAAATCCTTGGAATAGGCCAGGCTCCCGTACCAGGTTTTCGTCAGGCCCGAGGCCCTGGCCGACAAGTCCATGTTCGGCACTTTTCCCCAGTATCGCGTTTTCAGATCATCGACGCTTGCGGCGGCGCAACTGGCGCAACTTTCGACATTGAAGTCGTAGTCATGATTACCCAGGCCATAGTCGTAAAGATTGTTCAGTTTGTTCTGCAGGACTGTCTTGATATAGCCACGCTCGCTGGAGTGGCCTGATCGAGTCAGGTTGCCGTTAATCATGACCGGGACGGCACCCGGCCCACCCGACTGCTCACGAAACTCTGCGATGCTGGCGTACTGGGCCTCGATCAGCCATCGGGAGCGGGACGCTGTGTCCGCTCTGGATTCCGGTTCGCCGTTTTCGGACTTTTCACTGGAGGGGTATTTGGGGCTTGCGGCGAATACGATGTGGTCGGGGGGAACATCGGCAGCAAACGAATGGCTGACCGGTACGCAGCAGCAAAGTAATAAGGCTGATAAAAGTCTCAGGTGGATCGAGTTCTTCATGGAAATCCTTTTCTATGAATAGTTGAGGGGGCTGAGTTGTCGTGTTACCGGTGTGACTTTATCGAGAGGCACTTCCGGGGGCCAGAAAGTGCCGAGGTTATATTGATAATGTTTATTTCGGCGAAGTGGTCGGGAACAGCAAAGCCGCTTGGCCATTCCAGCGGAGTTGTCTGGTTGTACAGTTACAGGCTGTACAAAATGTTGTAGAACGAGGTCTGTTCGTCCTTTATCAAAGACAGGTCATGGCCCGTTTCGAGACAAACAGGTTCTCCGTTGACTGAAGCGGATTGATCGTATCGAGCAACGCGTTGAGCACCTGCCGCTTGTCTTGGGCATAGGCGTTCAGGAATACGTCGGGATACATCAGTTCACTGTGATGATCGTTGAGCGGAAAACGGTGGTGGGTATTGTCGGGTTCGACTAATAACCTGACGATGCTCTCTTGATAGTCTTTCAGCGTGGCCAGCAGCACCTTTTCTTTCCTGCTGTTGGCCCTGATCGCTGTATAGATCAAGTCGATAACGCTCAGAAAATCCACTGGCCCCAACGCGTCGGTCGCCATCATCAACTGATGGTCTTCGATGCTGAACCGACGATAGGCCTCGTCATCGATGCTCAATTCGAAGAGGAGGAACCTGAGCATGTGGTTCCTCAGTTGCGCATCTGCGTCGAGCGGGCTGTTCTTCAGGCTGAGCAACTGGACCAGATAGAAAAAAATGAAATAGTCCTTGTTGGTTCGCTGACGGTTGTCGATTTCAAGCAGGTAGCCAAAACGCGACAGGAGCAGGATGACGGCGTAACAATCCGACTCCGTGAAGCCGCTTTTTGCCATGATCCTTTCAAAGGCACTGTTGGAAAAAAGATCGTGCCAGCGGCTCACGCTGAAGGGGCAGCCGTTATGCTTTCTAGCCACGACACGAAGCAGTAAGGGCTCGTCCTCTTCGTAAAAAATGGCGCCTAGAGCCTTAGGGTAGGAGCGGACGTTCAAGAAGTTTTCAAGTTTGTAGGAAAGATGCTCGGATAGGTCCATTTTTATCTGATATTAGTCCGTGGACTGATCCATGAAGAAAAGTCTGCGATGTAAATTTCATTAAGCTTCAAATCGGGTGGTATGTCTTCAATGCTGTCTGCAATTTCGTCATAGGGAGAGGGGAGTACGTAGGAAAAACCGAAATCCTCGTCAATGATCAGTGAACCGTTGAAGATGCGTTGGCGTGCGGTGAGTTTTTTTATCTGAGCAAATGTCATACCTGTGGAAAGGGTATCTTTGTATCGTCCTTTGTAGCGCGTGTTGCAACCTATAGAGAAAATTGTTCCGTCGGCAAGTGTCGAGACGGTGATGGTTTTATCCACCACGTAGGCTGTCCTTGTTTCGTTATCCGGCAAGGTGTAAATCTTTACTTCGACCTTGTGTTCTGTATACAGGGTGTTGACATAGGTCGAAATATTTTCGCCCAGTAGTATATTGGCGGCGGAGTGTTTTGATTTTATCTCTGCTGAAAAATCAATCATTTTATAATCCATTCATGAGTGTGCCGTTCACATACACTGGCGAGTCTTTGATAAGGTCATAATTTTTAAAGTCGCCGTGGCCTATTCTTCCAAATACAACATCCTCGCCGGCTTTGTTGGTTCTATACACTTTCCAATAATCATTGCCGTGAATGTTGGGCTGGGTAGAGCTACCCCCAGGATGGTAGTCAAGCTTGTAGGTGGCTCCGGATTTTGTAGTGCGCACATATTGAACGTGTTGGATTGCATCCGGTCTGCCGGCCTGGGGATAGGTTTTTGTCCAGCCTCGGGCCGTCAGGTAGCCGTCGACGTCGGCGGGTTTTTTGCCAGACAATTTTCCAACCCATCGTTTAGCGATGGTGTTTTTCCTGGCGAAGCCTTTCGCTGATGTGCAGCTTAATCCTAATGGATCAACATAGCCGGCGGGGTTCGGCGCATAGACGTAGTGATTAAATCCCCCCGCCAACCCAATCGGATCCGGCGTAATAAACCGCCCCACATCCGGATCATAAAACCTGAACGTATTGAAATGCAGCCCCGTCTCCCGGTCCAGGTATTGCCCCTGGAACCGTAGGTTCTGCTCTTCGATGTAATA
Source organism: Pseudomonas sp. SMV71 (assembly GCF_052042015.1). Lineage (NCBI taxonomy): Bacteria > Pseudomonadati > Pseudomonadota > Gammaproteobacteria > Pseudomonadales > Pseudomonadaceae > Pseudomonas > Pseudomonas sp. SMV71. The sequence continues at coordinate 685 of NZ_JBKGGU010000032.1, read as the reverse complement.
CGGTTCGCGCACTTCTTGCAGCGTGTTGCCCCACACTCGATACGTCGCCTGCCAGACGCTGTGCCCGTCGGCTTCGGTGAGTTGTTCGGGCAGGCCGTTGAGGTCGTTGTGGTAGTAGCGCACTTTTTGCAGCGCGCCGCTGCCGTCGACGCGGGCCAGGGGTTCGTAGCCTTGGTCTTCGTACAGGTAGAGGCTGGTCTGCTGGTGGCGGTGTTCCTGCAGCAGGCGCAGGCCGTCCCAGGTGAAGCGGGTTTCGCCCAGGGGGTAGTCGTGGGGGTCGTGTTCGGTCTTGGTGATGCGTCGGCCCAGCGGGTCGTAGGTCATGCGCACAACGCTGCCGTTTTCGTTGCACACTTCGATCAGGCGGCTTTCGGCGTCGTAGGCAAAGCGTTGCAGGCCGCGGGCGGCGCTGCGTTTTTCGATCAGGCGGCCGAAGGCGTCGTAGCGGTAGCGTTTGTCCTGGTAGGTCAGCAGTTTGTTGTGGACCACCCGCCCGGCGCCTGCCTGCGGGCCGTCCAGCAGGTTGGCGGCGGCGTCGTAGGCGAAGGTTTCGCGCTGGCCGTGCAGGCTGTCCTGACTGGCGATGATGCGGCCGGTGGCGTCGTAGTGCAGCAACTGGCGGTGTTGCGCGGCGGGTTGCTGGTCGAGTTTGCCGATCAGGTGGTCGGCGGGGTCGTACTCGAAC
>NZ_JBKGGU010000031.1:0-48251 GCF_052042015.1 Pseudomonas sp. SMV71 | reverse complement strand
TCCAGGCGCTCTAGATCCTGAAACTCCCCACCAATTGCTTCAACCGCGCCGCCTGCTGCTCCAGGTCGGAACAGGCGCGCAAGGTCGATTGCAGGTTTTCCACGCCTTCCTGGTTCAGGGTGTTGATCTCGGTGATGTCGACGTTGATCGACTCCACCACGGCGGTCTGTTCCTCGGTGGCGGTGGCCACCGACTGGTTCATGCCGTCGATCTCGCCGATGCGCTGGGTCACGCTGCTCAGGCGCTCGCCGGCCAGGTTGGCGATTTCCACGCTCTGCTGGCTGTGGCGCTGGCTGTCGCTCATGGTCGTGACCGAATCCCGGGCACCGACCTGCAACTCTTCGATCATGGTCTGCACTTGCTGCGCCGATTCCTGGGTGCGGTGGGCCAGGTTGCGCACTTCATCGGCCACTACGGCGAACCCGCGCCCGGCTTCACCTGCCCGGGCGGCTTCAATCGCGGCGTTGAGGGCCAGCAGGTTGGTCTGCTGGGAAATGCTGGTGATCACTTCGAGGATCTGACCGATGTTCACGGTTTTGCTGTTCAGCGATTCGATGTTGCTGCTCGACGTTCCCAGCAATTGAGACAAACGATTCATCGCAGCGATGCTGCGCTCTACCACTTGTTGGCCGTCCTCGGCCAAGCCGCGGGCGTCGCTGGCCTGATGGGAGGCCTGGGCGGCGTTGCGGGCGATTTCCTGGGCGGCGGCGCCCAGTTGATTGATGGCGGCGGCCACGCTGTTGGTACGGCTCGATTGTTCATCGGAATTGACCATCGACGAGTTCGATGCGCTGACCACGCGCAGGGCGACTTCGTTGACGTGTTCGGTGGCCGAGGACACCTCGCGGATCGAACGGTGGATCCGCTCGACGAAACGGTTGAACGCCGTGCCGAGGATGCCGAATTCGTCCTGGTTCTGGATGACCAGGCGTTTGGTCAGGTCGCCTTCGCCGTCGGCGATGTCTTCCATGGCCCGGGTCATGACATGCAGCGGCTGGATCAACAGGCGGATCAGCATGCTCAGCAGGGCAATGATGAACACCACGGCGATGACAGTCGCCACGACGGCCGAAGTGCGGAAGTCGCTGAGCATGGAGTAGGCCATGTCCTTGTCTACCGAGACACCCACATACCAGTTGACCGAGGGCAGGCCTTTGATGGGCGTGAAGGTGACGATGCGCGTGTGGCCGTCTACTTCGACTTCGCTGATCTGGTCGCTGATCTTCGGGGTGTCCCGGGGAAAGGCCTCGGCCAGGGTCTTCATGACCAGGTTCTTGTCCGGGTGCACCAGGATCTTGCCGTCGGCGCTGACCAGGTAGGCATAGCCCATGCCGTCGAAGTCCACGGTCTTGAGGTTGTCGATGACGGCTTGCAGGCTCAGGTCGCCACCCACCACGCCGATGCTTTGCGTGGCGTTGCGCGAGGCGCTGGCGATGGAGATGATCAGCGCGCCGGTGGCCGCGTCGATGTAGGGTTCGGTCAGGGTCGCGGTACTGCTGCTTTGCGCGCCTTTATACCAGGGGCGAACCCGTGGATCGAAGCCGTCGGGCATTTTCGTATCGGGGCGAATGATGAAGCTGCCTTGGGCATCGCCCAGGTAGGACGCCATGAACGTGGACGTCAGCGCTTTCTGTTCCAGCAGGCGGGACACCGTGGCGGAATCCGGGTTGATGGCGATGTTCTGGGCCAGGTTATCGACCAGCAGGATGCGGCCGGTCAGCCAGGTCTGGATGTTGCTCGCCGTGACATCGCCCATTTCATGCAGGTAGCTGTCGAGGTCATCGCGGATGGCGTTGCGTTGCAGGTAATCGTTGTACAGCGTGAAGGAGGCGAAGGCGGCGATGACGATCAGGGCGGCAGCAAGCAGGATCTTATGGCTGAAGCGCAAATTTCTATTCATGGTTCGGGGTTCCGCTAAAGTCTTTTTTCCAGGCGTGCTTTTTTAGTAAAGCAGCGCAAAATGTCCCCGTACTGAAAATAAAGCTGATATTTCCTTCGCTCCCTGGGGAATTATCCGACCTTAGTTTTCGATGAGGTCTGTCGCTTTAGCTATCGACCATGCAGCGCCAAAGATGAATCAAAGGTGACCAAATGCAGGATTTCGTGCAACTCGTTATCGGGGCCGACCTCGCCGGTCAGCCTATCGGCCAGGCCATGCGCCTGGCGAATCGTCATGGTTTGGTGGCGGGCGCCACCGGCACCGGCAAGACCGTCACCCTGCAGCGCCTGGCCGAGGCGTTCAGCGATGCCGGGGTGGCGGTGTTCGCGGCGGACATCAAGGGTGACCTGTGCGGCCTCGGCGCCGCCGGCAACCCCCACGGCAAGGTCGCCGAGCGCATCGCCGCGATGCCCTGGCTCAATCACCAGCCCAGGGCTTATCCGGTGACCTTGTGGGATATCCACGGCCAGTCCGGTCACCCATTGCGTACTACCTTGAGTGAGATGGGCCCGCTGTTGATCGGCAGCCTGCTCGAATTGACGGACAGCCAGCAATCGGCGCTCTACGCCGCGTTCAAGGTCGCCGACCGCGAAGGCCTGTTGCTGCTGGACCTCAAGGACCTGAAGGCGCTGCTCAACCATCTCAAGGACAACCCCGAGCTACTGGGGGACGACGCGGCCTTGATGACCACCGGCTCCAGCCAGGCGTTGTTGCGGCGGTTGTCCACGCTTGAACAGCAGGGCGCCGATGCACTGTTCGGCGAGCCGGCCTTGCAACTCGAAGACATCCTGCAACCGACCGCCGATGGCCGTGGCCGCATTCATTTGCTCGACGCCAGCCGCCTGGTCCACGAGGCGCCGAAGGTCTACGCGACGTTCCTGCTGTGGCTGCTGGCCGAGTTGTTCGAGCAACTGCCCGAGCGCGGCGATGCGGACGAACCGTTGCTGGCGCTGTTCTTCGATGAGGCGCACCTGCTTTTTGCCGGTACGCCCAAGGCCTTGCAGGAGCGTCTGGAACAAGTGGTGCGGCTGATTCGCTCCAAGGGAGTGGGGGTGTATTTCGTCACCCAGTCGCCGGGTGACCTGCCGGACGATGTGCTGGCGCAGTTGGGCTTGCGCATCCAGCATGGCCTGCGGGCCTTTACCGCGAAAGAGCAGAAATCTCTGCGGGCGGTGGCGGAGGGTTTTCGACCCAACCCGCAATTCGATGCCCTGGCGGTGCTCACTGAGTTGGGGATCGGCGAAGCCTTGGTTGGTACTTTGCAGGAAAAAGGCACGCCGGAAATGGTCCAGCGGGTGTTGGTGGCGCCGCCGCAATCGCGCATCGGGCCGCTGAGCGAGGCCGAGCGCGCCGGGCTGATCGCCAACTCGTCGCTGCAAGGTCGTTACGACAAGCCGATCGATCGGGAATCGGCCTATGAAGTGTTGATGGGCCGCAAAGGGCTTGAACCCCAGACCGAAGCGCCGGGTAAACCGCAGGCCGAACAACCGAGCTTTGCCGACAAGGCCGGCGAGTTCCTCGGCACCGCGGCCGGCCAGGCATTGAAATCCGCCATGCGCCAGGCGGCCAATCAGCTGGGCCGGCAATTGGTGCGCGGGTTGATGGGGTCGTTGCTGGGGGGCAGTAAGCGCCGCTAGTCGGCAGACCCGGTCGCCGCCATCGCGAGCACATTCAACATCACCTGCACAGGCACACCGCTATCGCGAGCAGGCTCGCTCCCACAGTGGACCTTCAGCGGACATAAATTTTGTGTTCAACAGTGACCCCTGTGGGAGCGAGCCTGCTCGCGATAGCGATCTACCAGGCGAAGCAAGGCCTCAAGCCTTGGGCCGGGCATGCGCCGCCAGTCGTTCCAGCGCCGCCCGCAGTTGCGGATCGCTGATGCCATCGGCGGTGGCCTGGATGGTGGCGGCGGCATCGCTGGACAGGTCCAGGGTGTGCCCTTTGGCACGGGCCTGCACCGTGGGCGGCTGGACCTTGAACAGGATCCGCGTCAGGTTGGCGAACTCGTCGAACGCCTGCAATTGGCGCAGCAGACGCTTCTGTTGGTAGCGCAGGCGCGTGGCCCAGTGGCCGTCGGTGACGATCAGCAGCAGGCAGCCTTCGCGCCACGACGCCACATGGCAATGCTCGCGGGCGGCAGGTTGCAACTGGCTGTCCAGCAGACGCTGCAAATGGCCCAGGCGCCGGGCGTGGCCGAAGAGGGCTTTCAGCGGTTTGGCTTCGCGCAGCAGGACGGCGGGAGCCTTGGCTGGAAGAGGGCGAAAGGCCATGGACGATTACCACAAGTGACAGAGGCGCCATGGTAGCAGAAAGCACCGGGCACGCCTTGGCGCAGTCGTCCGAGGCGTTTAACGGATACAAACACTGGTAACTTCTGCATTTAATGGGTTGAAGTTCGCCCAAAAGCCCTTATTTTAAGCAGGCCCCGTCACAGCGCTGTGCCAGCATCGTGGAATAACGCCACTTTCCTCACCATCGTTTCCGGGTAGAATGCTCGTTCGCATGCGGCCATGAGGGCTGCACGGGCGACTCACGGGGCCGCCCTCCATCCCTTTAGTGTGGAAGATCCTGCCGATATGTTTGCGCCTTTGTTAAAGAAACTTTTTGGAAGCAAGAACGAGCGTGAAGTCAAGCGCATGCTCAAGACGGTACAGACTGTCAATGCCTTCGAAGAGCAAATGGTGGCCCTTTCGGACGATCAGTTACGCGCCAAGACTGCCGAATTCAAGGACCGCATCGCCAAGGGAGAAACCCTTGACCAGCTCCTGCCCGAAGCCTTTGCGGTTGCCCGCGAAGCCGGCAAGCGGGTCATGGGCATGCGCCACTTCGACGTCCAGTTGATCGGCGGCATGACCCTGCACGAAGGCAAGATCGCTGAAATGCGCACCGGTGAGGGCAAGACCCTCGTGGCGACCTTGGGCGTCTACCTCAACGCACTGTCCGGCAAGGGCGTGCACGTCGTGACGGTCAACGACTACCTGGCCCGCCGCGACGCCAACTGGATGCGCCCGCTCTACGAATTCCTCGGCCTGACCGTCGGCGTCGTCACGCCGTTCCAGCCGCCGGAAGAGAAGCGCGCCGCCTACGCCGCCGACATCACCTACGGCACCAACAACGAATTCGGTTTCGACTACCTGCGTGACAACATGGCGTTCAGCCTGGAAGAAAAATTCCAGCGTGAACTCAATTTCGCCGTGATCGACGAAGTCGACTCGATCCTCATCGACGAAGCCCGTACCCCGCTGATCATTTCCGGTCAGGCCGAGGACAGCTCCAAGCTGTACATCGAGATCAACAAACTGATCCCGCAGCTCAAGTTGCACGTCGAGGAAGTCGAAGGGCAGGTGACCCAGGCCGGGCACTACACCATCGACGAGAAGACCCGCCAGGTCGAGCTCAACGAAGCCGGTCACCAGTTCATCGAGGACATGCTCACCCGCGTCGGCCTGCTGGCCGAAGGCGAGAGCCTCTACTCGGCCCACAACCTGGGCCTGCTGACCCACGTCTACGCCGGCCTGCGTGCCCACAAGCTGTTCCATCGCAACGTCGAATACATCGTGCAGGACGGCCAGGTGGTGCTGGTGGACGAGCACACCGGTCGTACCATGCCCGGTCGTCGGCTGTCCGAAGGCCTGCACCAGGCCATCGAAGCCAAGGAAGGCCTGAATATCCAGGCCGAGAGCCAGACCCTGGCCTCGACCACGTTCCAGAATTATTTCCGCCTGTACAACAAGCTGTCCGGCATGACCGGTACCGCTGATACCGAGGCATTCGAATTCCACCAGATCTACGGCCTGCAAGTGGTGGTCATCCCGACCAACAAGCCGCTGGCGCGTAAAGACTACAACGACCTGGTATTCCTGACCGCTGAAGAGAAGTACGCAGCGATCATCAACGACATCAAGGAAGGCATGGCCCAGGGCCGTCCGATCCTGGTGGGCACCGCCACCATCGAAACCTCCGAGCACATGTCCGCCTTGCTCACCAAGGAAGGCATCGAGCACAAGGTGCTCAACGCCAAGTTCCACGAAAAGGAAGCCGAGATCATCGCCCAGGCCGGTCGCCCGGGTGCGCTGACCATCGCCACCAACATGGCCGGCCGTGGTACCGACATCCTGCTGGGCGGCAACTGGGAAGTGGAAGTCGCGTCCCTGGAAAACCCGACGCCGGAGCAGATCGCGCAGATCAAGGCCGACTGGCAGAAGCGCCACCAGCAGGTGCTCGAATCCGGCGGCTTGCAGGTGATCGCGTCCGAGCGTCACGAATCGCGGCGTATCGACAACCAGCTGCGCGGCCGTGCCGGTCGCCAGGGCGACGCCGGTTCCAGCCGGTTCTACCTGTCGCTGGAAGACAGCCTGATGCGCATCTTCGCCTCGGATCGGGTGAAGAACTTCATGAAGGCCCTGGGCATGCAGCCGGGCGAGGCCATCGAGCACCGCATGGTGACCAACGCCATCGAGAAGGCCCAGCGCAAGGTCGAGGGGCGCAACTTCGATATCCGTAAGCAACTGCTCGAGTTCGACGACGTCAACAACGAACAACGTAAAGTGATCTATCACATGCGAAACAGTTTGTTGGCCGCCGACGACATCGGCGAGACCATCGCCGATTTCCGCCAGGAAGTGCTCAACGCTACCGTCAGCGCCCACATTCCGCCGCAATCGCTGCCTGAGCAGTGGGACATCGCAGGACTGGAAGCGGCCCTGCGCAGCGACTTCGGCGTGTCCTTGCCGATCCAGCAGTGGCTCGACGAGGATGACCACCTGTACGAGGAGACCCTGCGCGAAAGGCTGCTGGCCGAACTGATCGCCGCGTACAACGAGAAAGAAGACCAGGCCGGCGCCGAGGCGCTGCGCTCCTTCGAGAAGCAGATTGTGCTGCGGGTACTGGACGACCTGTGGAAAGACCACCTGTCGACCATGGATCACCTGCGCCATGGTATCCACCTGCGCGGTTATGCCCAGAAGAACCCGAAGCAGGAATACAAGCGCGAATCCTACACGCTGTTCTCCGATCTGCTGGATTCGATCAAGCGCGACTCGATCCGTGTGCTGTCCCACGTTCAGGTCCGCCGCGAAGACCCGGCCGAGGAAGAAGCCCGCCTGCGCCAGGAAGCCGAAGCCCTGGCCGCCCGCATGCAGTTCGAGCACGCCGAAGCCCCTGGTCTGGAAGTCGTTGCCGAAGAGGGCGTCGACGTGGATGTCGCCCTGGCGAGCGCGCCGGTGCGCAACGAGCAGAAGCTGGGCCGAAACGAACTGTGTTACTGCGGTTCGGGCAAGAAATACAAGCATTGCCACGGGCAGATCCAATAATCCCGTTGCAACGCTGAACCCTCCACGCCGCGACCGGTTTCAAACGGCTCGCGGCGTTTTGCCATTTGATTAGCCGTCCCGACGAGAGCGGCGCAGACATACATCTAAAAGGAGCGCATTCATGGCTGTTGGTCTTGGTCCGTTGCCAACGTTGCACCCGGTTGCCGGTTTTGAACTCGGTATCGCTTCGGCGGGCATCAAGCGCCCCGGACGCAAGGATGTAGTGGTGATGCGTTGCGCCGAAGGTTCGACGGTCGCCGGCGTGTTCACCCTCAACGCCTTTTGCGCAGCGCCGGTCATTCTTGCCAAGCAGCGCGTGCAGGGGCCGGTGCGCTATCTGCTGACCAACACCGGCAATGCCAACGCCGGCGCCGGCGCGCCAGGCCTGGCCGCCGCCGAGCGCACTTGCGCAAAACTGGCCGAACTGACCGGTGTCGATGCCAATCAGGTGCTGCCGTATTCCACTGGTGTGATCGGCGAGCCGCTGCCGGTAGAGAAAATCGAAGGCGCGTTGCAGGCCGCTCTCGACGACCTGTCGGAGAACAACTGGGCCGCGGCCGCCACCGGGATCATGACCACCGACACCCTGCCCAAGGGCGCGAGCCGCCAGTTTCAGCACGATGGCGTGACCGTCACCGTCACCGGTATCAGTAAAGGTGCGGGCATGATCCGGCCGAACATGGCGACCATGCTCGGCTACATCGCCACCGACGCCAAGGTTTCGCGCCAAGTGTTGCAAGACCTGATGCTCGACGGCGCCAACAAGTCCTTCAACCGTATTACCATCGACGGCGACACCTCCACCAACGACTGCTGCATGCTGATCGCCACCGGCAAGGCCAACCTGCCTGAGATCACCGAAGCCAGCGGCCCGCTGTTCGCCGCCCTGAAACAGGCTGTGTTCGAAGTCTGCATGGAAGTGGCCCAGGCCATCGTCCGTGACGGCGAAGGCGCGACCAAGTTCGTCACCGTGCAGGTCAACGGCGGTGGCAATCACCAGGAATGCCTGGACGTCGGCTACACCGTGGCGCATTCGCCGCTGATCAAGACAGCGCTGTTCGCTTCCGACCCGAACTGGGGCCGGATCCTCGCCGCGGTCGGTCGTGCCGGCGTGCCGGCGCTGGACGTCAGCAAGATCGATGTGTTCCTCGGTGAAGTCTGCATCGCCAGCCAAGGCGCTCGTGCTGCGACCTACACCGAAGCCCAGGGCGCGGCGGTGATGCAGCAGGAAGAAATCACCATCCGCATCGAGCTGGGGCGTGGTGAGTGCAGCGAAACGATCTGGACTACCGATTTGTCCCACGAGTACGTGAAGATCAACGCTGAGTATCGGACTTAACAGGGCTCGGTACCGAGTTGCTCCTATCGCGAGCAGGGATCTGTGGTGTGAACTCAATTCACGCCACCCCACAAATCCCCTGTGGGAGCGAGCCAGCTCGCGATGGCGGCACAACGGCTGCACACTTTTGAGGTGAGCGGCCCAAGTCGAACCCCTTTATCAACGGCCGGCGCTCAAGGCGTGGCAAACGGCCGGCCTGGAGGACACTGCGCGGTGAAACGAGTCCATGTAGCGGCGGCAGTCATTCGTGACGCTGCCGGCAAGATCCTGATCGCCCGACGGGCCGACACCCAGCACCAGGGCGGCCTGTGGGAATTTCCCGGTGGCAAGGTCGAGGCCGACGAGTCCGTCGAGAAGGCGCTGGCCCGGGAGCTCCATGAAGAGCTGGGGATAGTGGTCGGAACCGCCCGACCGCTGATCAAGGTGCGCCACGATTACCCCGACAAGCAGGTATTGCTCGATGTCTGGGAAGTCTCGGCGTTCACCGGCGAGCCGCATGGCGCCGAGGGGCAGCCGTTGGCCTGGGTGACGGCCCGCGATCTGCCGAATTATGAGTTTCCGGCCGCCAATCAACCGATCGTCGCCGCGGCCCGCTTGCCGGGCGAATACCTGATCACCCCTGAAGGCCTTGAGACGCCGGCGTTACTGCGCGGCCTGCAGAAGGCGATCGCCGGCGGAATCAAGCTGGTGCAGCTGCGTGCCCCCAACGGCTACGACCCGCAATACCGCGACCTGGCGGTGGATGCGGCGGGGTTGTGCGCCGGCAAGGCGCAATTGATGCTCAAGGGGCCGTTCGAGTGGCTGGGGGACTTTCCGTCCGCTGGCTGGCACATCACCGCTGCGCAGTTGCGTAAACACGCAGCGGCCGGTCGTCCGTTCGGCAAGGAGCGCTGGTTGGCGGCTTCCTGTCATAACGCAGAGGAACTGGCCCTGGCGCAGCAGATGGATGTGGATTTCGTGACGCTTTCGCCGGTACAACCGACCCAGACCCATCCCGAGGCGCAGCCGTTGGGTTGGGAGGAAGCTGCGCGGTTGATCGAAGGTTTCAACAAGCCGGTTTATCTGTTGGGCGGGGTCGGGCCTGATGACCGGCAAAAAGCTTGGGAGGCTGGGGCTCAGGGTGTGGCGGGGATTCGGGCGTTTTGGCCTGGGGCATGATTTTTGTGGTGTGGCTGCTGACCCCTTCGCGGGCAAGCCCGCTCCCACAGGGTGATCGGTTGTGAGCACAGATTGAGTGTCTGACGCAGATCCAATGTGGGAGCGGGCTTGCCCGCGAAGGCGGCCTGACAGGCGATACATTTCTTTTGATCAAGCCCCAGGCTTGGCCGCCGCCTCCCAAAGCACCTCGGCCACCCCTTGCCGCCGGGCTATCACTCGGGCCGCCACGAATAGCAGGTCCGACAACCGATTGATATAAGCCAGCCCCGGCCCGGCCAGCGGTTCGACCGCGTTCAACTGCTGGCAACGACGCTCGGCGCTGCGAGCCAGGCTGCGGCAGACATGGGCCTGGGCAATCAGCGTCGAGCCGCCGGGCAGGATGAAGTTTTCCAACGGTCCCAACTCCTCGTTCCAGACATCGATCGCCGCTTCCAGTCGTTCGACTTCCGCCGTATTCAACGCCTGATAGGCCGGCATCGCCAGTTCACCGCCCAGATCGAACAGGCGGTGCTGACATGGCGCCAGCACGTCACTGACTTCCCCCAGCGCCGGGTAGCGCGTGGTTTCGGCGGCAAGTCCAGCCAATAGCAACCCCAGCTGGCTGTTCAGCGTATCCACCTCGCCAATGGCCTCGATTCGTGGATGGTCCTTCGCCACGCGACGGCCATCGCCCAATCCGGTTTCACCCTTGTCGCCGGTGCGGGTGTAAATCTTCGACAGGCGAAAGCCCATGCTCAGCGCTCCAGTTGTATGTTTTCCTGCTGGGTGAGGGACGTGCCGGCCAACGGCAGGCGCAGGGTAAAGCAAGTGCCCTGGCCCGGTGCCGATTGCACTTCCATCTGGCCCTTGTGGTTATTGGTGATGATGAAATACGACACCGACAGCCCGAGGCCTGTGCCCTGGCCGATCTCCTTGGTGGTGAAGAACGGCTCGAAGGTCCGCTTACGGACGTTTTCGCTCATGCCGATGCCGTTGTCTTCCACCTGGATCTCCGCCCACAGCGGATTCAGCCGAGTGCGCAGGATAATGCGCCCCGGTTCGCTGTCGTCCTGGCGTTGGTGGATTGCCTGGGCGGCGTTTTTCAACAGATTGAGCAACACTTGTTCCAGTTCGTTGGCCGTGCCGGGCACCGGCCCCAGGTTCGGGTCGAACTGACGGATGATCGCCTGGCCCTTGAAGTCGAAGCCGATCGCCAGGTCGAAGTCGTTGCCGGCGATTTCCACCGCCTGGTCGATCAGCGCCGGCAGGTCGCAGGGTGCCATCTGCCGCGTGCTGCGGCGGCTGAAGCTGAGCATGTGGGTGACGATCTTCGCGGCCCGGGCACCGGCCTGCTGGATGCCGTCGAGCAGCTGCGGGATCTCCCGGCCTTCCAGGTAACGATTGACCGCTGGCAGCTCGATGCCCAGTTGCTCGGCCTGTTCGAGGTTCCTCGGCAGGTCCGGCGACAGCCGCCGCCGGATGTTCTGCACGTTGTGCAGGATCGCGCCCAGGGGGTTATTGATCTCGTGGGCCATGCCCGCCGCGAGACCGCCGACCGAGAGCATTTTTTCCGATTGCACCATCATTTCCTCCAGCGACAGGCGCTGGGTGATGTCATCGATGCGGATCACCACCCCGCGCCCAGCGCCGCCCATCAATGGGTAGAAGGTCAGGGCGTAGTGTCGCGCTTCGTCGTCCTTGGTCCAGGTGACCCGTTCGATTTTCGCCACCGTGTGTTGTTCGACGGTCTGCTTGAGCTGCGGCAGGTACGGTTTGAGCGGTTCGAAGGCGAGGAAGATCGGCTGGTTCAGCGCCTCGTCCAGGCGCGTGCCGGAGAGCGCGCTGGCCTCCTGGTTCCACTGGGTGACGTAGAGCTGTTCGTCGAGGGCGATCAGCGCCGAGGGCATGGAGTCGATGATGCTGTTGAGGTAGTTCTGGAAACCGGTGAGTTTTTTCTCGATCTTGCTGCGCACCTGGACTTCCAATTCCAGCTTGCGATTGGTATGGCGGGTTTCTTCCGCCAGGCCTTGGGCCTGGTCGTAGGCGGCCTGGGAGTCGTCCCGGGCGCGCTTGAGCTGTTGCTCGCGGGCTTCGATCCGCGACAGCATGGTGTTGAATGCCTCGGCCAGGCTGCCGATCTCGTCGTGGTTGCCCCGGGCGGCGCGCAGTGAATAGTTCTCTTCGCGGGTGACCTGGCGTGACAGTTCTTCGAGTTGATGGATCGGTTGGGTGATCAGGCGCTTGATCTGTTGGGCAATCACCAGCCAGAGCAACACACTGAAGATCAGGATGCCGAGGCTGGCGGTGAGGGTGCCGGTGTAGAACGCCGTCGGCAATTCACTGCTGGCCACCAGCAACAGATGCCCCGGTGTCTTGCCGGGACGGGGCAGGGTGATCACCTGGTTGCTGCGAAACTCTCCGGCCTGCCAGGCCTGCATATGGCGGAAATGGTCGGGCAACTTGAGCTTTTCGCCCTGTTGCAACTGTGCCAGGCGTTCGCCCTCACCGTCATATAAGGCCGCTGCTCGCAGCGGTCCGTAGCTGTTGAGCTCATCGAGCAGGCGCTTGGCGGTTTGCGGCGATTGCAGTGCGTCGGAAATCAGGCTCGGGTTCGCCACCAGCCGGCCGATGGTCTGCAAGGCCTGGGGTGCCATGCTTTCCTGGGAAATGTAGTAGGCGGCGCTGATAAAGGTCAGGTTGGCCACCAGCAGAACGGTGGTCAACAACACCAACAGGGCGGCCAGCAGTTTCTGGCCGACCGGGAGGTTTTCAAGGCGTTGGCGCAATGGCATCAGAGTCGTCGCTGCAAAAGAACACGAGGGCAGCGTAGCCGCTGCTCAGTCGCTGGGCAATCCGAGGTTGTCCAGGTGGGCAATCAGGCGCTGTCGCAGCTGTTCCAGGTGCGGGATCACCAGCCCATGGCGTTGGGCTGACTTGCAGGCGTGGCCGAGCAGATAGCTGATTTCGGTGCGGCGCCGATGTTTGACGTCCTGGTACATCGAGGAGTAATTGGCGGCGGTGGCCTGGATCACCCGTTCGACTTCCGAATGCAAGTGCTCGGCCGCAGCCGGCTGGCCGCAGCGTTCGAGCAGGTCGGTGAGCTCTGCGCAGAGGGTCGCGACTTCGCAATGGTGCACCCGCAAGCCGCCATTGTTGCAGTCATGCAGTACCGTCAGCGGATTGATCGCGCAATTGAGCGCCAGTTTGCGCCAGAGCCGGGTGAGGATCTCGGTGCTCCATTCGTGGGGGATGCCGGCGGCGCTCAGGTCGTCCAGCCAGAACGGCGGCATCGGGTGGGCGGGGTCGCCAAGCCAGGTGTAGCCGTGGCCGGCGAACACCACGCGCCAGTCACCGTCGCGAAATGCGCCCTCGGTGCTGGAGGCACTGATGCAGCGGGCCTGGGGGACGCGGTTTGCCACCGCATCCTGGCTGCCGAGGCCGTTCTGTAGAAGGATCAGTTCCGACTCGGCGCCCAGGCGGTGGGCCACTGAAGCCACCGCGGCTTCGGCATCGTAGGCTTTGCAAGCCAGCAGCAGGCGCCGGATCGGTTCGGAGCTGTCCGCCGTTTCACCGGGCACCGGGTAGAATTGCGGCTGGCCCTGTTCCACCAGGGTAAGGCCTCCGGCCGCCTCATACGCCTGCAACCGGTCGTCATTGCGCAGCACCAGCCGCACCGGCAGGCCGGCCCGGGCCAGGCGCGTGGCCCACAGTGTGCCAAGGCTGCCGGCACCGAGGACATGCCAGGTGGTGGACATCAGTTTTTTACTCGGATTGGCGCAGGCATCTGAGGGCTCACAGCGTCGATTGGAAAAGACCCGTTATAATGAGCCCGATTTCAACCACAAGCCAAGCGCGCGCCTTCGTTACGGGCGCGCCTTTTTATTTGGAGAACACTACATGCCGTCATTCGACGTGGTATCCGAACTGGACAAACACGAAGTCACCAACGCCGTTGAAAACGCCGTCAAGGAACTCGACCGTCGCTATGACCTCAAGGGCAAGGGCAGCTTCGAGTTCAAGGAAAAGGAGCTGACCGTCAACTTGACCGCCGAAGCCGACTTTCAGCTTGAGGCGATGATCGAGATCCTCAAGCTGGCGTTGGTCAAGCGCAAGATCGACGTGCAATGCCTCGAGGTCAAGGACGCCTACGCGTCGGGCAAGGTGGTGAAGCAGGAAGCCGTGCTCAAGGAAGGTATCGACAAGGAACTGGCCAAGAAGATCGTCGCTCATATCAAGGACGCCAAACTCAAGGTCCAGGCCGCCATCCAGGGTGAGCAGGTCCGGGTGACCGGCAAGAAGCGCGACGACTTGCAAGAAGCAATCGCTGCCTTGCGCGGCAAGGAATTCGGCATGCCGCTGCAATTCAATAACTTCCGTGACTGATATTCCAGTTACATGAAGACCCTGTGGCGAGGGAGCTTGCTCCCGCTGGCTGCGCAGCAGCCTATTATAGATAGGCGCTACGCACCCAGGCGCGAGCAAGCGCCCTTGCCATAATGCCGCGTGCAATAGGATAAGGAGAACACGATGGACTTGAACGCTGAAGTGGACCACCTGGTCAAGGCTTCCCAGGCCTGGATCCCAATGATCATGGAGTACGGCAGCCGCGTGCTGCTGGCGATCGTCACCCTGGCCATCGGCTGGTGGCTGATCAACAAGGTGACCCAGAAGCTGGGCGCGCTGCTGGCCCTGCGTAATGCTGACCTGGCGTTGCAAGGGTTCATCAGTACCCTGGCGAATATCATCCTGAAGATACTGCTGATCGTCAGTGTGGCCTCGATGATCGGTGTGGAAACCACCTCGTTTGTCGCGGCCATCGGTGCGGCCGGCCTGGCGATCGGCCTGGCACTGCAGGGCAGCCTGGCGAATTTCGCCGGTGGGGTGCTGATCCTGTTGTTCCGTCCGTTCCGCATCGGTGACTGGATCGAGGCCCAGGGCGTTGCCGGTACGGTCGATGCGATCCAGATCTTCCACACCGTGCTGCGCACTGGCGACAACAAGACCGTTATCGTGCCCAACGGCAATCTGTCGAACGGCATCATCACCAACACCAATCGTCAGCCGACCCGCAAGGTGGTGTTCGATGTGGGCGTGGATTACCAGGCCGACTTGCAAAAGGCTCGGCAGGTGCTGCTGGATCTGGCAAAGGACGAGCGCGTACTGGCCGATCCGGCACCTGAAGCAGTGATTTCCACCCTGGGCGACAGTTCGATCACTGTGTCGTTGCGCATCTGGGTGAAAACCGCGGACTACTGGAGCGTGATGTTCATGCTCAACGAACAGGCCCGGGACCGCTTGAAGGATGCCGGGATTGATATTCCGTTTCCCCAGCGGGTGATTCGGGTCGTCCAGGAACCTTCTTCGGTGCAATGATGCTTCGGTAGTTGCTTGACCTTTTGGTCAGGGTTTCCATGAACCAGGCACAATGAAAAAGGCCCATCCGAAGATGGGCCTTTTTTGATTACCGCGAACTAACTTTCGACAATTACAGAATCGAAATCGGGTAGTCGACGATCAGGCGGAACTCATTGATATCGCCTTCAGCCTGGTCGGTGTTGGCGCGATGCCATGCCTGACGAACGCGGAACGACAGGTCCTTGGCAGGGCCGGCCTGAACCACGTACTTGGCTTCGAAGTTGGTTTCGTGATGCTTGCCATCATCACCATAACCGATGGCGTTGTATGGGCTGGTGGCATCCATTTTGGACCCGTCGATATCCCAACCTTTAACGTAGCGGGCCATGAAGCTCAGGCCAGGTACGCCGTACTCAGCCATCTTCAGGTCGTAACGAACCTGGGCAGACTTCTCGTTAGGGGCGTTGAAGTCAGAGTACTGGATGGAGTTCGCGAGGAAGATCGAGTCGCCACCACGGTTGTTCTTGCCTACACCGATGTAGTCGAACGGAGTGTCGCCGTTGACTTTCTGGAACGCGACGGTAACGGTGTGTGCTTTAAGGAACGAGTAAGCGGCAGCCAGGGAGAACGTGGTGTTGCTGATGTCGCCAGCCTTGGCGCTGCCGGCGTCGGTGGTGCGGTAGATGTTACCGTCCAAGTTCAGCGACTGATCACCGCCCATAGGGATAGTGTAGTTCAGGTTACCGTAGTACTGGTTCCAGATATCTTCCAGCTTGGCGCCGTACACCGATGCGCTCAGGTTGTCGCTGAAGGCGTATTTGCCGCCAAGGTAGTCGATGGTGTTGGCTTCCACGCCAGCGTAGTTTGCAAACAGACCGCCGTCACGAGCGTTGCGATCCTGGCTGGTGCCCGAGTAGAAGTGGCCGGCTTCGAGGTCAAGATCTTTGACTTCACTGCTCTGCAGTTGGAAACCGCTGGCAGTTTGAGGAAGGATGCGGGAGCCACCGACTGCGAACACTGGAGAAGTGCTAGGCTGCATGTCGCCGAATTTCAGCTCGGTCTTGGAGATGCGGAACTTGATGGCCGCGCCGGCTTTGCCCTGGCTGTCGTTCACATCGCCATCGGCGTCGCGGCTCATGTTGCCAGTGCCGCCAGTGCCGTCGCCACCGTCCAGTTTGACGGCCAGGTAACCGAATGCATCGATACCGACGCCTACGGTGCCTTGGGTGTAGCCGGAGTTGAAGTTGCCCCAGATGCCTTGGGTCCAGTCTTTCTGATCGTTGCCACCGTTTTTGTTGTCACGGTTGAAGTAGTAGTTGCGCAGCAGCAGCTTGGCGCTGGCATCTTCCACAAAGCCTTTGGCTTCAGACTGGTCAGTTACAAACGGTGCGGCCGTAGCCATTTGGGTACTGGCTGCTGCTGCAACGGCCAGTGCGATCATGCTCCACTTCATCACGCGCATCGTGATTTGCTCCTTTGGTTTTAGAAGAGTACTGCCGTCCCACCTGTTTTATTATCTGGGCGGCTCTTTCTTTTTGTGTCGGCGCAAACTTATATCACGCCGACCCTATTGGCGATACTTGCCCATACAACCTTTCAGCTTCTTTACGACCATGTCGCCAATGGCTCGATCCATGTCGTATCTGGGCTGAACCCGTGCACTTGGATTCACAACTTTAATGTTGTTTTTTCTTTTTCCGGCATCGGTATAAAGAGTCCATCATTACCGCGTTTGAAGCTCCTTGGGCAGCCTTGCCACTCTAATTTTTTCAACTCCTGGCGGTCTGCGCTCCGGCAGGCCTTCCAGACGATGTGCGGATTGAATGCAACAAGCATGCTCAAATCCGGTTCTGCCTTCACATTTTTTTCACATCTTGCTCGCGGTCGCGGTGAAACCTCATGAAACCGGGCCCCAAAGGCCTTGTTTTAAATAGGGTTGACTGCTGCGCAATAGTCATGGTTGCCGGTAGGAAATTTCGCGAGACAACCAAAAACGTTACCGGTTCACCCCATCCGGTGAGTAAATCCCGGATGCTTCGTGCACTGAGCGTAGACGCACTGTGCTGTTTTGGTGCAAAAAAATTTCAGGCTGGACAAAAATCCTACAGCTGTCGCGGTATGTAGCCGCGCCGCCCAGGGTTGTCGGCATGACCCATGCGCCGAATAGGGGCGCGCGGCTGCACTGGTTCATGGCACTCCCGGACCAAAATACATCAGCAGCCAGTGGTTGTTCCGGACCTGGACGTTACGCAGTGAACGTTCTGCGGTTAGCCGGTATGCTGCGGGTCTATGCCCGACGCAGTCCCCAGGGCCGCTCGTCCGGGCAGGATCATCAACGAGGAGTACGCACGGTGTTTGCCTTAGACCCACGACTGCAACAAGACACATTGCCGATCGGTGATTTCCCGCTGTGCCGGTTGCTGCTGTCCAATGATTCCAACTATCCGTGGTTCATCCTCGTACCGCGGCGGGAAAGTATCAGCGAATTGTTTCAGTTGGATGACGGCGATCAACAACAGTTGTGGAAAGAAACCACGGCGCTTGCCGAAACCCTGAAAGATTCGTTCGATGCCGACAAAATGAACGTTGCCACCTTGGGTAACGTCGTCAGCCAGTTGCACATGCATGTGATCGTACGCAAGCGTGATGATGTCGCCTGGCCTGCTCCAGTCTGGGGCAAACATCCGGCGCGGCCTTATACTGAGGTGCAGGTGGCGGCTGTTCGCGAACGCTTGCGGATGGCCCTGACCGATGATTTCAAGTTTCTGGAGGACTGATGCCATGAATCTTGAGGAGCGTGTTACCGAGCTTGAAAGTCGCCTGGCGTTTCAGGATGACACCATCCAGGCCTTGAACGACGTGCTGGTGGAACAGCAGCGTGTAGTCGAGCGGCTGCAGCTGCAAATGGCGGCGTTGCTCAAGCGCCAGGAAGAGATGGCGGGGCAATTCGAAACCTTTGAAGAGGAGGCGCCGCCTCCGCATTACTAACGCCGCAATCCTTGTGGAAGCGGGCTTGCTCGCGAAAAGGGCGGATCAGCCAGCATTGCGACCGACTGACCCACCGCTATAGCGAGCAAGCCCGCTCCCACAGGAAGTGGCGGACCTGGCGTCGATTGGCAGACCATAAAAAACCGCGAGCAGCCTAGGCTGCCCGCGGTTTTTTTTAGCGCTTGGGAATCAGCGACGCGGCAGGGCTGCGATCACGTCTTCGGCTTGCAGGCCTTTGTCGCGGTTCATCACCGAGAATTCCACGCGCTGGCCTTCTACCAGGACGCGGTGGCCTTCGCCACGAATGGCCCGGAAATGCACGAAGATGTCATCGCCGGAGTCGCGGGAGATGAAACCGAAACCTTTGGACGTGTTGAACCACTTCACGGTGCCGGTATCGCGGTTGGACATGTCGTAGTTCTGCGGCGCGGCGGCTGGCGACGACTTCTTGTAGAAGCTGACGGCCAGGTGCAGGGCCACGGCGAGCAGGGCGCTACCCAGGCTGAACAGGATCGCCGGTTGACCGGCGATTTCCGGCATCGGCGCCAGCAGCGCCAGGGTTTGCAAGGCAACGGCCAGCACCAGCAAGGCGCTGACCAGGTTTTGCAGTTGATGACGTGGACCTTTGTTCCAGTACGGAATTACAGGCGCGAGGGTCAGGTTGAGCAGGCCGAAGAAGGCCAGGTACAGTGCGTCGGGGTGTTGCAGGTAAGGTGTGGCTTCGGAACCCAGGCTAGGGATGAAGGACAGCAGCAGGGCAGCTGCGCCCATTAGCAAGTGGACGATTTTCAACATTTTGATTGGCTCACGGTTAAGACAGATCACAAGGAAGAGCTGGTCGGGGGCGGTTCGCTTCGGAACACATTAAGAGGCGGTGGACACGTACCCGAGTCAGCCTATGCGCCATGCCCGGAAGAATAGGCGTAGCGACACACTGCCTATTTAACAGTAAAGCCTGGGCCTTCTCAAACCCGTTGAGGGCGCGGGCCGCGCAGTTCGTCGGCTGGAAAGACTGGCATGCGCTTGAAGCTGTCAGGCAAAGGGCGTTGAATTCTTGAGACTGTCGGAACCGCCGGCGCCCCGGCCTTGTCGGTTCAGAAGGGCTGGCGATCTGTCGCAGGCTGGAGACGGCCAAATCCACTAAAGTGAACGGTCGTTGTCGAATTCATCACCATCAGGAGATCAACCCACCATGGCTATTGATATCGGAATCAGCGAAGAAGACCGCAAGTCCATCGTGGACGGGCTTTCGCGCCTGCTGTCGGACACCTATGTGCTGTACCTCAAGACCCATAATTTCCATTGGAACGTCACCGGGCCGATGTTCCGCACCCTGCACCTGATGTTCGAGGAGCAATACAACGAACTGGCGCTGGCGGTGGATTCGATTGCCGAGCGAATCCGTGCCCTGGGCTTTCCCGCCCCCGGTGCGTATTCGGTGTATGCGCGCCTGTCTTCCATCAAGGAAGAAGAAGGTGTGCCGGGCGCCGAAGACATGATCCGGCAACTGGTCGAAGGTCAGGAAGCCGTGACGCGTACCGCCCGTGGCATCTTTCCTTTGTTGGACAAGGTCAGCGACGAACCCACCGCCGACTTGCTGACCCAGCGCATGCAAGTGCACGAGAAGACCGCATGGATGCTGCGCTCGCTGTTGGAAAGCCAATAAGAGGCACCCGTTATATGCTCCGTGGCGAGGGAGCTTGCTCCCGCTGGGACGGTCCGACGCCTCGGGCGTAGCAGCCCCAAACCTTGTCAGACACAGGTCTTACGGCTGCTGCGCAGCCGAACGGGAGCAAGCTCCCTCGCCACGGGGGCGATATTGCCTGCGCGCCGGGTGTAGGACCGTGTAATTCATCGCCCACCTGCTGTTGGCTTGTCCTACGTCGATGGTCATAAAGTCATCTGGAACTGGCGCTGCCGTTGCGCTTCCATAGGACCACGGGTCGGGTATTCCAACCCACAGGCTCGTATGGCAAAGGAGTGTCAACGGTATGATTCAAGGAAAAGAACCCGGGGAGGGCGTGCAGGGGCGCTTCCAACCCATCAGTGTCGACCCGTTTGTCAGGGGGTTCGATATGCAGCTGGCCCGGCCCTGGGCCCGATCCATCCGTCTGAACGGATTCGCCACCTGTCTGCGGCTGGAGCAGGTGTATTGGAACATCCTCGGCGATATGGCCCGGCTCAACCGCTGCTCCATCAGCACCTTGCTGTCCCATGTGGATCGGGAAGTGCATCTGCGTCACGGTGGGGTGCGCAATTTCAGCGGCTTGGTGAGAGTGGTCTGCGTGGTGCATAGCCTGAAGGAGACCGGGATAGAAGTCCCCGCGCGCCATTGACCGCGCAAGCCCGGCGGTGTCCGCAACCCGACGGCGCAGCCTGTGCGGTCTTACGGCTGCACAGGCTGCATTTAATGGCTATAATCTCGCCCTTTGCCGCAAGGCCCAGTTCTTGCGGGTGTAACCTGATCGCCGAGATAACCCCATGCCGATGTACGACTATCAATGTGCTTCCTGTGGTCATCAGATGGAAGTCATTCAAAAGATCAGCGACGCAAAGCTGGTCGACTGTCCTGCTTGCCAGGCGCCGGAACTGAAGAAAATGCTCTCCATGCCTGGCTTCCGCCTCGGCGGCACGGGTTGGTACGAAACCGATTTCAAGACCGGCGCCAAGAAGAACCTGGCCGGTGGCGACAAAGCTGACTGAGTTGAACACGCGCGAGTTCTTGCACGGGCAGGGCCTCCAACCGAATGTCGAATTACGAGAAGTGAAACCACTACCATGATGCGCAGCCATTATTGCGGCCAACTGAACGAAAGCCTGGAAGGTCAGGAAGTTACTCTTTGCGGATGGGTCCATCGTCGCCGTGACCATGGCGGGGTGATTTTCCTCGATATCCGTGATCGTGAAGGCCTGGCCCAGGTGGTGTTCGACCCGGATCGCGCTGAAACCTTCGCCACCGCCGACCGCGTGCGCAGCGAATATGTGGTCAAAATCACCGGCAAGGTGCGCCTGCGTCCGGCCGGTGCCGGCAACGCCAACATGGCGTCCGGCATGATCGAAGTGCTGGGCTATGAGCTGGAAGTGCTCAACGAAGCGGAAACCCCGCCGTTCCCACTCAACGAATACTCCGACGTAGGTGAGGAAACCCGCCTGCGCTACCGCTTCATCGACCTGCGCCGTCCGGAAATGGCTGAGAAGCTGCGCTTGCGTTCGCGCATGACCACCAGCATCCGTCGCTACCTGGACGAGAACGGCTTCCTCGACGTCGAGACGCCGATCCTGACCCGCGCCACCCCGGAAGGCGCCCGCGACTACCTGGTGCCGAGCCGCACCCACCCCGGCAGCTTCTTCGCCCTGCCGCAGTCGCCGCAGTTGTTCAAGCAGCTGCTGATGGTTGCCGGCTTCGACCGCTACTACCAGATCGCCAAATGCTTCCGCGACGAAGACCTGCGTGCCGACCGTCAGCCTGAGTTCACTCAGATCGACATCGAAACCAGCTTCCTCGATGAAAAAGACATCATGGGCCTGACCGAAGGCATGATCCGCAACCTGTTCAAGGAAGTGCTGGGTCTGGAGTTCGGCGAGTTCCCGCACATGACCTACGAAGAGGCCATGCGCCGCTACGGTTCCGACAAGCCGGACCTGCGTAACCCGCTGGAACTGGTGGATGTCGCCGACCAGCTCAAGGAAGTCGAATTCAAGGTCTTCAGCGGCCCGGCCAACGATCCGAAATGCCGTATCGCCGCCCTGCGTGTACCGGGCGGCGCCAGCATGCCGCGCAAGCAGATCGACGACTACACCAAGTTCGTCGGCATCTACGGTGCCAAGGGCCTGGCGTACATCAAGGTCAACGAGCGCGCTGCGGGTGTCGATGGCCTGCAATCGCCGATCGTGAAAAACATCCCTGAGGCCAACCTCAACGTGATCCTCGATCGCGTGGGTGCGGTCGATGGCGACATCGTGTTCTTCGGCGCCGACAAGGCCAAGATCGTCAGCGAAGCCCTGGGCGCACTGCGGATCAAGCTGGGTCATGACCTGAAGCTGCTGACCTGCGAATGGGCCCCGATGTGGGTCGTCGACTTCCCGATGTTCGAAGAGAACGACGACGGCAGCTTCACCGCGCTGCACCACCCGTTCACCGCACCGAAGTGCTCGCCCGAGGAGCTGGAAGCCAATCCGGCGACCGCTCTGTCCCGCGCGTACGACATGGTCCTGAACGGTACCGAGCTGGGTGGCGGTTCGATCCGTATCCACCGCAAGGAAATGCAACAGGCCGTGTTCCGCCTGCTGGGCATCGACGAAGCGGAGCAGGAAGAGAAATTCGGCTTCCTGCTGGACGCCCTGAAGTTCGGCGCACCACCCCATGGTGGCCTGGCCTTCGGCCTGGACCGCCTGGTGATGCTAATGACCGGCGCCCAGTCGATTCGTGAAGTGATTGCATTCCCGAAAACCCAGAGCGCGGCCGATGTCATGACCCAGGCTCCGGGCGAAGTGGACGCCAAGGCGCTGCGCGAGCTGCATATTCGCCTGCGCGAACAGCCCAAGGCTGAGTAAGACCGGCACCTGATGGCGCATCTTCGGATGCGCCTTTTCGTTGGGGTCGATATTTCCGATTGCCGGCTGCTGCGCCAGCAGGGCGGGCGATGATTCAAAGAAAAACCGGAGCGAGTTATGGCAGGTCATTCCAAGTGGGCGAACATCAAGCACCGCAAAGAACGTCAGGATGCCAAGAGAGGCAAGATCTTCACCAAGTGGATTCGTGAACTGACGGTCGCGGCCCGCCAGGGTGGCGGCGACCCGGGTTCCAACCCACGCCTGCGCCTGGCCCTGGACAAGGCGCTGGGTGCCAACATGAGCCGCGACATCATCGACCGGGCCATCGCCCGCGGCGCCGGTGCGACCGAGGCTGACAACGTTGAAGAGCTGACCTACGAGGGTTACGGCCCGGGCGGCGTGGCGGTGATGGTCGAATGCATGACCGACAACCGCAACCGTACGGCAGCTGCCGTGCGTCATGCCTTTAGCAAATGCGGTGGCAATCTGGGCACCGACGGCTCGGTGGCCTACCTGTTCGAACGCAAGGGGCAGATCAGCTTCGCCCCCGGCCTGGATGAAGATGCCCTGACAGAGGCGGCCCTGGAAGCCGACGCTGACGACGTGGTCAGTCATGAGGATGGCTCGTTCGACGTATTCACCTCGTTCGCCAGCTTCTACGCCGTGCGTAATGCGCTGGAAGCGGCCGGATTCAAGCCTGCCGACGCCGAGATCGTGATGCAGCCGACTACCAGCGCCGAGCTGGACCTTGAAGGCGCCGAGAAAGTGCTCAAGCTGATCGACATGCTCGAAGACCTGGATGACGTGCAGAACGTTTATTCCAATGCCGATATTCCGGAGTCGGTGGCAGAGCAGTTGGGCTGACAGGTGTAATGCTGCTCCCTTAGGGTTTGTTTGAAACCATTGTGGCGAGGGAGCTTGCTCCCGCTGGAGTGCGAAGCGCTCCCAAAAAGGTCTGCTGCGCAGCCCAGCGGGAGCAAGCTCCCTCGCCACGGGTTCAACGTAGGCCTTTGTTGAGTTGCATCTTCTTGCCATCGCACTTTTTTTCGCAGGCGTTATGACTTTAATCCTTGGCATCGACCCCGGTTCGCGCATCACCGGCTATGGCGTGGTTCGCGATACCGGACGCGGCTGCGTGTACGTGGCTTCCGGTTGTATCCGCACGGGCGCGGGCGAATTGCACGAGCGCCTGCAGATTGTTTATCGCGGCGTGCGGGAGGTCATCCAGACCTACGGGCCGGTCACCATGGGCATCGAAAAAGTGTTCATGGCCCGTAACGCCGATTCGGCCCTGAAGCTGGGCCAGGCCCGAGGCGCGGCCATTGTCGCCGGTGCCGAAGAAAACCTGGAAATCGCCGAGTACACTGCGACCCAGGTCAAACAGGCAGTTGTTGGAACGGGCGCGGCGAACAAGGAGCAGGTGCAAATGATGGTGATGCATCTGCTGAAGCTGGTCAGCAAGCCGCAGATCGACGCCTCCGACGCCCTGGCCATCGCCATTTGCCATGCCCACACCCGTTCCAGCCTGTTGCCTCATGGCCTGGGAACCGCACGCAGTCGTGGCGGGCGCCTGCGTCTCTGATAGCATCAGCGCATTTATTCAAGAGCCCGAGCATTTTGCGCCTGTCGTCGGCCTTATATGCGCGGGCAGCGACTCGCCAGCCCGTGGTTGGCCAACCCCCAAGGATCTGAAACGTGATTGGACGCTTGCGCGGCACCCTGGCTGAGAAACAGCCGCCGCACCTGATTCTCGATGTCAATGGGCTGGGCTACGAGCTGGAAGTGCCCATGACCACGCTGTACCGCCTGCCGTCGGTCGGCGAGCCGCTGACACTGCATACCCATTTGGTCGTACGCGAGGACGCGCAGTTACTCTATGGTTTCGTCGGCAAGCGCGAGCGAGACTTTTTTCGTGAGTTGATCCGTCTCAATGGTGTAGGGCCGAAACTGGCCCTGGCCTTGATGTCGAGCCTGGAGGTCGACGAGCTGGTGCGTTGCGTGCAGTCCCAGGACACCTCGGCGCTGACCAAGGTGCCGGGTGTGGGCAAGAAAACCGCCGAGCGCCTGCTGGTCGAACTCAAGGATCGCTTCAAGGCCTGGGAAGCGGTGCCGGCCATGTTCGCGCTGGTGCCGAACCAGCCGGATGCACCGATGCCTGCGGCCAGCGCCGAGAACGACGCGGTGACCGCATTGATCTCCCTGGGCTATAAGCCTCAGGAAGCCAGCAAGGCGATTTCCGCCATCAAGGAAAAAGGCCTGAGCACTGAAGACATGATTCGTCGTGCCCTGAAGGGAATGATTTAAGTGATCGAAGCAGACCGTCTGATCGCCGCCACGGGCGCCCCCCGTGACCGCGAGGAAGTCCAGGACCGGGCGATTCGCCCCGTCAGCCTGGCGGACTATATCGGCCAGCCGACCGTGCGCGAGCAGATGGAGTTGTTCATCCAGGCGGCCCGTGGGCGCAGCGAATCGCTGGACCACACCCTGATCTTCGGCCCGCCGGGCCTGGGCAAGACCACCCTGGCGAACATCATCGCCCAGGAAATGGGCGTGTCGATCAAAAGCACCTCGGGGCCGGTCCTCGAGCGGCCGGGCGACCTGGCGGCGCTGCTGACCAATCTTGAACCCCATGATGTGCTGTTCATCGACGAGATCCACCGGCTGTCGCCGATCGTCGAGGAAGTGCTGTACCCGGCCATGGAAGATTTCCAGTTGGACATCATGATCGGCGAAGGACCGGCGGCACGCTCCATCAAGCTGGACCTGCCGCCCTTCACCCTGGTGGGCGCGACCACCCGGGCCGGCATGCTGACCAACCCGCTGCGCGACCGTTTCGGTATCGTCCAGCGCCTCGAGTTCTACAGCAACGCCGACCTGGCGACGATTGTCAGCCGTTCGGCCGGCATCCTCGGCTTGCCGCTGGACCCGGAGGGTGCCTATGAGGTGGCCCGTCGGGCCCGGGGCACGCCGCGGATCGCCAACCGGTTGTTGCGTCGGGTCCGGGACTTCGCCGAAGTCCGGGCCAAGGGGCACATCACCAAGCCGATTGCCGACCTGGCGTTGAACCTGCTGGATATCGACGAGCGCGGTTTCGACCATCAGGACCGACGCTTGCTACTGACCATGATCGAAAAGTTCGACGGTGGCCCGGTCGGCGTGGACAGCCTGGCGGCGGCGATCAGCGAAGAGCGTCACACCATTGAAGATGTGCTGGAGCCGTACCTGATCCAGCAGGGCTATATCATGCGTACTCCCCGTGGGCGTGTGGTGACGCGCCATGCCTACCTGCACTTTGGCTTAAACATCCCGACACGAATGGGCGAGATGCCGGTGGTAGACGAATTCCTCGATGCCGTGGACGATTGAACGCGCTCGATAGGCTGACTTTTTTCCAGCTCGTGCTGTCCCAGACGACGTCTGGAGCGTCAATGCATTCGAGATTGAAAAAACAGTTGCCTGGCCGATTGGCAACCTGAGGAGTAAGCACTAGAGTATGCGCGCGCAAAACGGGCTGGAGTCGTTCGCACATCGCTGTCGCGTTTATTACGAGGACACCGATGCCGGCGGCATCGTTTACTACGTCAATTACCTCAAGTTTATGGAACGGGCTCGAACCGAACGGCTGCGGGAACTGGGTTTCGCCCAATCCGCACTGGCAGGGGAGGACCTGTTATTCGTCGTGCATTCCAGCGAAGCGCGCTACCACGCGCCGGCGCGGCTGGACGACGAACTGGTGGTAACGGCCGATGTCATCGAATTGAACCGCGTCAGCCTGCGCTTCAAGCAGCAGGTCAGGCGGGCTGCGGATAATGTGCTGCTCTGCGAAGGGCAGTTTTTGGTGGCCTGTGTGCGCACCCATAGTTTGAAACCCCGGGCCATTCCCGAAGCTCTACGTGCGGCCTTTGCCGGCGTGAGCGGCGCGGGTACACACTCAGAGCAGGAGATAAAGCGTGGAAGCTAACGTCGTCGACCATACCTCCATGTGGAGCCTGGTCAGCAATGCCAGCGTCGTGGTGCAACTGGTAATGCTGACCCTGGTAGCCGCATCGGTGACCTCATGGATCATGATTTTTCAGCGCAGCAACCTGCTGCGCGCCGGTCGCCGTGCCCTGGAGAGCTTTGAGGAGCGCTTCTGGTCGGGTATCGACCTGTCCAAGCTCTACCGCCAGGCGGGCAGCAACCCGGATCCGGACTCGGGCGTCGAGCAGATTTTCCGTGCCGGTTTCAAGGAGTTCTCCCGTTTGCGCCAGCAACCGGGCGTAGACCCTGAAGCCGTGATGGAAGGCGTGGCCCGAGCCATGCGCGTGGCCATTTCCCGGGAAGAAGAGAAGCTCGAGCAGAGCCTGCCGTTCCTGGCCACCGTCGGTTCGGTCAGCCCGTACATCGGTCTGTTCGGTACCGTATGGGGGATCATGAACTCCTTCCGTGGCTTGGCCTCCGCCCAGCAGGCGACCCTGGCCACCGTGGCTCCGGGCATCGCCGAGGCGCTGGTCGCGACCGCTATTGGCCTGTTCGCGGCGATCCCGGCCGTTATCGCCTACAACCGCTTTTCTGCCCGCAGCGAAACGCTGATCGGCCGTTACTACACCTTCGCCGACGAGTTCCAGGCGATCCTGCACCGTAAAGTGCACACCAGCGAAGAATAAGCAGGTATTTCCCGATGGCTTTAATCGCTCGAGCCCGAAACAAGCGCAAGCCGGTTGCCGAGATGAACGTGGTGCCCTACATCGACGTGATGCTGGTGCTGCTGGTCATCTTCATGGTGACCGCGCCGATGCTCAACCAGGGCGTGAAGGTCGATCTGCCCAAGGTTTCCAGCGAAGCCTTGCCGCAGGACAACAACACCCAGGTCCTGACCATTTCGATCAAGGCTGACAAGACCTATTACTGGAACCTTGGCAGCGAAGTCGATACCGAGAAGCAGCAGGACCGGGCCATGACCCTGCCGCAGATGACTGACGCGGTGACCAAGATCATTCGTGTCGGCAACGACGCCGGCAAGCGTACCCAAGTGTTCATCCGTGGCGACAAGACCGTGGATTACGGCGCCGTAATGGGCGCGATGGGCGGTCTGCAGAAAGCCGGGGTCGGTAATGTTGGCTTGATCACCGAGGCCCCCTGATGCAGCAACAGCGAGAGCCCTCTGCCTCGGAAAGCTACTTCTGGCCCAGTGTCCTGGCAATCGGCCTGCATGTGCTGGTGTTCGGCATGCTGTTCGTCAGTTTTGCCATGACGCCTGAGTTGCCGCCGGCCAAGCCGATCGTGCAGGCGACGTTGTACCAGCTCAAATCCAAGAGCCAGGCCACGACCCAGACCAACCAGAAGCTGGCCGGTGAGGCCAAGAAGTCTGCCGCGCGGCAGACCGAAGTCGAGCAGATGGAGCAGAAGAAGGTCGAGCAGGAAGCGATCAAGGCTGCGGAACAAAAGAAAGAGGAAGCCGCTCAAAAAGCCGAAGAAGCCCGCAAGGCCGACGAGGCGAAGAAAGCGGAGGAAGCGAAGAAGGCTGACGAAGCCAAGAAAGCCGACGATGCGAAGAAAGCTGCCGAGGCGAAAAAGGCAGAAGAGAAACAATTGGCTGATATAGCCAAGAAGAAGGCTGAGGAAGAAGCCAAGAAAGCCGCTGAAGAAGAGGCCAAGAAAGCGGCCGCTGAAGAAGCGAAGAAAAAGATTGTCGAGGACGCGAAGAAAAAAGCGGCTGAAGACGCGAAGAAGAAAGCCGAAGCTGAAGAGGCGAAGAAAAAGGTCGCCGAAGAAGCGAAGAAGAAAGCCGCCGCCGACGCCGCCAAGAAAAAGGCCCAGGACGCAGCGCGCAAATCTGCCGAAGACAAGAAGGCCCAGGCCTTGGCGGATCTGCTTTCCGACACGCCGCAGCGCCAGCAGGCCTTGGCCGACGAGCAGGGCGACGAAGTCGCCGGCAGTTTCGATGATCTGATTCGTGCCCGAGCGGCGGAAGGCTGGGCTCGTCCACCTTCGGCGCGCAAAGGCATGACGGTAGTATTGCAAATCGGCATGTTGCCCGACGGTACGGTTACCTCGGTCAGCGTCGCCAAGTCCAGCGGTGACGGCCCGTTCGATGCTTCGGCGGTCGCAGCGGTCAAGAACATTGGACGATTGACGGAAATGCAAGGAATGAAACCGAGCGATTTCGCTCCCTATCGTTCATTCAAGATGACATTCACACCTGAGGATCTAGCCTTGTGAGAAACCTTCTTCGATCAATGCTCGTCGTTATCTGCTGCCTGGCAGGGATAGCGGTAGCAGAGGAAAAGAACATTCTGGTCACCAGCGGCAGCGACCGGGCGACCCCGATCGCGGTGGTACCGTTCGGTTGGCAGGGCGGCAGCGTCCTGCCCGACGACATGGCGGAAATCATCGGCAACGACCTGCGCAACTCGGGTTACTACGCACCGATTCCGAAGCAGAACATGATCAGCCTGCCGACCCAGGCCAGCGAAGTCATCTACCGTGACTGGAAGGCCTTGGGTGCCCAGTACATCATGGTCGGCAGCATCGTTCCGGCCGGCGGCCGCCTGCAGGTGCAGTACGCCCTGTTCAACGTCGCCACCGAGCAGCAGGTACTGACCGGCAGCGTGTCGGGTGGCGTCGATCAATTGCGCGACATGGCGCACTACATCGCCGACCAGTCGTTCGAGAAACTCACCGGCATCAAGGGCGCGTTCTCGACCCGCATGCTCTACGTGACCGCCGAGCGCTTCTCGGAAAACAACACCCGCTACACCCTGCAGCGCTCCGACTATGACGGTGCCCGCGCGGTGACCCTGCTGCAATCGCGCGAACCGATCCTGTCGCCGCGTTTTGCCCCGGATGGCAAACGCATCGCCTACGTCTCGTTCGAGCAGAAGCGTCCGCGCATCTTCGTCCAGCACATCGACACCGGCCGCCGTGAGCAGATCACCAACTTCGAAGGCCTCAACGGCGCGCCCTCCTGGTCGCCGGACGGTACGCGCCTGGCGTTCGTACTGTCCAAGGACGGTAACCCGGACATCTACGTGATGAACCTGGCTTCGCGTTCGATCTCGCGCGTGACCAATGGCCCGGGCATCAACACCGAACCGTTCTGGGGCAAGGATGGCTCGACCATCTACTTCACCTCCGACCGGGGCGGCAAGCCACAGATCTACAAGACCAGTGCCGGTGGCGGCGGTGCCGAACGCGTGACGTTCGTCGGTAACTACAACGCCAACCCTAAGCTGTCGGCGGACGAAAAGACCCTGGTGATGATCCATCGCCAGGACGGTTTCACCAATTTCAAGGTGGCGGCCCAGGATTTGCAGCGCGGTAGCGTAAAAATCCTCACTGATAGCACTCTGGACGAGTCACCTACTGTTGCGCCCAACGGCACCATGGTAATCTACGCCACCCGCCAGCAGGGCCGGGGAGTCTTGATGCTCGTGTCCATCAACGGACGCGTGAGGCTCCCGCTTCCTACCGCACAAGGCGAAGTCAGAGAACCGTCCTGGTCCCCTTACCTGAACTGACGCGGCGCAATACGTTTTACTTAACACACTGGGGTTCATTAGGAGTTTCACGATGGAAATGCTGAAGTTTGGTAAATTTGCTGCGCTGGCTCTGGCCATGGCTGTAGCTGTAGGTTGCTCGTCCAAAGGCGGCGACAATGCCGGCGAAGGCGCTGTTGATCCAAACGCTGGTTACGGCGCTAACACTGGTGCAGTTGACGGCTCCCTGAGCGAAGAAGCTGCTCTGCGCGCAATCACCACCTTCTACTTCGAATACGACAGCTCGGACCTGAAGCCAGAAGCCATGCGCGCTCTGGACGTTCACGCCAAGGACCTGAAAGCAAACGGCGCTCGCGTTGTTCTGGAAGGCAACACCGACGAACGTGGTACTCGTGAGTACAACATGGCACTGGGCGAGCGTCGTGCGAAAGCCGTTCAACGCTACCTGGTACTGCAAGGTGTTTCCCCAGCTCAGCTTGAACTGGTTTCCTACGGCGAAGAGCGTCCAGTTGCTACCGGCAACGACGAGCAGTCCTGGGCTCAGAACCGTCGCGTCGAACTGCGTAAGTAATTCGTCATGCGAACGTGCCGTCGTGCTGTAACTGTTCTGGCTCTCAGCCTCGCGCCGCTTGCGGCGTGGGCTGCGGTTCCTGTGGTCGATAACGATGCCGGCTATAACAATAGCGGGAGCAGCTATCCGCCTGCGGGTTACGGTACGAACGGCGCCTATGCCGGGGGAGGGGTTTCGGCCCCTGTCTCGGCACAGGGCGAGCTGTTCAACCAGCTCCAGCAAATGCAGGATCAGCTGTCGCGTCAGCAAGGCGTGATTGAAGTTCTGCAGAATGATATTTCGCGCATGAAGCAGGAAAACCTGGAGCGATACCAGGATCTTGATCGGCGCATAGGAACCGGCGTTGCACCTGCCGCGACTCCTGAGAATTCTGGCACCGGTGGCGAATTGAACGCACCCGGTGCAGCACCTGCCGCAGGCGCGGGGGCAGCCGCTCCGGCACCTGCCGCCGGCGGCGAACCGGCCGACCCGGCGAAGGAAAAGCTCTACTACGATGCCGCCTTCGACCTGATCAAGGCCAAGGATTTCGACAAGGCCAGCCAGGCCTTCGCCGCTTTCCTGCGCAAGTACCCCAACAGCCAGTACGCGGGCAATGCTCAGTACTGGCTGGGCGAAGTGAACCTGGCCAAAGGCGACCTGCAAGGCGCTGGCCAGGCGTTCGCCAAGGTGTCGCAGCTGTATCCCAAGCACGCCAAGGTGCCGGATTCGCTGTACAAGCTGGCTGACGTAGAGCGCCGCCTCGGTCACACCGACAAGGTCAAGGGCATCTTGCAGCAAGTGGTGGCCCAGTACCCGGGCACCTCAGCCGCCCAACTGGCCCAGCGCGATCTACAGCGCATGTAAGCCGGTTTGAGCCCGTATTGAAGAAACCCGCGCCTGTCGCGGGTTTTTTCGTTAGAATTCACGCCCTTTTATGAAACACGCTTTTTGGGATCTACGCGTTGGCGGGGTTCCTTGAAGTGCCTGACGGAGGCGGACAGCCTGTTTAGCTGTTACGCCCGTGGCGACTATGCAAGACACATTGAGAATCACCGAAGTTTTTTACTCGTTACAGGGTGAAACGCGAACGGCCGGGCTGCCCACGGTATTTGTGCGCCTCACCGGTTGTCCGTTGCGTTGCCAATACTGTGACAGCGCCTACGCCTTCAGCGGCGGCACCTTGCGTACCCTCGACGATATCCTTGAACAAGTGGCCGGCTATCGTCCGCGCTATGTCTGCGTCACGGGCGGCGAGCCACTGGCACAACCCAATGCCATTCCGCTGATCAAGCGGCTGTGTGATGCCGGCTACGAGGTCTCGCTGGAAACCAGCGGCGCGCTGGACATCTCGGCGGTCGATACGCGGGTCAGCCGCGTCCTGGACCTGAAAACCCCGGGTTCCAAGGAAGCGCATCGCAACCGTTACGAAAACATCGAGCTGTTGACGCCCAACGATCAGGTCAAGTTCGTCATCTGCTCGCGAGAGGATTACGACTGGGCTGTGTCCAAGCTCATCCAATACGGGCTGGATCAGCGGGCCGGCGAGGTATTGTTCTCACCGAGTCATCATGACCTGAACGCTCGGGAGCTGGCGGATTGGGTGGTGGCGGATAACCTGCCGGTGCGCCTGCAACTGCAGTTGCATAAATATCTTTGGAACGACGAACCGGGGCGCTGATATGACTGAGCAATCGAACATGGTAGAGAAACGTGCGGTCATCCTGCTGTCCGGCGGCCTGGATTCGGCCACGGTCGTGGCCATGGCCCGCGCCGAGGGCTACCGCTGCTACACCATGAGTTTCGACTATGGCCAGCGGCACCGCGCCGAACTGCAAGCCGCCGAGCGCGTGGCCCGTGACTTGGGCGTTGTGGAGCATAAGGTAATTGGCCTGAATCTCAACGGCATCGGCGGTTCGGCCCTGACCGACAGTTCCATCGACGTACCCGAGGCGCCGAGCGAAGGCATCCCGGTGACTTATGTGCCGGCACGCAACACCGTGTTCCTGTCCCTGGCCTTGGGCTGGGCCGAAGTCCTGGGTGCCCGTGACATCTTCATCGGGGTCAATGCGGTGGATTATTCAGGCTACCCGGACTGCCGCCCGGAGTTCGTCGAAGCATTCGAGCGCATGGCCAATCTGGCGACCAAGGCCGGCGTAGAGGGGCAGGGGTTCCGTATCCAGGCGCCATTGCAGAGTCTGAGCAAGGCCGCCATCGTCAAGGCGGGCGTGAAGCTTGGCGTGGACTATGGGCTGACTGTTTCCTGCTACCAGGCCGACGATCAGGGCCGCGCTTGCGGCAAGTGCGACAGCTGCCGCCTGCGTGCTGAAGGCTTCGCAGCGGCGGGCGTGGGCGATCCAACCCCTTATTTTTGATTTATTTCAAATTAAGTGTTGAATAGTCCTTAGAAATCAGTATTATACGCGCCACCACACAGCGGGTCGTTAGCTCAGTTGGTAGAGCAGTTGGCTTTTAACCAATTGGTCGTAGGTTCGAATCCCACACGACCCACCATTTTTAGCAGTTTTAAAAGTCTGGAAGGCCCACGAAAGTGAGGATTTCCGGATTTTTTTTTGCCTGTGGAAAAGTGGCCGGCGAACCCGCAGCTTGCTCGATGGCTCCGGGGATGAATGTCTGAATCACTGGATGTGTTGCGCGTAGCGCTTCGGGTTGAACCGCATCACCATCAGTATCATCAACGCCATGACCGCGGTAAGCGACCACCAGGCCCACTCGAAGCTTCCCAGCTGGTCGCGAATCGATCCGGCAATCAACGGCGAAAGTCCGGCGATCAGGTAGCCGATCCCTTGCACGAATGCCGTCAGGCCACCGGCCCTGCGCGGATTATCCAAATGGTCCAGCGACACGATCAGGCTCATCGGAAACAACCCGCCAATACCCAGCCCCAACAGGCACGGCCACAGCAGGCTCAGGCGTTCCGGGCTGAGGATCAGGCCGCAGAAACCCGTCATGATCAAAACCAGCAGGACTGTCAGGACCAGGCGTTTATCCCGGCTTCGGTTGGCAAGCGCCGGGGTGACCAGGCCGGACAGCACCTCCATCGCCGTAAGAAACCCCAGCAATAAGCCCGCGTGCTGTTCACTCCAGCCTTTTTCCACATAGTAGGGCGCCAGCCAGGCCAGTACGCAGGTGTAGGAAGCAGTGCCCAAGCCGAAGAATGTCGCCAGTAGCCAGGCCCGGGCGTTGCTGGAAAACGCTTCGTGATGCCGGGACGCTGTTTCGGGCAAGGACGTGATGTTCGAGTGCTGGGCGTACCAGCAGCCCAAGGCAACCAGCGCCAACAATGCCCAGATCGCGAGGCCGACGCGCCAACTGCCAGTCTGCGTCAGGACAAAGGGTGAAAACGATGCGGCAATCGCCGCCCCGCCCATGATGGAGGTGACGTACAAGCCCATGAACAGAGAGACGTTGTCGGCGAAGCGCGACTTGATCAGTGCCGGCATCACAGCCTGGATCAAGGCGATCCCTAGCCCGGCCACGATCGCACTGGCGATCAACCCGACGGTGCTGTCCAGGTACAAGCGCGAGGCCGTGGCGATGCCAATGATCAACAGCGACAGCACGATGGTGCGGTGTTCGCCGACGCGCAGGGCGATGCGCATGCCCAGGAACATCGCCAGGCCCATCGCCATGACCGGCAACATGGTCAGCAGCGAGGCGGTACTGAAATTCAACGACACCTCGCCGCGAATGGCCGACAACAACGGCCCGACCGCCGCCATCGAGGGCCGCAGGTTCAGCGCCACCAGAACGATGCTGATCATCAGCCAGGTGGCGCGGGTGGTTGAGGTTCGAATGTTTTCCATGACAGGGCCCTGGCTGGATAAAGCCCCATTTAGGCCAGGGCACCTTGCGATGGGCAAACTGAAAACTGGTGAGGCCTATTTAATAATCAAATGCGGCTCGCTGCTGTGGCGAGGCGATCAATCCCCTCGCCACACTGGCGTTCGCCGCCTGTCCTGTTTATTCCGTCCCCGGGCTTAGTGACCCCGGTGGAGCAGGCGAACCCCAGCCTGGCCGGACGCAGGTCAGAATGATCTTTTGCATCGAGGGGATATTCTGTAGCCTTGCCGGCTTGACGCTGTCCCGTGCCTGATTGATCCCCATTGTCCCGGCGGTACCCGAGTGGTCCGGAGCCGGGTGTATACTCGACTTTCGCGCTAAACGCGCTTGCAGGTCTTGCGAACATGACGCAAATTTCCGAACGCCTTCTGGTCCAGGCCCACCTCGACGCCAAGCAGCCCAAGCCGCTGAGCGCCGAACAAGAGGCCTGGTATCGCGCCGCCATCGCCGCCGAGCTCAAGGCTCAGGACGCGGTGCTGGTCGCGCACTTCTACTGCGACCCGATCATCCAGGCCCTGGCTGAAGAGACCGGCGGCTGCGTGTCCGACTCCCTGGAAATGGCCCGTTTCGGCAACGCCCATCCGGCCAAGACCGTCGTGGTGGCCGGGGTCAGGTTCATGGGTGAGACCGCCAAGATCCTCAACCCTGAGAAACGCGTGCTGATGCCGACGCTGGAAGCCACTTGCTCCCTGGACCTGGGTTGCCCGGTGGACGAGTTCTCGGCGTTCTGCGACC
This sequence comes from Pseudomonas sp. SMV71, assembly GCF_052042015.1. Classification (NCBI taxonomy): domain Bacteria; kingdom Pseudomonadati; phylum Pseudomonadota; class Gammaproteobacteria; order Pseudomonadales; family Pseudomonadaceae; genus Pseudomonas; species Pseudomonas sp. SMV71. Next base: position 13,000 of record NZ_JBKGGU010000031.1, on the reverse strand, counting down.
AGCATCCGGAGCGCACCGTGGTGGTGTATGCCAACACCTCGGCGGCGGTCAAGGCCCGTGCCGACTGGGTGGTGACGTCCAGCTGTGCGCTGGAAATCGTCGAGAGCCTGATGGACAACGGCGAGACGATCATCTGGGGCCCGGACAAGCACCTGGGTACCTATATCCAACGCAAGACCGGTGCCGACATGTTGCTGTGGGACGGAGCCTGTATCGTCCACGAAGAGTTCAAGTCCAAGCAGCTGGAGGACATGAAGGCACTGTACCCGGATGCCGCGATCCTGGTGCACCCGGAATCGCCGACTTCGGTGATCGAACTGGCGGACGCCGTGGGCTCCACCAGCCAACTGATCGCCGCCGCCCAGAGCCTGCCGAACAAGACGCTGATCGTCGCCACCGACCGCGGCATTTTCTACAAGATGCAGCAGCTGTGCCCGGACAAGGTCTTTATCGAAGCGCCAACCGCGGGCAACGGCGCAGCCTGTCGCAGTTGCGCGCACTGCCCGTGGATGGCGATGAATACCCTGGAACGTACCCTCAAGAGCTTGCAGGAGGGCGCCAATGAAATCTTCGTCGACCCGGCGCTGATTCCCCAGGCTATCCGCCCACTCAAGCGCATGCTGGATTTTACCCAGGCGGCGCGGATGAAATTGGCGGGTAACGCCTGATCGACAAGCTTCGGGGACCGCAAAGGTCTCAAGGCCTATGAAACCCCTGTGGCGAGGGAGCTTGCTCCCGCTGGGCTGCGCAGCAGCCCCTCTCTCCGGTGCCGGGTTACTTGAACGCGCATGAGCATTTGCGACTGCTGCGCAGTCGAGCGGGAGCAAGCTCCCTCGCCACGGGGTTCATCATCGGCCGCCCAGGCTGGCCTCACTTGGTCTTCTTCGGAATCCGCACCAGCTGAGTATCCGAGTAGATGTCATGCCAGCTGCGCTTGCGCTTGTCGAACAGCGCCCAGATGAAGCCCAGCCCCACCAGCAGCAATGACGCAATCGACACCACGAAGCGCAACAGCGCCTGCCACAGGCTGATGGCCGTGCCATCGGCGTTCTGTACGCGGATGCACCACACCTGCATGCCCAGGGTCTGGCCGTTGTGGGTCCAGAACTTGGCGAAGAAGCCGAACAATACGAACAGCAGCACGGTAGACAGCAGCGGGTCACCGTCCAGCGCGCCGGACTCGGTCAGGGCGCGCATTCTTTCTTCGCCGATGATTGCCATCTGGATCATCTTGTACGCGCCACTGGTGACGATCAGCAGCGCCGTACACAGTAGAAAGTCATAGAACATCGCTGCGAGGCGACGGCCCATGCCAACGGGGGGGAAATCGCCCTGTGGGGTGAGCAAGTGTTTCGGCATGACGGCCTCGGACAAAAAGAAGCCCATTCTACGGATTTACGCCCATAAAAAAGCCCCTGATATCAATCAGGGGCTTTTTCGTTCGCGAAAGCCTCAGGCTTCAGCTTGTACTTCGTCAGCCTGCATGCCTTTCTGGCCTTGCACCGCAACGAAAGTGACCTTCTGGCCTTCTTTCAGGGTCTTGAAGCCGTTGCCCTGGATCGCGCGAAAGTGCACGAACAGATCCGGACCGCTTTCAGGAGTGATAAAACCAAAACCTTTCTCGTCGTTGAACCACTTGACGGTACCGCTCTGACGTTGGGACATTTTCTTATTTCCTTTGACGCTAAAATTGATGACAGCCTCTTTCGCCTGAAAGAGTACTGGGGCTGGGTTGCAGGAAAGTAAGAGACGTCGAGCGGGATGTAGCGAACTTCATAAGCTACTGCCCAGGTCACGATTCCAAGCGACCCATGCAAACACAGTGACCAAACTCTACGCCAACCATGAACAAAAAAACAACCCCCCTGAAGGGCCCGTATTTGCTCAGCTTGCCGGCATTTCAAACGTTTCGCTGGACTTGGCTTATACGATACCGGAACTCAATAAGTAGTGAACGGTATAAGGCTCGTTCAATAACCTGAAGATGCACCTTTTTATGGCGGTTGCGTTACACATTAGTGCACGTATAACGCAACCGCGTTACTTATAGAAACAGTCAATCAACCACGGTAGTAGCGTTGTGGAACGAATGGCGTTTTGCTTACAAGTAAAGGCACCTTTTTCCCACGCACAATCGCCCAGACCGGCGTATCCAATGCGACATATGCACTGTTCAGATAACCCATCGCCAATGGACCGCCGAGCGTCGGGCCGAAGCCGCCGCTGCAAACTGCCCCGATAATCTCACCCGCTTCGTTGACGATCTCCGCGCCTTCGCGCACCGGTGTGCGTTCCTGGGGCAGCAGGCCGACGCGTTTGCGGTTCACGCCGTTCTGTTGCTGGGTAAATACCGTCTCGGCGCCGGGGAAACCACCGGCGCGGGCACCGTCGGCACGTCGCACCTTGGAAATGGCCCACAGCAGGCTGGCCTCGACGGGTGTGGTGTCGGCATTCATGTCGTGGCCGTAGAGGCACAGGCCGGCTTCCAGGCGCAATGAGTCACGGGCGCCCAGGCCGATGGCCGCGACTTCGGGCTCGGCGAGCAGGGCACGAGCAAGTTTTTCCGCCTCGACGGCAGGCACGGATATCTCGAAACCGTCTTCGCCGGTGTAGCCGGAGCGGCTGACGAAGCAGTCCACGCCCAGCAGGGAGACGCGCTGGAATTGCATGAAGGTCATCTTCGCCACATCGGGTGCCAGGCGCGCCAGTACGGTGACGGCGGCCGGGCCTTGCAGGGCGAGCAGGGCGCGGGCTTCGAACAGCGGCTCGATGTTGCACTGCTCGCCAATATGCGTACGCAGGTGCGCCAGGTCCTGCTCCTTGCAGGCTGCGTTGACCACCAGGAACAGCTCGTCATTGCCCAGGTTGGCGACCATCAGGTCGTCGAGGATACCGCCGTTCTCGTTGGTGAACATGGCGTAGCGCTGCATGCCCACCGGCAGGTCGATGATGTCCACCGGCACCAGGGTTTCCAGGGCCTTGGCCGCGCCGGCGCCGCTCAGGCGGATCTGGCCCATGTGGGACACGTCGAACAGCCCGGCCTGGTCGCGGGTGTGCTGGTGCTCTTTCATCACGCCCAACGGGTATTGCACCGGCATGTCATAGCCGGCGAACGGCACCATGCGGGCGCCAAGTTCAAGGTGCAGTGCGTGCAGCGGGGTTTTCAACAATGATTCGGTGGACATATCAGCTCCTGGAAAAATGAAGAGAGGCGCATCAGCATTCAATGATGTTGACCGCCAGGCCGCCGCGGGCGGTCTCCTTGTATTTGCTTTTCATGTCGGCGCCGGTCTGGCGCATGGTGCGGATGACTTTGTCGAGGGAGACGAAGTGATGACCATCGCCACGCATGGCCATGCGCACGGCATTGATGGCTTTCACCGAGCCCATGGCGTTGCGCTCGATGCACGGCACCTGGACCAGGCCGCCGATGGGGTCGCAGGTCAGGCCGAGATTGTGTTCCATGCCGATCTCGGCGGCGTTTTCCACCTGTTGCACCGTGCCGCCCAAGACTTCGCACAGGGCACCGGCGGCCATGGAACAGGCAACGCCGACCTCGCCCTGGCAACCGACTTCGGCGCCGGAGATCGAGGCGTTTTCCTTGTAGAGAATGCCGATGGCGGCGGCGGTCAGCAGGAAACGCACCACGCCATCCTCATTGGCGCCAGGGATGAAGCGCATGTAGTAATGCAGCACGGCCGGAATGATCCCCGCCGCGCCGTTGGTGGGCGCGGTGACGACCCGTCCGCCAAAGGCGTTTTCTTCGTTCACGGCCAGGGCATACAGGTTGACCCAATCCAGTACCGACAGCGGATCGCGCAGCGAAGCTTCGGGGTTCTTGCATAACTGGCGGTGCAATGCGGCGGCCCGACGCTTGACCTTCAATCCGCCCGGCAGGATGCCTTCGTTGCGGCAGCCGGCCGCCACGCAATCCTGCATCACCTGCCAGATTTTCAGCAGGCCTGCGCGAGTCTCGGCTTCGGGGCGCCAGGCACTTTCGTTGGTCAGCATTACCTGGCTGATGGACAGGCCATAGGTGGTGCAATGGCCGAGCAGGTCCTTGGCGCTCTTGAACGGGAAGGTCAGGACCGTGGCGTCTTCGACGATACGGTCGGCACCGGCCGCGCCTTCATCGACGACGAACCCGCCGCCGATGGAGTAATACTCGCGGCTGCGCACCTGCAGCCCCGCCGCGTCGAAGGCGCGGAAGATCATGCCGTTGGGGTGAAAGGCCAGCGGCTTGCGGATCATTGCCAGGTGCAGCTTTTCATTGAATTCGATGGGGTGTTGACCGAGCAGGTTCAAGCGACCGTTGCTGCGGATGTCTTGCAGGCGGGCCGTGACGGTCTCGGTGTCCACGGTGTCCGGGTGTTCACCTTCCAGGCCCAGCAGCACGGCCTTGTCACTGCCGTGGCCCTTGCCGGTGGCACCGAGGGAGCCGTAGAGCTCGACCTTGACGCTGGTGATGGTTTCGAGCAGGTCATCCCGACGCAGCCCTTCGACGAAACGGGCAGCGGCACGCATCGGGCCGACCGTATGGGAGCTGGAAGGGCCGATACCGATCTTGAACAGGTCGAACACGCTTAACGACATGGTGTTTCTCCGGTTTCTTTTTATGAGGATCGACGAATATGAAATAGGGCACAGGCTCCTTTGTGGGAGCGAGCTTGCTCGCGATAGCGCAGTGTCAGTCAACATTTCTGTCAGCTGTCATACCGCTATCGCGAGCAAGCTCGCTCCCACAGGGAGGTGTGGTTTCCTTGAGAAAGTGACCTTCCACAAGGTTCGCGGTGTTGTTGAAAGGGGCAGGCAAGCCCGCCCCCTCTCAGATCAAGCGTAGCTTTCGATCGACGGGCAGGCGCAGACCAGGTTGCGGTCGCCGAACACGTTGTCGACCCGGCCAACCGGTGGCCAGTACTTGCTTTCGATCAACGACGCCACTGGATACACCGCTTGTTCGCGGCTGTAGGGGTGGGTCCAATCGCCGACGAGTTCCGCCGCCGTGTGCGGAGCGTTCTTCAGTGGGTTGTCGTCTTTGTCCAGGCTGCCGTTTTCCACCGCGCGGATTTCTTCGCGGATGCAGATCATGGCGTCGCAGAAACGGTCCAGCTCTTCCTTGGATTCGCTTTCGGTCGGCTCGATCATCAGCGTGCCGGCCACCGGGAACGACATGGTCGGGGCGTGGAAACCGAAGTCGATCAGGCGCTTGGCCACGTCATCGACGCTGATGCCGCTGCTGTCCTTGAGCGGACGCAGGTCAAGGATGCACTCGTGAGCCACCAGGCCGTTGCTGCCGGTGTAGAGCACCGGGTAATGCTCTTCCAGGCGGCGGGCAATGTAGTTGGCGTTGAGGATCGCCAGCTGCGAGGCGCGCTTGAGGCCGGCACCGCCCATCATGCGGATGTACATCCAGGTGATTGGCAGGATGCTGGCGCTGCCGAACGGCGCCGCGCATACCGCGCCTTCCTTGCGCTCCATGTTGGCGTGGCCGGGTAGGAACGGTGCCAGGTGCGACTTGACGCCAATCGGGCCGACGCCCGGGCCGCCACCGCCGTGGGGAATGCAGAAAGTCTTGTGCAGGTTCAGGTGCGACACGTCGCCACCGAACTTGCCCGGTGCGCAGAGGCCGACCATGGCGTTCATGTTGGCGCCGTCGATGTAAACCTGGCCGCCGTTGTCATGAATGATGCCGCAGATTTCGCGGATGCCTTCTTCGAACACGCCGTGGGTGGACGGGTAGGTGATCATCAGCGCGGCGAGGTGTTCGCGATGCTCGATGGCCTTGGCTCGCAGGTCTTCGATGGCGACGTTGCCACGGGCATCGCAGGCCGTCACGACGACACGCATGCCGGCCATGTTGGCGGTGGCCGGGTTGGTGCCGTGGGCCGAGGACGGGATCAGGCAGATGTCGCGACGCTCTTCGCCACGGCTCTGGTGATAGGCGCGGATCGCCAGCAGGCCGGCGTATTCACCCTGGGAACCGGCGTTGGGTTGCAGCGACACCGCGTCGTAACCGGTGGCGGCGCAGAGCATGGCTTCCAGCTCGTCGGTCAACTGTTGGTATCCGGCGCTCTGCTCGGCCGGGGCGAACGGGTGCAGCGCGCCGAATTCGGCCCAGGTCACCGGGATCATCTCGCTGGCGGCGTTGAGCTTCATGGTGCACGAACCCAGCGGGATCATGGTGCGATCCAGGGCCAGGTCCTTGTCGGCCAGCTTGCGCAGGTAGCGCATCAGCTCGGTTTCGGAGTGGTAGCGGTTGAACACCGGATGGCTGAGGATCGGCGACTGGCGTACCAGCTCGGTCGGGATGCGGCTCTGCACGCTGGCGGCGAGGGCAGCGAAATCCGGCAGGGCCTTGCCGTCGGCCAGCAGTGCCCACAGGCTTTGGATGTCGGCCTGGGTGGTGGTTTCATCCAGGGACAGACCCAGGCGTTCAGCGTCCACCGCGCGCAGGTTGATGCGCTGGGCGCGGGCCTTGTCGTGCAGGGCGGCAGTTTGCGCGCCGGTGTGCAGGGTCAGGGTGTCAAAGAAGCTGGCTTGTTCGACCTTCAAGCCCAACGCGCCGAGGCCGTTGGCGAGGATCGCGGTCAGGTGATGAATGCGGTTGGCGATCTGCACGAGGCCCTTGGGCCCATGGTAAACGGCGTACATGCTGGCGATGTTGGCCAGCAGTACCTGGGCGGTGCAGATGTTGCTCGTGGCTTTCTCGCGGCGGATGTGTTGCTCGCGGGTCTGCATCGCCAGGCGCAGGGCCGGCTTGCCGAAACGGTCCACGGAAACCCCCACCAGACGGCCCGGCATGTCGCGCTTGAAGGCGTCCTTGGTCGAGAAATAGGCCGCGTGCGGGCCGCCGAAGCCCAGCGGCACGCCGAAGCGCTGGGCGCTGCCGATGGCCACGTCGGCGCCGAATTCGCCTGGCGGAGTCAGCAGAGTCAGGGCCAGCAAGTCCGCCGCGACCGCCACCAACGCATTGGCAGCGTGGAAACGTTCGGTCAGTTCACGATAGTCGAACAGATCACCGTTGCTGGCTGGATATTGCAGCAATGCACCGAAGAAGCCGTTGACGTCGCTCAGTTCGCGCTCGTCGCCCACCACCACGTCAATCCCCAGGGGCTCGGCGCGGGTGCGCAGTACGTCGAGGGTCTGCGGGTGACAGTGACGGGAGGCGAAAAAGGCGTTGCTGCCCTTGTTCTTGCTCAGGCGCTTGCAGAAGGTCATGGCTTCGGCGGCGGCGGTGGCTTCGTCCAGCAAGGATGCGTTGGCGATCGGCAGGCCGGTGAGGTCGCTGATCAGGGTCTGGAAGTTCAGCAGCGCTTCGAGACGGCCCTGGGAAATTTCTGGCTGGTATGGCGTGTAGGCGGTGTACCAGGCCGGGTTTTCCAGCAGGTTGCGCAGGATCGGAGCAGGGGTATGACAGTTGTAGTAACCCTGGCCGATGTAGGTCTTGAACAACTGGTTCTTACCGGCGATGGCCTTGATCGAGGCCAAGGCATCGGCTTCGCTCTGGCCGTCGCCCATGTCCAGCACGCTGGTGCCCTTGATGCTTTCCGGGATGACGCTGGCGCTCAACGCTTCCAGAGAGTCATAGCCCAGGCGTTCGAGCATGGCTTGCTCGTCGCTGGCCCGCGGGCCGATGTGGCGGGCGATGAATTCGTTGGCGGTGCCCAGATTGATACTCATGTCGTGGCTCCTCAGGCTTCGGCGTTGGCTTTGATCAGGCGGTCGTAGGCGTCCTGATTCAACAGTTGGCCAACTTCAGCGGCATTGGCGGGCTGGAAACGGAAAAACCAGCCATCGCCCAGCGGATCTTCGTTGACCAGTTCCGGATTGCTTTCCAGGGCCGGGTTGACTTCCAGCACCTCACCGTTGAGGGGCATGTAGACGCCACTGGCGGCTTTCACCGATTCCACGGTCGCGGCTTCGGCACCCTTGTCGTAGCTTTGCAGTTCCGGTAACTGAACATAGACCACATCGCCCAAGGCGTTTTGCGCAAACGCGGTAATACCGACTGTGACGCTGCCGTCGGCTTCGGTACGCAGCCATTCGTGATCTTCAGTGAAACGCAACTCGCTCATGGAAACTCCTGGGGCCAGATTCGTCTGGTGGACGCGAAGGAAAGGCGCGGGGCTTGGCCCGGCCCGATGCCAATACCCATAGCAAGAATGCGGCCAATCTCGATAAGTACTTATGGATCAATGATTTGAAGGGGGTCGGTGTGATGCGGGCGACCTGTGCTGTAGCGAAATCGCTACAGCGTTGCGCCTGGAAAAAATTATTGTGGGATCAAAGCCTTATATGACGCAGTTTATCGCCGGCTGTAGCGATATCGTTCCACTGTAGCGCTTTCAGTACAGATGGAGGTCGTTTTTGGCGCGATTTCGACCACAACTCAGAATCCTGTGGGAGCGGGCTTGCTCGCGAAGACGGTGTGCCAGCCAAGTTGATGTCGACTGACACACCGCTTTCGCGAGCAAGCCCGCTCCCACATGGAACAAGTAAAGCTATGGCTTGTTGGAAATCCCATACTTGCGCAACCGATGGGCAATCGCGGTGTGGGAGGTTTGCAGGCGGCTGGCGAGTTGGCGCGTGGAGGGGTAATTGACGTAGAGGCTTTCGAGGAGGTTTTTCTCGAAGGTCTCCACCGCCTGCTCCAGGCTTTCGACTTCCACATCGCCCTGACGGGCCACCGAGGTGCCGGCGATGTCCAGGTCGCCGATGTCTACCAGGCTGCTCTCGCAGATGGCGGCGGCGCGGAAGATCACGTTCTGCAACTGCCGCACGTTGCCCGGCCAGCGATTGCCCAGCAGCGCGGGGTAGGTACCGGGCGCCAGGCGGCAGACCGGACGCTGGATCTGCGCGCAGGCCTGTTGCATGAAGTAGCGGGCCAGCAGCAGGATGTCCTGGCCGCGTTCACGCAGCGGCGGGACTTCGACGTTGAGCACGTTCAGGCGATAGAACAGGTCTTCGCGGAACGAGCCTTCGCTGACCATTTTTTCCAGGTTGCGGTGGGTGGCGCTGAGGATCCGCACGTTGACCTTGATTTCCCGGTCGCCGCCGACCCGGCGGAAGCTGCCATCGTTGAGAAAGCGCAGTAGCTTGGCTTGCAGGTAGGGCGACATCTCGCCGATCTCGTCGAGGAATACCGTGCCCTGGTTTGCCAGCTCCATCAGCCCGGGCTTGCCGCCCCGCTGCGCCCCGGTGAACGCACCGGGCGCATAACCGAACAGTTCGCTCTCGGCCAGGTTCTCCGGCAGTGCGGCGCAGTTCAGGGCCAGGAACGGTGCGCTGTGGCGGGCGCTGATGGCGTGGCAGGCTCGGGCCACCAGTTCCTTGCCGGTACCGGTTTCGCCTTGGATCAATAGCGGTGCGTCGAGGGCTGCGACGCGCTGGGCCCGGGCCTTGAGGGTGCGGATCGCCGGCGACTCGCCGAGCAACGCATCAAAACCTTCGGCGTGGTCGTGGTGCAGGGCCGACAAGCGTTCGCCAATGCGATTCGGCGGGTAGAGCGTCAGCAGGGCACCGGCGTCGGTAATGGGCGTGGCGTCCAGCAACAAGGTCTGGCCGTTGAGGGTGATCTCCCGCAGCGGCAGGCGGAAACCGTTCTCCAGCAGAGCACTGAGCAGCGCTTCGTCGCCGAACAGGCTGGCCACGCTTTCCCCGGCCGGCTCGCGGCCATACAGGGCAATCAGTGCCGGGTTGGCCAGTAGTATGTTGCCGGCGCTGTCCAGGGCCAGCACCGGATCGGTCATGGCCGCCAGCAGGGCATCGAGCTGCAGGTGTCGGCGCTGGCCCGGCAGGATGTCCACTACGGTCACCGCTTGAACGCCACGTACGCTGAACAGCGCCTCGCGCAACTCGTCCAGCACCTGCGGGCTGAGGGTCGGAGCGTCGATGTAGACGTTGGGCGGCACCATCTCCACCGCATCCAGATTGAGATTGCGCCCACCGAGCAACGCCAGGACTTCCTGGGTGATGCCGACGCGGTCGATGAAACTGACGTGGATACGCATGGGGCGGTTTCGGGTTCTGGGGTGCGGAGGGTGGCAAGTATGCCTTGGGGTGGGGGTTTGGTGAAATCCTGGTGCGGTATTCGAGCTCTTGCACAATCCCCCTGTGGGAGCGAGCCTGCTCGCGATAGCGGTCTGACTGTCAACATGAATGTCGACTGACACATCGCTATCGCGAGCAGGCTCGCTCCCACCGGGGGGGTGGGTTTACAACCCCACATCCCACTCCGGCGTCTCGGGAAACCTCACCACCAGAAAATCCAGCAGGCTGCGCAGCGCCGAGGGCATGTGTTTGCGCGAGGCATACACCGCGTACATGTTCATCCGCCGGGGTTCGGCGTGGGGCAAAAGGCGAATCAGCTCGCCGCGCTTGATGTGGGCGCCGGCCTGAAAGCTGGGCAGCATCGCCACGCCGGCGCCCGCCATCGTCGCCCGCAGCAGGGTACTGGCCTCGTTGGCGCTGATGTTGCCCTGCACCGGTACCGAGACCTGTTCGCCGTCCTGCTCGAAATGCCACAGGCTCTTGCCGACGTAGGAGTGGGTCAGGCAGTTGTGCCGGCTCAGGTCCTCCACCCGCTGCGGTGTCGGGTGTTCGCGCAGGTAGGCGGGTGAGGCGCAGATCACCGAGCGGCAGACCGAGAGGCGGCGGGCGATCAGGTTCGGGTCCAGGTCGTTGCTCATGCGGATCGCCAGGTCAATGCGTTCGTCCACCAGGTTCACGGTGCGATCGAGCATTTGCAGGTCGACGCTCACCCCAGGGTATCGCTTGACGAACTCAGCCATGGCGGCTGCCAGTTGCGTCTGGCCGAACGAGGTGCTGGCGCTGATGCGCAGCATGCCCCTTGGCGCGTCGTCCCGCGTGCTGACCGCCGCTTGCATATCACCGGACAATTCCAGCATCTGTCGGCAGCGCGGCAGGGTCTCGGTGCCGGCGGCCGTCAGGCTCAGCTTGCGCGTGGTTCGGTGCATCAGCCGGGCGCCGACCCAATCTTCCAGCTCCGCCAGGTACCGCGAGACCACCGGCCTTGAAAGGTCCAGATACTCGGCCGCCGCTGACTGGCTGCCCAGGTCCACCACCGTGACAAAGACTCGCATTGCTTGGAGACGATCCATGATTTGCCCGCTTTCAGAAACAAACTATGTTCGAGCATCGCATTTTTCAGAATCAATCGGGTAACTAAGCTCTGTCGCATTCGGACTTTGAACAACGGAGCACACCATGAGCGGATTGACCCCTTTCAAGCGCCTGCTGCTGGCGACGGCCGCATGGGCTTTCGCCGCGCACACCTGGGCGGCCGACCTGACCCTCGACGTCTATAACCCTGGCGCGGCGGCGGTGTTCCCGGTGAGCTCGGTGTTGGTCAGTGGCGAGAAGGAAGCGATCCTGGTGGACGCTCAGTTCGGCAGAACCCAGGCCGAGCAGGTGGTGGAAAAGATCCGTGCCAGCGGCAAGCGGCTGACCACGATCTACATCAGCCATGGCGATCCAGATTATTACTTTGGCCTGCAAACCCTGACCGCGGCGTTCCCCGAGGCCAAGGTCCTGGCCTCGGCACCGACCGTCGAGCACATCAAGCACACCGTCGACGGCAAGCTTAAATACTGGGGACCGGTCTTGAAGGCTGACGCGCCGGCCAAGGCCATCGTGCCTGACGTGCTCAAGGGCGACAGCCTGACGCTGGAAGGCAAACGCTTGCAGGTCATTGGTCTTGACGGCCCGCAACCGGATCGCAGCTTCGTGTGGATTCCATCGATCAAGGCCGTGGTGGGCGGGGTGGTGGTGGCCGAGAACATTCATGTGTGGATGGCCGACACCCAGACGCCGAAGTCCCATCAGGACTGGCTGGCGACCCTGGCGAGCATCGAGAAACTGCAACCGCGCACGGTGATTCCGGGCCATTACCTGGGCGAGAGCGAGCGCTCCTTGGCGCCGGTCAGATTCACCGCCGCCTACATTCAGGCCTTCGACGAAGAGACCGCCCGCGCCAAGGACTCCGCTGCGCTGATCGCCGCCATGAAACAGCGCTACCCGGACCTGGGCGAAGACAGTTCGCTGGAGCTCAGTGCCAAGGTGGCGAAGGGGGAGATGAAATGGTGAGGGGCCGATGGTGGATGACGCTTTTGCAGCAATGAATCCGCTTGGCTGAAGAGCGTTTGTGGCGAGGGAGCTTGCTCCCGCTGGGTCGCGCGGCGGCCCACCACTTGCGACTGCTTCGCAGCCGAGCGGGAGCAAGCTCCCTCGCCACAAGGGTCTGCATGCTTGGCATCTATGAGTAATCAGAGGAGAACACCATGAGCAAAATCGCAATTATCGGCGCCACCGGTCGTGCTGGCAGCCAGCTGTTGGAAGAAGCCCTGCGTCGCGGCCACAGCGTCACGGCCATTGCCCGCAACACGGCAAAGATCGGCGACCGGGACGGGGTGGTCAGCAGGCAACTGGACGTGTTGGATAGCGAGGCATTGATCGCGGCCATCACCGGTCACGACGTGGTGATCAGCGCCGCGCACTTTTCTACCGTGCCGGCCGACAAGGTCATCGCGCCGGTGAAGGCCGCCGGCGTCAAGCGCCTGTTGGTGGTGGGCGGGGCCGGTTCGTTGTTGCTGCCGGACAACAGCCGGGTGATCGACAGCGAGGGTTTCCCCGAGGAATATCTTGCCGAAGCCACGGCCGGCGCCTTGTTCCTGGACGTGTTGCGCACGGAACAGGACCTGGACTGGACCTTCCTTTCGCCCTCGGCGGAGTTCGTCGAAACCGAGCGCACCGGCCAGTTCCGGGTCGGCAAGGATCACCTGTTGTTCGATGCCGCCGGGCGCAGTTGGATCAGCTTCGCCGACTACGCCATTGCGTTGATCGATGAGGTGGAGAAACCACAGTTCCCGCGTGCGCGGTTTACCGTGGGGTATTGAATCGAGGCTATCGTCGGATCGCCGCCCGGAGCAGGCTTGCCCACAACGATGTTGTGGTGTTCTCCGGTTTATGATGAGCGCAGACC
>NZ_JBKGGU010000030.1:0-56160 GCF_052042015.1 Pseudomonas sp. SMV71 | reverse complement strand
GGTAAGGAATGGGGGCGTGAAACCGAGCTGGCGTACACCGTGCAGAGCGGCGCGTTGAAAAGTCTCAATGTGAAATGGCGGAATTCGACAATGCGCCGGGATTTCAGCACCAACGAATTCGATGAGAACCGGATTTTCATCAGCTATCCGATTTCGTTGTTGTAAGCAGTCAATGTGGCGAGGGAGCTTGCTCCCGCTGGACTGCGAAGCAGGACTATACGGTTGCTGGACAGGAAGCAGGGCGTCTGCTTCGCAGCCGAGCGGGAGCAAGCTCCCTCGCCACAAGAGCGGTTGACCATGGCATCGACACCATAACGGCAGGACGCCGGCCCAGAGCGCTTCGTCGATGAAACGTTGACAAGGTAGCGTAAGGATAAGGATATTTCGCCACGGTCGTACGACAACCTATAACAACAGATACCTCTCACCGTTTGCTCAGGTAATTTCATGACCACGACACCGATCCGCCATCCCCTCAATCGCCTGCTGCTGACCGGTGCCGCCGGCGGCCTCGGCAAAGTCCTGCGCGAGCGCCTCAAGCCTTTCGCCCGCCACATTCGCCTGTCGGACATCGTCACCATGGCCCCGGCCATCGATGAAAGCGAAGAGGTGGTGCTTTGCGACCTGTCCGATAAACAGGCCGTGCATCAACTGGTGGAAGGCGTCGACGCGATCCTGCATTTTGGCGGCGTCTCGGTTGAACGACCGTTCGAGGAGATTCTGGGGGCCAACATCAGCGGCGTGTTCCATATTTATGAAGCGGCCCGCAAACACGGCGTCAAGCGAGTGATCTTCGCCAGCTCCAACCACGTCATCGGCTTCTACAAGCAGGACGAAACCCTCGATGCCCTCTCCCCGCGTCGTCCGGATGGCTACTACGGCCTGTCCAAGTCCTATGGCGAAGACGTGGCAAGTTTCTACTTCGACCGCTACGGCATCGAGACCGTAAGCATCCGCATCGGCTCTTCATTCCCCGAGCCGCAGAACCGTCGGATGATGAGCACCTGGCTGAGCTTCGACGACCTGACCCAGCTGATCGAATGCTCGCTCTATACCCCGAACGTCGGTCACACCATCGTCTACGGCGTTTCTGCCAACCGCGACGTCTGGTGGGACAACAGCCACGCCGCACACCTGGGTTACCAACCCAAGGACACCTCCGAGATTTTCCGCGCCAAGGTCGAAGCGCAACCGATGCCGGCCGCCGATGACCCGGCCCGGATCTACCAGGGCGGTGCCTTCGTGGCCGCCGGCCCGTTCGACGACTGATTCGCCTGTCACTCATGGGACACGAAACGAACCAAGGAATCGCCATGCAAGCCGAATTGATTGTCGATGCACGTAACGCCGTCGGGGAGAGCCCGGTCTGGGTCCCCGAGGAAAACGCCCTGTACTGGGTGGACATTCCCAGCGGCGGCCTGCAGTGCTGGAACGCCGGCACCGGCCAGCTCAAGGGCTGGGAAGCACCCGAGATGCTCGCCTGCATTGCGCGGCACCAGGACGGTGGCTGGATCGCCGGCATGGAAAGCGGTTTCTTTCGCCTGCACCCCAACGATGACGGTAGCCTGGACAGCGAGCTCTGCGCCGGTGTCGAGCACAGCCGCAGCGACATGCGCCTCAACGATGGCCGCTGCGACCGCCAGGGACGTTTCTGGGCCGGCAGCATGGTGCTGAACATGGGTGCCAACGCCGACGAGGGCCGGATGTACCGCTTCGAGGCCGGGCAACGCGGCCCGGTGCAAGCGCAGTTGAGCGGCTTCATCGTGCCCAACGGCCTGGGCTTCAGCCCAGACGGGCGGACCATGTACCTCTCTGATTCCCATCCATTGGTGCAACAGATCTGGGCTTTCGATTACGACATCGACAGCGGCACCCCGAGCAATCGCCGGTTGTTCGTCGACATGCTGCCCCTGGCCGGGCGCCCGGATGGCGCGGCGGTCGATGCCGAGGGTTGCTACTGGATCTGCGCCAACGATGCCGGGCTCATCCACCGCTTCACCCCGGAAGGCAGGCTCGATCGTTCGCTGACGGTGCCGGTGAAGAAGCCAACGATGTGCGCCTTTGGCGGCAGTGGCCTGGACACGTTGTTCGTCACCTCGATTCGCCCCGGCGACGACACCGATCCGCAATCGCTGGCCGGTGGCGTTTTCGCCCTCAATCCCGGGGTCAAGGGCCTCGCCGAACCCGCGTTTGGAGGACCGAAGCACTCCGCGAACTGATCAGCAATGCCGCTTCACTGGATGACCCATAAAAAAAACAAGACTGGAGATTGACCATGAATTTCAAACGCACGCTTCTGATCGCAGCCCTGCCCCTGGCCTTCCTGGCCCAGGCGGCGCACGCCCTGGAAATCAAGTTCGCCGACATCCACCCCGCCGGTTACCCCACCGTGGTCGCCGAGGAAAACATGGGCAAGGCCCTGACCAAGGAAACCAACGGCGAACTGACTTTCAAGTATTTCCCTGGCGGTGTGCTGGGTTCGGAAAAGGAAGTCGTCGAGCAGGCCCAGGTCGGCGCCATCCAGATGACCCGCGTCAGCCTCGGCATCGTCGGCCCGGTGGTGCCGGACGTGAACGTGTTCAACATGCCGTTCATTTTCCGGGACACGCAGCACATGCGTAACGTGATCGATGGTCCTGTCGGCGATGAGATCCTCGATCGCATCACCAACTCTGAGTTCGGCCTGGTGGCCCTGGCCTGGATGGACGGCGGCACGCGCAACCTCTATACCAAGAAACCGGTGCGCAAGCTCGAAGACCTCAAGGGCATGAAGATCCGTGTGCAGGGCAACCCGATGTTCATCGAGACCATCAACGCCATGGGCGGCAACGGCATCGCCATGGACACCGGCGAGATCTTCAGCGCCCTGCAGACCGGCGTGATCGACGGCGCGGAAAACAACCCGCCGACCATGCTCGAACACAACCACTACCAGAACGCCAAGTTCTACAGCCTGACCGGTCACCTGATCCTGCCCGAACCGATCGTGATGTCGAAAATCACCTGGGAAAAACTCACCCCGGCCCAACAGGAGATGGTGAGGAAAGCCGCCAAGGCCGCCCAGCTCGATGAGCGCGCGCTGTGGGACAAGAAGTCGGCCGCCAGTGAAGAGAAACTCAAGGCCGCCGGTGTCGAGTTCATCACCGTCGACAAGAAGCCTTTCTACGACGCCACCGCAGAAGTACGGGCCAAATACGGCGCACCTTATGCCGACCTGATCAAGAAAATCGAAGCCGTCCAGTAACGCCCTCGCTCTGTACTCCTGAAAAGGCCCGGCGCGCCTGATGCCCAAGGCGCGCCCGGTTCACGGTGGAACCCGATGAAGAATCTGCTGCTGCGTATCAACGATAAGATCTACATGACCTGCATCTGGGTCGCCGGCCTTGCCGTCCTGGCGATTTCCCTGATGATTCCCTGGGGCGTGTTCGCCCGCTACGTACTGGGTTCCGGCTCGAGCTGGCCCGAGCCCACCGCGATTCTGTTGATGATGGTGTTCACCTTCATTGGCGCGGCAGCCAGCTACCGCGCCGGTGCGCACATGGCCGTGGCGATGCTGACCGACCGGATGCCGCCGCACCTGAAGGCCGTCGCGTCGATCTTCTCTCAGCTGTTGATGGCGATGATCTGCATTTTCATGACCATCTGGGGCGCCAAGCTGTGCATGTCGACCTGGAACCAGTTCATGAGCGCCCTGCCCGATCTGCGCGTGGGCGTCACTTATCTGCCGATTCCCGTGGGCGGCCTGCTGACGCTGATTTTTGTCCTGGAAAAACTCCTGCTCGGTGACCAGAGCAAGCGTCGGGTCGTGCAGTTCGACCTGGTCGAAGAAAACGAAGGTGCCGCTTAATGGACGCTCTGATTCTGCTGGGCAGTTTTATCGTATTGATCCTGATCGGCATGCCGGTCGCCTACGCCCTCGGCGCCGCCGCGCTGATCGGTGCGTGGTGGATCGACATCCCGTTCCAGGCCGTGATGATCCAGGTCGCGGGCGGCGTAAACAAATTCTCGCTGCTGGCGATCCCGTTCTTCGTGCTGGCCGGCGCGATCATGGCCGAGGGCGGCATGTCCCGCCGGCTGGTGGCGTGTGCCGGGGTGCTGGTGGGTTTCGTGCGCGGTGGCCTGTCGCTGGTCAACATCGTGGCCTCGACCTTCTTCGGCGCAATCTCCGGCTCTTCCGTGGCCGACACCGCTTCGGTGGGTTCGGTGCTGATTCCGGAAATGGAGCGCAAGGGTTATCCACGGGAATTCTCCACCGCCGTGACCGTCAGCGGTTCGGTGCAAGCGTTGCTGACCCCGCCAAGCCATAACTCGGTGCTCTACTCCCTGGCCGCCGGTGGCACGGTTTCGATTGCCTCGCTGTTCATGGCGGGCATCGTCCCGGGCCTGCTGATGAGCGCGTGCCTGATGGTGCTGTGTCTGATCTTCGCGAAGAAGCGCGACTATCCAAAGGGCGACGTCATCCCGATGCGCGAAGCGCTGAAGATCGTCGGCGAAGCCCTGTGGGGCCTGATGGCGATGGTGATCATCCTCGGCGGGATCCTGTCGGGCATCTTCACCGCCACCGAATCGGCGGCCATCGCGGTGCTGTGGTCGTTCTTCGTGACCATGTTCATCTACCGCGACTACAAGTGGCATGAACTGCCGAAGCTGATGCACCGCACGGTTCGCACCATCTCCATTGTGATGATCCTGATCGGCTTCGCCGCCAGTTTCGGCTACATCATGACGCTGATGCAGATCCCGGCGAAGATCACCACGATGTTCCTGACCCTGTCGGACAACCGCTACGTGATCCTGATGTGCATCAACGTGATGTTGCTGCTGCTGGGCACCGTGATGGACATGGCGCCGTTGATCCTGATCCTGACGCCGATCCTGATGCCGGTGATCATGGGCATCGGCGTGGATCCGGTGCAGTTCGGCATGATCATGCTGGTCAACCTGGGGATCGGTCTGATAACGCCGCCCGTGGGCGCGGTGCTGTTCGTCGGCTCGGCGGTGGGCAAGGTCAGCATCGAAAGCACCGTCAAGGCGCTGCTGCCGTTCTACGCGGTGCTGTTCCTGGTGCTGCTGCTCGTCACCTATGTGCCGGCCCTGTCGCTGTGGTTGCCGCATTTGGTGTTGTAACCCTCGGTCATTCGCAAACCCCTTGCATGGCTTTGTGTTTTGTAGCTTCTGTGGCGAGGGAGCTTGCTCCCGCTGGACTGCGCAGTAGGCCCCTACGGTCTTCAATCAGGGCGTCTGCTGCGCAGCCGAGCGGGAGCAAGCTCCCTCGCCACAAACGCATTTGCACAAGACCGTCCTAACTATTTGACTCCGGCAGACAAGGCTCCATGACCCCACCTCTTCTGCACCTCGAAGACGAACTGACCCGTCTCACCCTCGCCCCTCACTTGGGCGCCAGCTTCGTCGAATGGACCCTGCGCAGCAACGGTGCGCCGCTGCTACGCCCGCCGGCACCGCAGGCCGTGGAGAACGGCCTGCCCGGCAAGCTCGGTTGTTTCCCGTTGATCCCCTGGTCGAACCGGATCGCCCAGGGCGGTTTCGATTGCCCGTCGGGCTGGCTGGCCCTGGAAGCCAACAGTGCCAACGATCCGTTCCCGATCCACGGCAGCGCCTGGCAACAGCCGTGGCAGGTGACCGAGCAGAGCGCCCGGGAAGTGCTGTTGCAACTCGACAGCCGACTCCCCTTCGCGTACTGCGCCAGCCTGCGGATCCGCTTGAACGGGGGCCAGTTGCAAGTCGCAATGCTCGTCACTCACATCGCCGAACAGGCGGCGTGGCATGGGCTCGGTTTGCATCCGTACTTCCCGCGCACCGCCGGCACGTGCCTGCAAACCCGCGCCAGCGAGGTGTGGCTGTGCGATGCCACGAAGTTGCCGACCGAGCGGGTGGACGTTCCGCCGCAATGGGATTTCCAGCAATTGCGATTGCTGCCGGACAGCCTGGTCGACAATGGCTTTGGCGGTTGGGACGGCCAGTGCGTGATCCAGCAACCGGACCTGGGTTACGAACTGGAATGCCGGGCCAGCGGCAGCGATTATTTCCTGCTGTACTGCCCCGTGGGCCTGGACTTTTTCTGCATCGAACCGGTCAGCCATCCGGTCAACGCCCACCACCTGCCAGGGCGACCGGGGTTGCGCCTGCTGGAGCAAGGCCAGTCGGTGGCGTTGGGGTTCTCCATGCAGTGTCGGTTGCTGTAGCACCCAGTCTCCGGACCAGGCAAGGCCCCCCGTGGCGAGGGAGCTTGCTCCCGCTGGACTGCGAAGCAGGCCCATACGGTTTTGATCCACGGCGTCTGCTTCGCAGCCGAGCGGGAGCAAGCTCCCTCGCCACAACGATTGCGTCCGACTGGAATTACGCCCGCACCACCATGAACACCGCCACCACCAGGCACACCCCGGCAAACCCCACCTGCAACGCACGGGCCGGGACTCTGGCGGATAATCGCCGGCCCAAAACCATCCCGACAATGCTCGCCGCGATGAACACTGCTCCCACCCGGTCGATGCTCACCCCGGCATGAAACGCGCCCACCACGCCGATCACTGAAATCAGGCTGATGACCATCAACGACGTGGCGACGATCCCGCGCATCTGCACATCCGTCAGTTGCTTGAAGGCCGGCACGATCAGGAAGCCGCCGCCCACGCCCAGCAGCCCCGAAACCAGGCCGGTCACCGCGCCCAGTGCCGACAGGGTCGCGGTACAGCGCGGGGTCCAGGCCAGGCGCCCGGTCTTGTGGTCGAGCATGCAGTTTTTCTGCCCCCAACTGGCGGCACCGTGGTCGCTGGGCCCCGGCTGCTTGGGTTCGCGGCGCAGCATGCGCGCCGCCACCAGTACCATCAGCAGGCTGAACAGGATCATCAGGATCTTTTCCGAAAGCTGATGGGCCGCATAAATGCCCAGCGGCGAAAACACCGCGCCGAGCAGCGCGATCAGCAACGCCGCGCGGTAACGCACCAGGCCATGGCGCAGTCCGTCGATAGCGCCCACCGCCGCCGCACTGCCTACCGCGAACAATGCCACCGGCGCGGCCTGGGTCATGCTCCAGCCCAGGCCCAGCACCAGTGCCGGCACGGCCAAAATCCCGCCGCCCGCCCCCGTCAGGCCAAGGATCAGGCCCATGACCACACCAAAAAGACTCGCCAGCAACATAAGGTTCTCTCAAGCCACGCACACCTGTTGGCAGGTGCGATCGCATTTGCAGGACGCCTTGGCCCTCACTAAGCTGCGGACCATATGTTGTAACCCGCCAGGGTGCAACCGGTTCCTCCCGCACAGGTTCGTTGGCATGCCCGCGCAGATTCAAAGCTTTCTCGACCCCTCCTCCAAGACCTACACCTACGTCGTCTACGAACAGGATGGAGGACAATGTGCGGTGGTCGACCCGGTGCTCGACTACGACCCGGCCTCGGGGCGCAGCAGCACCACCCAGGCCGACCGCATCATCGCGTTCGTTGCCGAACACCGGTTGACCGTGCAATGGCTGTTGGAGACCCACGCCCACGCCGACCACTTGTCCGCCGCGCCGTATCTGCGTCGCGCCTTGGGCGGCAAGATCGCCATCGGCCAGGCCATCGATCAGGTCCAGCGGGTCTTCAAGGCGTTGTTCAACCTTGAGCCGCAGTTCGCCGTGGATGGCTCACAGTTCGATCACCTGTTCGCCGCCGACGAGTCTTTCTGCATTGGTAACCTGAAGGCCACCGCGCTGCATGTACCCGGCCACACCCCGGCGGACATGGCCTACCTGATCGACAGCGAGGTGATTCTGGTGGGCGACACGTTGTTCATGCCGGACGTCGGCACGGCCCGTTGCGACTTCCCCGGCGGCGACGCCCGACAACTCTACGCGTCGATCCGCAAGCTGCTGGCCTTCCCCGCTGGCGTGCGGCTCTATGTATGCCACGACTATCCGCCAGAGCATCGCGAGCCCCAGTGCATGAGCAGCGTGGGTGAGCAGCGCCAGCACAATATCCATGTTCGCGACGGCATCGACGAAGCCACGTTCGTGGCAATGCGTACCCAACGGGATTCGACGCTGGGCATGCCGACGCTGTTGTTGCCTGCGGTGCAGGTGAACGTGCGGGCGGGGAATCTGCCGCCGGCTGAAGATAATGGTGTGACGTACCTGAAGATTCCGATCAATCAGCTCTAAGAAGCTCAGAAACTCACCACAGGACACCCTGTGGGAGCGAGCTTGCTCGCGATGGCGGTGGGTCAATTTGCGTTGATGTTGGATGTGCCTGCCTCATCGCGAGCAAGCTCGCTCCCACAGGGGAATGTGATTATCCGTGAACCTCAAGCGCCCAACGTCAACCCATTCGCCGGTAACGGCAACGCCGTCTTGTAGCGCACCTGCTTGAGGGCAAAGCTGGAACGGATGTTCGCCACGCCGGGGACCTTGGTCAAAAAATCCATCATGAACCGCTCCAGGGACTGGATCGTCGGCACTAACACCCGGATCAGGTAGTCCGGATCCCCCGCCATCAAGTAGCACTCCATGACTTCCGGCCGGTCGGAGATCGCTTCTTCGAAGTGCTGCAACGCCTCTTCCACCTGTTTCTCCAGGCTGACGTGAATGAACACGTTCACGTGCAACCCCAGCAGGTCGGCATCGAGCAAGGTGACCTGCTCGCGGATCACCCCCAATTCCTCCATGGCCCGGACCCGGTTGAAGCACGGTGTTGGCGACAGGTTCACCGAGCGGGCGAGATCGGCGTTGGTGATGCGGGCATTTTCCTGGAGGCTGTTGAGAATGCCGATGTCGGTGCGATCCAATTTGCGCATGAGACAGATATTCCTGATTTTTATCGTTGTGCAGATTTTTTATCTGCAAATAACCGGAACAGCAAGCCAACAGAGAAAAATATTCTTCTACGCCGAGCCTATGATTGTTGTAGGACAATTTCCCACTTACCCAGGGGACTTGTCAGCTAGCGCGCCCACTACAAGAAATTCACAAGATCGAGCGTAGAAAGCCATGAACCCAGCGTATGAACCGCTACGCCTGCACGTCCCGGAACCCTCCGGCCGTCCCGGCTGCAAGACCGACTTCTCCTACCTGCATCTGAGCGACGCCGGTACGGTGCGCAAACCTCCCGTCGACGTAGAACCGGCCGACACCATCGACCTGGCCCGCAGCCTGATCCGCGTGCTCGACGACCAAGGCAATGCCCTGGGCGAATGGGCCGATGACATCCCCGTCGAGATCCTGCGCAAAGGCATGCGCGCCATGCTCAAGACACGGATCTACGACAACCGCATGGTGGTCGCCCAGCGGCAGAAGAAGATGTCGTTCTACATGCAGAGCCTCGGCGAGGAAGCTATCGGCAGCGCCCAGGCCCTGGCGTTGAACATCGACGACATGTGCTTTCCCACCTACCGCCAGCAAAGCATCCTGATGGCCCGCGACGTCCCGCTGGTCGACCTGATCTGCCAGTTGCTGTCCAACGAGCGCGATCCGCTCAAGGGCCGGCAGTTGCCGATCATGTACTCGGTCAAAGACGCCGGTTTCTTCACCATTTCCGGCAACCTGGCCACGCAATTCATCCAGGGCGTGGGCTGGGGCATGGCTTCGGCGATCAAGGGCGACACCAAGATCGCCTCGGCCTGGATCGGCGACGGCGCCACCGCCGAATCGGACTTCCACACCGCCCTGACCTTCGCCCACGTCTACCGGGCGCCGGTGATTCTCAACGTGGTCAACAACCAGTGGGCGATCTCGACCTTCCAGGCCATTGCCGGCGGTGAAGCCACCACCTTCGCCGGACGCGGCGTCGGCTGCGGCATCGCTTCGCTGCGGGTCGATGGCAACGACTTCATGGCGGTCTACGCGGCTTCGCGCTGGGCCGCCGAGCGCGCCCGGCGCAACTTCGGCCCGGCGCTGATCGAATGGGTCACCTACCGCGCCGGCCCGCACTCGACCTCCGACGATCCGTCCAAGTACCGCCCCGCCGATGACTGGAGCCACTTCCCGCTGGGCGATCCGATTGCCCGCCTCAAACAGCACATGATCCGTATCGGCCAGTGGTCGGAGGAAGAACATGCCGCCGTCACCGCCGAGCTCGAAGCCGAGGTGATCGCCGCGCAGAAGGAAGCCGAGCAGTACGGCACCCTCGCCGGCGGGCAGATTCCAAGCGCCGCGACCATGTTCGAAGACGTCTACAAAGAGATGCCGGAGCACTTGAAGCGCCAGCGTCAGCAGTTGGGGATCTGACATGAACGATCACAACAACAATATTGCGCTGGACACCGCCATGACCACTACCACCATGACCATGATCCAGGCCCTGCGCTCGGCGATGGACGTGATGCTCGAACGCGACGACAACGTCGTGGTGTTCGGCCAGGACGTGGGTTACTTCGGCGGCGTGTTCCGCTGCACCGAAGGCCTGCAGAACAAATACGGCACCTCACGGGTGTTCGACGCACCGATTTCCGAAAGCGGCATCGTCGGCGTTGCGGTGGGCATGGGCGCCTATGGCTTGCGTCCGGTGGCCGAGATCCAGTTCGCTGACTACGTCTACCCGGCCTCGGACCAGATCATCTCCGAAGCGGCGCGCCTGCGCTATCGCTCGGCCGGCGAGTTCACCGCACCGATGACCCTGCGCATGCCCTGCGGCGGCGGGATCTATGGCGGCCAGACCCACAGCCAGAGTATCGAGGCGATGTTCACCCAGGTCTGCGGCCTGCGCACGGTGATGCCATCGAACCCCTACGACGCCAAGGGCCTGCTGATCGCCTCCATCGAGAACGATGACCCGGTGATCTTCCTCGAACCCAAGCGCCTGTATAACGGCCCGTTCGACGGCCACCACGACCGCCCGGTAACGCCGTGGTCCAAGCACCCGTCGGCCCAGGTTCCGGACGGCTACTACACGGTGCCGCTGGACGTGGCCGCCATCACCCGTCCCGGTAAGGACGTGACCATCCTCACCTACGGCACCACTGTGTATGTGTCCCAGGTCGCGGCCGAGGAAAGCGGCGTCGATGCCGAAGTCATCGACCTGCGCAGCCTGTGGCCGCTGGACCTGGACACCATCGTCAAGTCAGTGAAAAAGACCGGCCGCTGCGTGATCGTCCACGAAGCCACCCGCACCTGCGGTTTCGGCGCCGAGCTGGTGTCGCTGGTGCAAGAACACTGCTTCCACCACCTGGAAGCGCCTATCGAGCGCGTCACTGGTTGGGACACTCCCTACCCGCATGCGCAGGAGTGGGCGTATTTCCCAGGGCCGTCCCGTGTGGGCGCGGCGTTGAAACGGGTCATGGAGGTCTGAATGGGCACGCACGTTATCAAGATGCCGGACATCGGCGAAGGCATCGCGGAAGTCGAGCTGTCGGTGTGGCACGTCAAGGTCGGCGACATGGTCGTCGAGGACCAGGTGCTGGCCGATGTCATGACGGACAAGGCGATGGTGGATATTCCCTCGCCAGTCCACGGTCGAGTCATCGCCCTGGGTGGCGAGCCGGGCGAAGTCATGGCGGTGGGCAGCGAACTGATCCGCATTGAAGTCGAAGGCGCGGGCAACCTGAAGGAGTCGGCACAGCCGACTGCACCTGCCCAGCCTGCAAAACCGGCGCCGGTGGCCGCGCCTGAACCGGTCGTGGAAAAAACCGCCGCGCCGCGTCCGGCGCCAGCCCCGCAAGCGCCGGTAGCCCGCGCACCCGACGAGCGTCCGCTGGCCTCCCCGGCCGTACGCAAGCATGCCTTGGACCTCGGCATTCAGTTGCGTCTGGTCCAGGGCACCGGCCCGGCCGGACGGGTGTTGCACGAAGACCTGGAAGCCTATCTGGCCCAGGGCTCGTCGCCCCAGGCCAAGGGCGGCTCAAGCTACGCCGAACGCCACGACGAAGAGCAGATCCCGGTGATCGGCATGCGCCGCAAGATCGCCCAGCGCATGCAGGAAGCGACCCAGCGCGCCGCGCATTTCAGCTACGTCGAGGAAATCGACGTCACTGCATTGGAAGAATTGCGGGTCCATCTGAATGAAAAACATGGCGCCTCTCGCGGCAAGCTGACCCTGTTGCCGTTCCTGGTGCGGGCGCTGGTGGTGGCCCTGCGCGACTTCCCGCAGATGAACGCCCGCTATGACGACGAAGCCCAGGTCATCCACCGCTCGGGAGCGGTGCATGTGGGCGTCGCCACCCAGAGCGACGTCGGCCTGATGGTGCCGGTGATGCGTCACGCCGAGGCCCGTAGCCTGTGGGACAGCGCAGCGGAAATCTCACGCCTGGCAACCGCTGCCCGTAATGGCAAGGCCAGCCGCGATGAACTGTCCGGCTCGACCGTCACTCTGACCAGCCTCGGCGCGCTGGGCGGCATCGTCAGCACACCGGTGCTGAACCTGCCGGAAGTGGCAATCGTCGGCGTCAACAAGATCGTCGAGCGGCCGGTAGTGATCAAAGGCCAGATCGTCGTGCGCAAGATGATGAACCTCTCCAGCTCCTTCGATCACCGGGTGGTCGATGGCATGGACGCGGCGCAATTCATCCAGGCCCTGCGCGGCTTGCTCGAACAACCCGCCACCTTGTTCGTCGACTAATTGGGAGCAGGCATGCAACAGACTCTGAACACCACGCTGCTGATCATCGGCGGCGGCCCCGGCGGCTACGTGGCGGCGATTCGCGCCGGTCAACTGGGCATTGCGACCATCCTGGTAGAAGGCCAGGCGCTGGGCGGGACCTGCCTGAACATCGGCTGCATTCCGTCCAAGGCCTTGATCCATGTGGCCGAGCAGTTCCATCAGACCCGGCACCACAGCCAGGGCTCGGCCCTGGGCATCACGGTGTCGGCGCCAAGCCTGGACATCGGCAAGAGCGTGGAATGGAAGGACGGCATCGTGGACCGCCTGACCACCGGCGTCGCGGCGCTGCTGAAGAAACACAAGGTCCAGGTCATCCATGGCTGGGCCAAGGTGGTCGACGGCAAGACCGTGGAAGTCGGCGACACCCGCATCCAGTGCGAGCACTTGCTGCTGGCCACCGGCTCGAAAAGCGTCGACCTGCCAATGCTGCCGATTGGCGGGCCGATCATTTCGTCCACTGAAGCCCTCGCCCCGACCTCGGTGCCCAAGCACCTGGTGGTGGTCGGCGGCGGCTATATCGGCCTGGAGCTGGGCATCGCTTATCGCAAGCTCGGCGCCGAGGTCAGCGTGGTCGAAGCCCAGGAGCGGATCCTGCCGGCCTACGACGGCGAGCTGACGCAACCCGTGCACGAAGCGCTCAAGCAGTTGGGCGTCAAGCTGTACCTCAAGCACAGCGTCGAAGGTTTCGATGCCCAGGCGAGCACCTTGCAAGTGCGCGATCCAAATGGCGACACGCTCAACCTGGACACCGACCGCGTGCTGGTGGCGGTCGGACGCAAGCCCAATACCCAGGGCTGGAACCTCGAAGCGCTGGACCTGGCGATGAACGGTCCGGCGGTGAAAATCGATGATCGTTGCCAGACCAGCATGCGCAACGTCTGGGCCATCGGTGACCTGAGCGGCGAGCCGATGCTTGCCCACCGGGCCATGGCCCAGGGCGAGATGGTCGCCGAGCTGATCGCCGGTCAGCACCGAGAGTTCAACCCTGCGGCCATTGCAGCGGTGTGCTTCACCGATCCGGAGCTGGTGGTGGTCGGCAAGACCCCGGACGAAGCCAAGGCGGCCGGGCTGGACTGCATCGTGTCCAGCTTCCCGTTCGCGGCCAATGGCCGGGCGATGACGCTGGAATCGAAAAGCGGTTTCGTGCGGGTCGTGGCGCGCCGGGACAACCACCTGATCGTCGGTTGGCAGGCGGTCGGTGTCGGCGTCTCGGAGCTGTCCACCGCGTTCGGCCAGTCCCTGGAAATGGGCGCCCGGCTGGAAGACATCGCCGGCACCATCCACGCCCACCCGACACTGGGTGAGGCGGTGCAGGAAGCGGCGTTGCGTGCGCTGGGGCATGCGTTGCATGTGTGATTGCATCTCTCTGGATGTGTGATCGCATTGCTCTGTGGCGAGGGAGCTTGCTCCCGCTGGGCCGCGAAGCGGCCCCAAATCCTGCAATCAGGCTCTACCCAAAGATTGCAATTGCGAGTGCTTCGCACTCGAGCGGGAGCAAGCTCCCTCGCCACGGGTGCGCGGCGCCGGAAAAATCACCGGGCGCCCGTCATGCGGGCTGCGAAACACCTCTGGAATGAAGTATTGTTGTCCCCATCCAAAAACGTCAGAAGCCTTGAACCGTTTCGACGGTCGTTAAGCAATAGAGGGTGTCATGGGTAACGAGAGCATCAATTGGGACAAACTGGGCTTTGACTACATCAAGACCGACAAGCGCTACCTGTCGCACTGGCGCGATGGCGCCTGGGACGCCGGCACCCTGACCGACGACAATGTGCTGCACATCAGCGAAGGCTCCACGGCCCTGCACTACGGCCAGCAATGCTTCGAAGGCCTGAAGGCCTACCGTTGCAAGGACGGTTCGATCAACCTGTTCCGCCCGGACCAGAACGCCGCCCGCATGCAACGCAGCTGCGCCCGGCTGCTGATGCCATTCGTCGAGACCGAGCAGTTCGTCGAGGCCTGCAAGCAAGTGGTCCGCGCCAACGAGCGCTTCATCCCGCCCTACGGCACCGGCGGCGCGCTGTACCTGCGTCCGTTCGTGATCGGCGTGGGTGACAACATCGGCGTGCGCACCGCGCCCGAGTTCATCTTCTCGATCTTCTGCATTCCGGTCGGCGCCTACTTCAAGGGCGGCCTGACCCCGCACAACTTCCTGATCTCCAGCTTCGACCGTGCCGCCCCACAAGGCACCGGCGCGGCCAAGGTCGGTGGCAACTACGCCGCCAGCCTGATGCCGGGTTCCCAAGCCAAGAAGGCGAGCTTCGCCGATTGCATCTACCTCGACCCGCTGACCCATTCGAAGATCGAAGAAGTCGGCTCGGCGAACTTCTTCGGCATCACCCACGACAACAAATTCGTCACCCCCAACTCCCCTTCGGTCCTGCCGGGCATCACCCGCCTGTCGCTGATCGAACTGGCGAAATCGCGCCTGGGCCTGGAAGTGGTCGAAGGCGACGTGTTCATCGACAAGCTGTCGGACTTCAAGGAAGCCGGCGCCTGCGGTACCGCCGCTGTGATCACGCCAATCGGTGGGATCAACTACAAGGACAAGCTGCACGTCTTCCACAGCGAAACCGAAGTCGGCCCGATCACCCAGAAGCTCTACAAGGAGCTGACCGGTGTGCAGACCGGCGATGTGGAAGCGCCAGCGGGTTGGATCATCAAGGTTTGATCCAAGCCCGTCTATAGCGCCATGGAGCTTTTGTGGCGAGGGAGCTTGCTCCCGCTCGACTGCGCAGCAGTCGCAACCCGGTCAACACGATAGAACGCAATGATCGCATTGCCTGGTTTGGGGCTGCTTCGCAGCCCAGCGGGAGCAAGCTCCCTCGCCACATAAATGTGCGCAAGCCGTCAGAGTCCCCCGCCGTAAGCCCCACCATGAAAACCGGTTGCCATCGCGAGCAGGCTCGCTCCCACGGCAGAGTTGCGCTGAACACTGAATCGGCAGCCAACCAGTCATCATGTGGGAGCGAGCCCGCTCGCGATGGCGGCAGTTCAGTTGGCGATGGTGTTGGATGGACTGACGCCGTCGCGGGCAAGCGCGGCAGCCACCGGCGTATGAGGGGCTGCGCTTATACCAAACCACGCGGCCAGCTCCTTGCGTCCGACAGCCGTCAAGCCCAACGCCCGGCTGTCCAGGTCCTGGAGCACCCATTGACGCTTGATCGCCACTTGCAACAACGCCGCGCCCAAGGCGCCGCCCAGGTGCGGTCGGCGCATGCTCCAGTCCAGGCATGGGCAGGCGAACCGGCGTCGTTGGGCGGCCAGGATCTGCACGTCGATGCCCAGCCTCACGAACAACGCCTCGCCCGCTTCGCTCGGCCGATAGCCCCGCCCTTCTTCCTCCACCAGCCACCCCGCTTCGATCATGCGATCATGCAGGCGCACCGCCAGGGTGCCGGCCATGTGGTCGTAGCAGGTGCGGGCAAACTGCAGGCGATCCGGGGTGCGTGGAGTGAAGGTCGGCGCGGCGTTCTGGCCGATGACCATCAAGGCTTCCAACGCCTGTGCCACCTGCGGGCTCGCCAGGCTGTAATAGCGATGCCGACCCTGGACATGCAGCCGCACCAGGGCCAACTCCTTGAGCTTGGCCAGATGGGCGCTGGCGGTAGAGGCACTGACCTCGGCGATACTCGCCAGCTCCGTACTGGTCCGGGCGTGGCCGTCCATCAATGAGCAGAGCATCCGGGTGCGAGCCGGCTCGGCAATGGCCGCGGCCACTTGGGACACGCCCAGGTCATGTTGTTCTGCGTCCACGGTTCGCTCCCGACGAATCAAGCCCTGCATCGAATGCAGAGCGTAGCAATACTTTCTTCCTCATGGACAAAGCCGCACCGCATGCCGCTCAATCATCACGAGTCAGCACTTCAAGCAGTTCGATTTCAAAGATCAGATTGGCATTGGGCTTGATATGCGCGCCCATGGATCGCTCACCGTAGGCCAAGTGAGCCGGCACCAGCAGCTTGCGCTTGCCACCGACCCGCATGCCCATCAGCCCGATATCCCAACCCTTGATCACGCGACCGGTGCCGATCACACACTGGAAGGGTTTGCCGCGACTGTAGGACGAGTCGAATTCAGTCCCGTCTTCAAGGGTGCCACGATATTGAGTGGTGATCAGCGCACCTTTGACTACGCTTTTACCGTCGCCCTGTTCCAGGTCGATGATTTGCAGCTCTTCGTTCATGGGGCATTTCCTTGTGGTCCAGGCGCGGGGTTTTCGCAGAATTGCGAGCGCCTGGCAATCCTTTGCAGCAAAGGGATCGGTCCCGCCTTGTTGCGAGGCGTCTTTGCAGGATGGAACCGGCGCGAGCGTTTCGGTTCACATGGGTATAGTCCCCAGCCGTTCAGATAAGGATTTTCTGATGTTCGACTCTCGCCCGCTCCCAGGTTTCATCCCGCCTTATATCCTCAACCGAATCATCGCCCACGGCTCCGAACAACAGCGTTCCAGCGCACTCGGCACCCTGACCCATGTGCGCAGTCTGCGGCACAATCCCGGTCCGCCCGACAACGTACCTGCCGCCGCCAGACTGCCCAAGCGCGGCAAGGCCGGACATCCGCAACGCAGCGTGCATGACGCGCAGAACACCATGGAGCTGCCCGGCCAGCCGATACGCGTGGAGGGCCAGTCGGCCAGCGGCGACCCGGCCGTGGACGAAGCCTACGATGCCCTTGGCGCCACCTATGATTTTTTCTGGAAAGTCCTGGGACGCGACTCCATCGACAATAAAGGCCTGGCCCTGGTGGGCAGCGTGCACTACGGCCAGGGTTATGAAAACGCCTTCTGGAACGGCGCGCAGATGGTGTTCGGCGACGGCGATGGAGAAATCTTCCAGCGCTTCACCCGCTCCCTGGATGTGGTGGCCCACGAATTGGCCCATGGCGTGACCGAAAGCGAAGCCGGGCTGGTCTACGCCAACCAGTCCGGCGCGTTGAACGAATCCATCTCCGATGTGTTCGGCGTGCTGGTCAAGCAGTTCGTGCTCGAGCAGACCGCCGACCAGGCCGACTGGCTGATCGGCGCCGACCTGCTCACGGACAAGATCAAGGGCGATGGCCTGCGCAGCATGTCCAACCCCGGCACGGCCTACGATGACCCGCTGCTGGGCAAGGACC
The DNA here is from genome assembly GCF_052042015.1 of Pseudomonas sp. SMV71. Taxonomy (NCBI): domain Bacteria; kingdom Pseudomonadati; phylum Pseudomonadota; class Gammaproteobacteria; order Pseudomonadales; family Pseudomonadaceae; genus Pseudomonas; species Pseudomonas sp. SMV71. The sequence continues at coordinate 38,455 of NZ_JBKGGU010000030.1, read as the reverse complement.
CGCAACCGGCGCACATGCGCGAATTCGTCATCACCCGCGAAGACAATGGCGGTGTGCACATCAACTCCGGGATCCCCAACCGAGCCTTTTATCTGGTCGCCACCACGCTGGGCGGATTTGCCTGGGAAAAGGCCGGACGGATCTGGTATGAAACCTTGTGCGACCGCAGATTGGCCAACGACGCGTCCTTCAGTGATTTCGCCCGCCTGACGGTCGAGCATGCCCGCCATCGCTTTGGAACGCCAGAGGTGCAAGCGGTGCAAGGTGCCTGGAGCAAAGTGGGCGTCGACCTGACACAGGAGAGCTGATGAAAACCCTTCCAGACCTCGACGACAACGCCGTGGTACGCCTGTCACGCCAGGGCGGCGTGGCAGCCATCCACGCCCTGACCCGCCCCCGGGAAATCGAATTCGCCCAGTGCGATATCACGCAGCGCTCGCGGATCTGTTCAGTGCTGGAAGGTTGCCTGCCGTTGGCCTCGGCCCCCTCGGGTCGAGGCGACCAGCGATTCTTCCGGATCGAAGTACGCTACCGCGCCAACGATCAGGATGACGAAATGGTGCTGCAGGTGCCCGAGGACCAGGCACCTGGCGAACTGGTTCATCTGTGGGACAAAGGTGAAGTGCTCTGAAGCTCAGCGCGTCGCAGGGGTGATTTTGAGGATCCGGCCGGAAGCGATCACCACCATCACGTATTTGTCATGGATCTGCACCCACTGCGACCCCTCATCCGGTGCTTCGAGGCCCTTTTCCTTCCAGTTCTTGATCGCTTTGTCCGCGCGCTGATATTCGGCTGGCGTACGGTCAGCTTCGACCAGCCGGCGACCATTGTTGGGCGAGTGCTCCACCGCATCGCCGGTGGCTTGAGCTGCCTGCGCCACAGGGCCGAGGGCGACGAGACCGGCAGTCAGGAACAGGCTGGCGATCAGGGTTGGTTTGCGCATGGGAAGACTCCAGTTATTCAAGGTACTGAAGTTGGGACTTCGGCGGCGGCGAAACATTCCTTTTAGTGTCTGGGCAATGCATCAGTGTTTACTGGACCCCTGCACTCCCTGTGCATCGCCACCCTCAAGCCATCTCCACCCGATGAGCCTTGCGAATATTGTGCAGAAAGCCCTCGGCGGGCAGCGGATGGCCCAACAGATAGCCTTGCAACGAATCGCAGCCCAACTGCGTCAGGAAGCTCTGTTGCACATTGGTTTCCACCCCTTCGGCGACGATCCGCAGGCCCAAGGCCTGGCCGAGGGCGACGATGGCCGACACGATGGCCGCGTCATCGCTGTCATGCTCCAGGTCTCGGACGAAACCACGGTCAATCTTCAGCTCATTGGCCGGCAGGCGCTTGAGGTACATCAGGCTTGAGTAGCCGGTACCGAAGTCGTCGATGGACAGGTCCACGCCCATGTCCGACAGTTGCTGCAATACGTTCATGCTCGCATCGGCATCGCTCATGGCGGTGGTTTCGGTGATTTCCAGGGTCAGGCTGTTGGGAGGCAGACGGTGGGTCTCCAGCGCCCTGGCCACGCTCTGCACCAGCCCCGCGTGGCAGAACTGCAACGCCGACAGGTTCACCGCGATGCGCCAGTCGGTATAGCCGAGCACATACCACTCGCGCATCTGGCGGCAGGCTTCGTTCAGCACCCATTCGCCGATGGGGATGATCAGGCCGGTCTTCTCCGCCAGGTCAATGAAGGTGTCGGGCATCAGCAGGCCCTGGGTCGGATGGGTCCAGCGCAACAGGGCTTCGGCGCCGACCGGACGGCCTTTGGCGGCATCGAACTTGGGTTGGTAGTGCAGGCTGAATTGCCGCTGCTCGACGGCGATGCGCAGGTCTTGCAGCAGTTGCAGTTGCTTACGGGCATTGTTGTTCATCGACACATCGAAGAACCGGTGGCCGTTCTTGCCCGCGCCTTTGGCGTGGTACATCGCCGCGTCCGCGTTCATCAGCAGTTCTTCGGCACTGTGACCGTTGCCCGGGTACAGCGAGATGCCGATGCTGGCGGAGATCTGCAAGTCATGCTCGGCCACCCGGAACGTACGGGCGATCAGGCTGACCTGCCGCGCGGCCAGCCGCAAGGCGTCGTCGGGCTCGGCCAGTTGCACCAACAGCACGAATTCATCGCCGCCGATCCGTGCCAGGGTGTCCTGGCTGCGCAGGTCTTCGCGCAGGCGCAGGGCCACGTCGCGCAGCAACAGATCGCCCATGTGGTGACCGAAGGCATCGTTGACCGGCTTGAAACCGTCCAGGTCGATGAACATCAATGCAAAGCAACCGCCCTGCTCCTGCACCCGGTGCATGGCCTGGCCGATACGGTCAGCCAGCAGCACGCGGTTGGGCAACCCTGTGAGGGGATCGTGCAGGGCCAGTTGGGTCAGCTCACGGTTGGCCAGGGTCAGGGATTGGGCCAGCTCGGCGGTACGGGCTTCCAGGCGCGCATCGAGGATCGACGTCAGCAAGGCAATCGCCAGCACCGCCAGGGTGGTGATCAACACCAGATTGTCCAGGCCCTTGCCGCTCAAGCCGTCCAGCGCGCCGCAGAAACTACCGTCCCGGAACTGCGCCCCGGCCATCCCGGTGTAATGCATGCCGACAATTGCGATGCCCATGAGCACCGCAGCCCCGGCGCGGGCGAGTCGCACGTGGGGCGTGTTCTGTCGCAGGCGAAAGGCGATCCATAACGCCGCCGCGCTGGCTGCGACAGCAATCACCAGCGAGGCGCCGAACAGGGTCGGGTCGTAATCGATGCCCGGCTGCATCTGCAACGCTGCCATGCCGGTGTAGTGCATGGCGCTGATGCCGGCGCCCATGATCAACGCGCCAAAGGCCAACTGCCAGGCCGGGAGCTTCGGCTGGCTGACCAGCCACAGGGCAAAGCCGCAGGAAAGCACGGCGATCAGCAAGGACAGTGCGGTGATGGAAATGTCGTAGCCCAACTCCACTGGCAAAGTGAACGCCAGCATGCCGATGAAATGCATGGACCAGACGCCCACCCCCATTGCCAACGCCCCGCCGGCCATCCACCAATGCGCGGCTCGTCCCTGGGCCGTGGCGATACGTCCGGCCAGGTCCAGCGCCGTGTAGGACGCCAGCACAGCAACGAACAGGGAAATGGAAACAAGGGCGGGGGAATAACTGCCGATGAGCATGGAATTTTTCTCGTAACTGAAAAGCCGAACTGCTTCCATGCCCGGCTGAGGGCCGGCGATTGTACTGAATCGTGTCATGGAATCACGGGGTAAATGTCAAAAAGCCATCAAAGCGCGAATATTTACGACGAAAGACACTTTTGCGTCCTTGCAGAAGCCGGCTTGCATCCCCATGGGTCCCCCACAAAGTTCTCGGGTGTTCAAAAGACCGCTTCCAACCCCAAATCCCTGTGGGAGCGAGCCTGCTCGCGATTGCGGTGGGTCAGGTCATGCAGATGTCGAATGCACCATCGCTATCGCGAGCAAGCTCGCTCCCACAAGTTCTCGGGTGTTCAAAAGACTGCTTCCAACCACAAGCCTCCTGCTCGCGATTGCGGCGGGTCAGGTCATGCAGATGTCGAATGCTCCATCGCTATCGCGAGCAGGCTCGCTCCCACAAAGTTCTGGGGTGTTCAAAAGACTGCTTCCAACCACAAGCCCCCCTGTGGGAGCGAGCCTGCTCGCGATTGCGGTGGACCCGCCATGAAGATCTCCGCACTTGCAGCTGTTCGGCTACTATCTGGCGATCGCGCCCGGCAGGATCTCCCCATGCCGGCTCCAACCACCGCCCTGGCTGACTAATCCCGATGCCCTTGCTCACCCGCACCCATCCGCGCCTGTCCATCGCCACGGTTCTCGGCCTGGCAGTCGGTGTCCTGGCTCCGGCAGATTCCATCCTCAGTAAAATCCTTATCGGCTGGAACGTCGGGGTCTGGAGTTACCTGGCACTGATGTTCTGGCTGACCGTGCGGGCCAAGGCACCCGATGTCAGGCGCATCGCCGAAATCGAAGATGAGAACGCCGGGCTGGTACTGCTGACCGTCTGCATCGCGGCGTTGGCCAGCCTGGCGACGATCACTTTCGAACTGGCCGGCAGTCGCGACCTGGATGCCAGCGCCAGACTGCTGCATTACGGCTTCACGGCCATGACTGTCATCGGCTCATGGCTGCTGATCGGGGTGATCTTCAGCGTCCATTACGCGAAGCTGTATTACACCTGGAACGGCAAGGAACCGGCGCTGCGCTTTGCCGAAGGGCTGAGCAGCCCCAACTATTGGGACTTCCTGTATTTCTCGTTCACCATCGGCGTCGCAGTACAGACCTCCGACGTGGGGGTCGCGACACGGCAGTTGCGCAAGATCGTGCTGGCGCAATCGTTGATCGGGTTTGTGTTCAACACGGCGATCCTGGGGTTTTCGATCAATATTGCGGCGGGGTTGTTTGGGTGACGGGGGCCGATTCTCGGCCCAGCGGGAGCCAGCTCCTCCCTCGCCACAGGGTCAAAAGCGGGTGGGTAGCCGCAGCCTGAAGCGGGCGCCGCCCAGTGGCGAGGCTTCAGCAGTCAGTGTGCCGCCCTGGGCCTCCAGGGCGCGACGGCTGATTGCCAGGCCGAGGCCGAAGCCACCGGTGGCGCGGTCGCGGCTGCGGTCCAGACGGTAGAACGGCTCGAACACCCGTTCGCGCTCGTCGTCGGGGATGCCGATACCGTCATCGTCGACCCAGATTTCGCAGCCCTGGTCGCTGACCAGCACCCCTACCTGGATCCGTTTCTCGCAATAGCGCATGGCATTGCGCAACAGGTTCTGCAAGGCCCGGGCGGTCAGGCGCGGGTCCAGCACGAAACGCTCCAGCGTGCCATGCAGCAACACATCGATCACTACGTCCGGCGCCGCCAGGTCCTCGTCGACGCTGCCCAGGATGCTGTCGATGAATTCGTCCAGCGCCACATCGACCCGCTCGGGCAGCCGCTCAGGGTTCTGCAGACGGCTGTAGGACAACAATTCCAGCACCAGCTCATCCAGCTCGCGGATGTGCGCGACCAAGCCTTGCAGGCGCTCCCGGCTGGCCGGCGGCAGCTCATCGGACAGTGCCAGCGCCAGGCCGAAGTCGAGCCGGGTCAGGGGCGTGCGCAGCTCGTGGGACACCGCGTTGAGCAGGTCCCGTTGCTGGTTGAGCAGCTTCTCGATGTCTCCGGCCATGGTATCGAACACGTGGGCCAGACTGCCGATATTCGAACTGGAGGCGATGTGCGTGCGCTCGCTCAAATGCCCTTTACCGAAGCGCTCGGCAGTACGCCTGAGCCGCTCCAGATCGCGCCAGTGCGGCCGCAGCCACAGCAGCAGGCAGGCCAGCATCGTCGCGCCGATCAGCACGTTGATGCTCCAGTACAACCAGTTGACGTCGGTCGGATCCGGCGGAACGATCATCTTGACCGCCGTCTGACCGTCCAACGGCGAAACTGCCAGGGTTCGCCAGGCCCAGTCGCCGAGGCGCACCACGTTCTCGCCACGCTTGAGACGCGCCTGCTCATTGGCCGTGAAGCCTTGATCGTCGATGGGCGCCAGCTCGATGCGCAGCGGCTCGAAGTCCTTGTCCATCTGCGCCGCCAACGCCGGCCACTGTTCGTTGGGCACAGCGTGAAACTGCTTGACCAACAAGGTTTGCAAGCCACGGGAATAATCGAGGTTGTAGGTTACAAAACGGTCCTGGAACAGGCGGATCACCAGCTCCGGCATCAAATACATCGCCGCGCTGTAGGAGACGATAGTGACCAGGTAAAGTCGGATCAGCAGCTTCCACATCAGCTCAGCATTCCCACTCGGAACGACTGAAAAGATAGCCTTTGCCCCAGACGGTCTTGATCTTGCGCGCTTCGTCGGCGTTGTCGTCGAACTTGCGCCGCAACTTGGAAATCGCCACGTCCACCGAGCGGTCGGTGCCGTTGAACTCGATGCCGCGCAGACGTTGCAGGATCTGGTCGCGGCTCAGCACCTCGCCGGCATGGCGGGCCAGCACCACCAACAGGTTGTACTCGCCACTGGACAGGTCCACCGCTTGCCCGCGCCAGGTCACGGTGCGCTCGGACAAATCGATGCACAGGTTGCCAATCAGTATGCGGTCGCTGGCCGTCTGCGGCTCGGTGAGGCTGCTGCGTCGCAACAAGGTCCGCACCCGCGCCAGCAAAACGCGAGGCTCGCAGGGCTTGGTGACATAGTCGTCGGCGCCCATTTCCAGACCGAGCACCTGGTCGTGGCTGTCGTCCCGGGCGGTGAGCATCAGGATCGGCAGCGTCGCCGAATCGGCCCGCAGCAACCGGCAGACCTGCAGGCCGTCCAGGCCCGGCAGCATCAAGTCGAGGATGACCAGGTCCGGCGGATCGACCCGGGCCCGCTCGCGCACCTGATCGCCACGGCTGAGCACGCTGACCTGATAGCCGTTGCGCTCCAGGTAACTGGCGATCAGTTCGCAGAGGGCGGGGTCGTCTTCGACCAGGAGGATGTTGGGCATAGGTGTTTCCAGAAAGTACGGTGGCGCCAGAGATACCGCTATCGCGAGCAGGCTCGCTCCCACATTTGATCTGCGTACGACTTGTGGGAGCGAGCCTGCTCGCGATGAGGCGCTACCCGGCGCAGAAGTCTCAAGCTGCCAAGGATATACGCCCCCACCCGCCCCCGAGCAAACCCCTTACACAATTTCACATACCCCCTACAAAGCTTTACCGATCCCCCCGCCCCGCCCCCGTAGCATGGCACGGTTCATTATTGGGGAAGCACCATGCCAAAGAACCCTTTCGCCACCCTGGGCCTGTTGCTCGGCGCCCTGCTGCTGAGCGGCTGCGATGGCCCGTCGGCTCCAGAGGACGCCGCGCCACTGGCGACTGTGGCGGTCGAGACCATCGAGGCCCGACCACTGTCCATCAGCAGCGAACTGAGCGGGCGCATCGCCGCGCCGCGGATCGCCGAGGTGCGCGCACGGGTGCCCGGCGTGGTCTTGCAGCGCGTCTTTCGCGAAGGCAGCGATGTGAAGAAAGGCGACGTGCTGTTCCGCATCGACCCGGCGCCGCTCAAGGCTGACCTGGGCAGCGCCGAAGCCGCGCTGCGCAAGGCCGAGGCCAATGCGTTCCAGGCCCGCTTGCAGGAACAGCGCTACGCGCGCTTGACCGAAGACAACGCCATCAGCGCCCAGGACTACGACAATGCCCGCGCCGCAGCACGCCAGACCGCCGCTGACGTCGCAGCCAACAAGGCCGCCGTGGAGCGGGCGCGGCTGAACCTGGGCTATGCCACGGTGACCGCGCCGATTGCCGGGCGCATCGGCCGCGCCCTGGTGACTGAAGGCGCTCTGGTAGGGCAGAACGAAACCACGCCACTGGCGCTGATCCAGCAATTGGACCCGATCCACGCCGACCTCACCCAATCGACCCGTGAGCTCAACGAACTGCGTCGGGCCCTGCGCTCCGGCCAGTTGCAACAGGTCGGCCAGGGCCAGGCCAAGGCGACGCTGATTCAGGATGACGGCAGCCTCTATCCGCTGCCGGGCAAGCTGCTGTTCACCGACATCAGCGTCGATCCGGGCACCGGCCAGATCACCCTGCGCAGCGAATTTCCCAACCCGGATCTGGATTTGCTGCCGGGCAGTTTCGTGCGTGTACGCCTGGAGCAGGCCGTAGACCGCCAAGGCATCAGCGTGCCGCAACGGGCCATCCAGCGCGACAGCGCGGGCATCGCCCAAGTGTTGCTGGTAGACGCCCAGCAACAAATCAGCCTGCAAGCGGTGGAACTGGGCCCCGTGCATGACGACCGCTGGATCGTCACTCACGGCCTCAAGCCCGGTGACCGCATCGTCGTAGAAGGTCTGCAACACGCCCGTCCCGGTGAAAAAGTCCGGATCGACGACGCTCCACTCGCCCAGGCACCGGCCCAGTAACCAGGAAACGTCCTATGCCGCAGTTCTTTATCGACCGCCCGGTGTTCGCCTGGGTGGTTGCGTTGTTCATTCTCCTGGCCGGTGCCCTTGCCATTCCAAAGCTGCCAGTGGCGCAGTACCCGGACGTCGCGCCGCCGCAGATCGAGATCTCCGCCACCTACCCGGGCGCTTCGGCGCAGACCGTGGACGAAAGCGTGGTCAGCCTGATCGAGGAAGAGCTCAACGGTGCCGACCACCTGCTGTACTTCGGCTCCCAGAGCAGCCTCGGCAGCGCCACGATCACCGCGACCTTTCAACCTGGTACGAATCCGGAACTGGCTCAGGTCGATGTGCAGAACCGCCTCAAGGCCGTGGAGTCGCGCCTGCCCCAGTCAGTCACCCAGCAAGGCTTGCAGGTGGAAAAGGTCTCGGCCGGTTTCCTGTTGCTGATCACCCTCACCTCCAGCGACGGCAAGCTCGACGACGTGGCCCTCAGCGATTACCTGGCGCGTAACGTGATGAACGAGATCAAGCGCCTGGATGGCGTCGGCAAGGCGCAGTTGTACGGTGCCGAGCGGGCGATGCGGATCTGGGTCGATCCGCAGAAACTGTTGAGCTTCAACCTGACGCCGGCGGACGTCAACGCGGCCATCGTCGCCCAGAACGCCCAGGTGTCGGCGGGCAGTATCGGCGACCTGCCGAGCCGTACCACCCAGGAAATCACCGCGACGATCATGGTCAAGGGGCAGCTGTCGACGCCTGAGGAATTTGCCGACATTGTGCTCAAGGCCAATCCCGACGGCTCCACCGTGCGCATCGGCGATGTGGCTCGGGTCGAAATCGGCAGCCAGGAATATCAATTCTCCACCCGCCTCAACGGCAAGCCCTCCACCGCTGTGGGCGTGCAATTGTCGCCGGGGGCCAATGCCCTGAACACCGCCACGCTGGTGCGGGCCAAAATGGACGAGCTGGCGCGGTATTTCCCGGCCGGCGTGCAATACAAGATCCCGTACGACACCTCGCCCTTCGTCAAGGTCTCGATCACCAAGGTGGTCTACACCCTCGGCGAGGCGATGCTGCTGGTGTTCGCGGTGATGTTTCTGTTCCTGCAGAACATCCGCTACACCCTGATCCCGACGCTGGTGGTGCCGGTGGCGCTGATGGGCACCTTTGCCACCATGCTGGCTCTGGGTTTTTCCATCAACGTGCTGACCATGTTCGGCATGGTGCTGGCCATCGGCATCCTGGTGGACGATGCCATCGTCGTGGTGGAAAACGTCGAGCGGATCATGGCCAGCGAAGGCCTGACGCCCAAGCAAGCCACACGCAAGGCGATGCGCCAGATCACCGGTGCGATCATCGGCATTACGCTGGTGCTGGTGGCGGTGTTCATCCCGATGGCGTTCATGCAAGGCTCGGTGGGCGTGATCTACCGGCAGTTCTCGCTGTCCATGGCGACCTCGATCCTGTTTTCAGCCTTCCTCGCGCTGACCTTGACCCCAGCCCTTTGCGCGACCTTGCTCAAGCCCATCAGCCAGGGCGAGCACCACGCCAAGGGCGGATTCTTCGGCTGGTTCAACCGACGTTTCGAGCAACTGGGTGATCGCTATCAGGGCTGGGTGACCTATGCGCTCAAGCGTACCGGGCGCTACCTGTTGATCTACGGCGTGCTGCTGGTGGGCATGGGCCTGTTGTTCAGTCGCCTGCCCTCCTCGTTCCTGCCGGTGGAGGACCAGGGCTATACCATCACTGACATCCAGCTGCCGCCCGGCGCCAGCAAGAACCGCACGGTGCAGGTGGTCGAGCAGATCGAGGCGCACAACGCCGGCGAACCGGGCGTGGGTGACAGCACGGTGATCCTGGGCTTCAGTTTTTCCGGCAGCGGGCAGAACGCCGCGCTGGCCTTTACCACGCTCAAGGACTGGGCGGAGCGTGGCAGCGACGACTCGGCCGGCTCGATTGCCGAGCGCGCCAACATGGCCTTCGGCAACATCAAGGATGCCATGGTCTTCGCGGTGCTGCCGCCGCCGGTGGATGGCCTGGGTACTTCCAGTGGCTTCGAGTTCCGCTTGCAGGATCGTGGCGGCCTCGGCCACGCCACGCTGATGCAGGCCCGCGACGAACTGCTCGCAGCTGCGGAAAAAAGCCCGGTGCTGGCGAACGTCCGCGAGAGCGCCCTGGCCGAAGCACCGCAAGTGCAGTTGGAGGTGGATCGCAAACAGGCCAACGCGTTGGGCGTGTCCTTTGCCGATGTCGGCAATGTGCTGGCGACGGCGGTCGGTTCGGCCTACATCAACGACTTCCCCAATCAGGGGCGGATGCAACGGGTGGTGGTCCAGGCCGAGGGTGACCAGCGTAGCCAGGTCGAGGATCTGCTGAAGATCCATGTGCGCAACGACGCCGGGAAAATGGTCCCGCTGTCGGCGTTTGTCCGAGCCAAGTGGACCCAGGGCCCGGCGCAATTGACTCGCTACAATGGCTACCCGGCCATCGCCATTTCCGGCGAACCGGCGCCCGGCCACAGCACTGGCGAGGCCATGGCCGAGATCGAGCGGCTGGTAGCCCTCGGTCCGCTCGGCCTGGGCCAGGAATGGACCGGGCTGTCCTTGCAGGAACGCCTGTCCGGCAGCCAGGCACCGATCCTGCTCGGTTTGTCGTTGCTGGTGGTGTTCCTGTGCCTGGCGGCGCTGTACGAGAGCTGGTCCATCCCCACATCGGTGTTGCTGGTGGTCCCGCTGGGCGTGCTTGGCGCAGTACTGGCGGTGTCGTTGCGCGGCATGCCCAACGATGTGTTCTTCAAGGTCGGGCTGGTGACCATCATTGGCCTGTCGGCGAAGAACGCGATCCTGATCATCGAATTCGCCAAGAGCCTCTACGATGAAGGCCACGACCTGATCGACGCCACGCTCCAGGCCGCACGCCTGCGCCTGCGGCCGATCATCATGACGTCCCTGGCCTTCATCCTTGGCGTGGTGCCGCTGGCAATCGCGACGGGAGCCAGTTCGGCAAGCCAGCAGGCCATCGGGACGGGGGTGATTGGCGGGATGATCAGCGCTACCTTGGCGGTCATATTTGTGCCGGTGTTTTTCGTTGGGGTGATGAGGCTGGTGGGTAGGTCCGGTGCCAGGTCAGTCGATCCTGAGGCTGACTGATGCACCGCTGTCGCGAGCAGGCTCGCTCCCACAGGGGGCCGGTGGTGTGCTCAAGTCTTGCAGGCATGCCTGAAGCGCTGTGGGAGCGGAGAAAGCTCGACTCCCACAGCCGGTGAGGCTGTTCACAAATCCTGCGTTCGTCACAAATCCCCTGTGGGAGCGAGCCTGCTCGCGATGAGGCCATCGAGCCCCCACATCGCCCCTCAGGCCCGCCGCTCCTGCAACAAGCCCTCCGCGCACGAGACGATCCGCTGGCAGGCATCCGCCAGTTTCAGCTGATCGACCACCAACCCGATGCGGATATGCCCCGCCGCACTGGGACCAAAGGCTTCGCCGGCCAGCACCGACACGCCATAACCCTCCAGCAGGTGTTCGGCAAAGGCCTGTGCGTCGAGGCCGGTCGGGCGCACGTCCACCATCACGAACATCCCGCCATCGGGCCGCACCGGCTTGAGCCCGGAGCACTCACCCAGCGCGGCACACACCAGGTCCCGGCGCCGACGGTACTCTTCGCACATATGCGCCACCTCGGGCAGATCCGTATCCAACGCCACCTGCGCCGCACGTTGCACGAAATCCGGCAAACCGAACAGCATGCACAGCGACAGGTTCGCCAGATGTCCGGCCAGCGATTGCGGCCCGATCACCCAGCCGATCCGCCAACCGGTCATGGCATGGGACTTGGACAGGCTGTTGATGGTCGCGGTGCGCTCGGCCATGCCCGGCAGGCTGGCCGGACTGATGTGCTCGCCTTCGTACAGCAGGTCGCTGTAGACCTCGTCGCTGATCATCCACAAATCATGTTCGATGCATAGCCGCGCCAACCCTTGCCAGGTTGGCAACGGCAGACTGGCACCGGACGGATTGTTCGGGCTGTTGAGCAACATCGCCCGGGTGCGCGAGGTGATCAGCCGCGCCACATCCGCCGGCTCGACCCGAAAGCCGTTTTCCGGGCGCACCGGCACTGGCACCACCTTCGCTCCACAGGCACCGAACACGGCTTCGTAGGTGACATACATCGGCTCGGCGACGATCACTTCGTCGCCGGGATCGAGCAGGCATTGCGCAACCGCGAATACCCCGCACTGTGCCCCCGGCAGCATCGTCACGTGGCTGGCCTCGACCCATTGGCCGCATCGCTCGCGGTGGCGCCGGGCAATGCTCTGGCGCAGCCCGTGCAGGCCGCGAACGTCGGAATAATGCGTCTCCCCGGCCCGCAAACTGCCCACGGCCGCATCGACGATGGCCCGCGGCGTGTCGAAATCCGGATCGCCCACCGACAACAGCAGCACGTCCATGCCCTGCTCGCGCATGGCCAGTGCCCGGTCGTGAATCTGCCAGGCGGCGGCGCCATCGCCGGTGATGCGTTGGGTCAAGGCTGAAAAGCGCATGTACGTCTCCTGATTGCGCGGGGTCCAGCCTCAACCCTATCTCAAATCACAAACCGCGCCACCATCGCATTCAAACCCACCGCCAGACGCGACAGCTCATGAGTGGCGTCGCTGGTCTGCTGCGCGCCACTGGCCGACTGGGTGGCGAGGTCACGGATGTTGACCAGGTTGCGGTCCACCTCGCGGGAAACCTGGGCCTGTTCCTCCGAAGCGCTGGCGATCACCAGGTTGCGCTCGTTGATCTGATGGATCGACTGGGTGATCTGCTCCAAGGCCACGCCGGCGGCCCGGGCCAACTCCAGGGTACTCTGGGTACGCTGGTTGCTTTGCTGCATCGATTGCACGGCCTCGCCGGTGCCGTTCTGGATGCCGGCAACCATTTTTTCGATTTCCTGGGTCGATTGCGCAGTACGGTGGGCCAAGGCCCGGACCTCGTCGGCCACTACCGCGAAACCGCGCCCGGCCTCCCCGGCGCGGGCAGCTTCGATGGCGGCGTTGAGCGCCAGCAGGTTGGTCTGTTCGGCGATGGCGCGGATCACGTCGAGCACCTTGCCGATGTCTCGCCCCTGGACCGCCAGGCCTTCGATCATCGAAGCGGTGGCTTGCACGTCATGGGTCATGGTCTGGATCGCATCGACGGTTTCCACTACACGGGTGCGGCCTTCGCGAGCCGCCTGGGTCGACTGGTTCGAAGCCTCGGAAGTGGACACGGCATTGCGGGCCACCTCTTCCACCGCCGCGGTCATCTCGTTGACGGCGGTGGCGGCCTGTTCGATTTCGTTGTGCTGCTGTTGCAGGCCCCGTGAGGATTCCTGGGTCACCGCGCTGAGCTCTTCGGCTGCTGCCCCCAACTGAGTGGCAGAACCGGCAATCTGTTCGATGGTCTTGCGCAGGCTGGCTTGCATATCGGCCAGCGCCTTGAGCAAGCGGCCGGGTTCGTCCTTGCCGTCATCGGTGATGACCTGGACCAGGTTGCCGCCGGCAATGGTGCGAGCGGCCTCCAGCGCGCGATTGAGGGGGGTGACGATGCTTCGGGTCAGCAGCAAGGCCAATGCCACGGTGGCCAGGGCGGCAATGACCGAGACGATAACGATGCCGGTAATGGCGCTGTCGTAGTGTTCGCCGGCATTGGCCGCCGCCTCGCCCGCGCCGGCCACATTGATCGCGATGAGCTTGTTGAGCTGCTCACCCATCAGATCGGTGCCTTCCTTGATTTTGGTGTTGATGTGGGCACGCAGCTCGTCGACCTTGTTCTGGCGCGACAGGTCGAGCATATCCCTCTGGGCCTGCAGGTACTTTTCCAGGGTGGCGGAAAAGGTCTTATACAGTTCGGCCTCTTGCGCAGTGGTTGGCAACGCGGCGTAGCTGCTGTTGGCCTTGTTCAATTTTTCCGTCAGCACGCCAATGCGGGTCTCGGCTTCGGCAAGGCTGGCCGGGTCGCGGTTGACTAGGATCCGGAACGAGAGGATACGCATGCGCAGCACGTTTTCCATCACATTGGCCAGGTAGCCGATGCTGGGCACTTGAGTGTGTTCCATGTCCACCGAAGCCTGGCGGATGACCGACATGCGATTGGCGGCGAACACGCCGAGGAGGATCACCAGCAGGGCGATGACGGTGAAGCCGAGAAAGGCTCGGGGCGCGATGTTCAGGCTACGTAGGGACATGGGAGACCTCGGGCGTTGGGGTCGAGCATCCATGCAGGAAGGCGCGTTGGTTGAAATATTTGTTTGTGCGCTTAACCCGTTATCGGCTGGGCTTCAGGTTTTTGCAGGGGGTTGTAAAAATATATTTCACAGACGTTTTTTGTGGCGAGGGAGCTTGCTCCCGCTGGACTGCGCAGCAGTCCCATCCTTACGGTCGCTGCGCAACCGAGCGGGAGCAAGCTCCCTCGCCACGGGGGATTTGCGCCAGGCGGGCTATTGCGCCGCGATCCGCCAGAGCCGGGCAACATCCCGGGCGCGCTCGGTTAGCAGACGTGGGGCCTCGGCGCAGGCGTCTTGCAAGGTCATCGGCCCGCTGGTCAAGGCAAAGGCCGCGTCGATGCCGTGTTCATACAGTGCGTCATAGCCCTCTCCCAGCGTGCCGGCGATGACCACCACCGGTACGCCGTGCTCACGGGCAATGCGGGCCACGCCAAAGGGAGTCTTGCCACGCAGGGTCTGGGCGTCGAAACGGCCCTCACCGGTGATCACCAGGTCGGCGCCGTTGATCGCTTCGGCCAGGCCGGTCAGTTGTGCAACCACATCGACGCCGGTGCGAAATTGCGCCCCCAGGAAAGCCTTGGCCGCGAAGCCCAGGCCACCGGCGGCGCCACTGCCCGGTTCGTCGCGGACATCCTTGTTCAACGCCTGGGCACAATGTTCGGCAAAGTGGCCCAAGGCCTGATCCAGTTGCCGCACCTGCTCGACCGAAGCACCTTTCTGCGGACCGAAGACCGCGGAGGCACCGTGGGGCCCGCACAGCGGGTTATCGACGTCGGCGGCGATCTCGAAACTGACCTGGACCAGGCGCGGGTCCAAGCCACTCAGGTCGATGCGCGACAGTTTTGCCAGGGCCAGGCCGCCGGGTGGCAGCGGGTTGTCCTGTTCATCGAGCAACGCCACGCCGAGCGCCTGCATTGCACCGGCTCCGCCGTCATTGGTGGCGCTGCCGCCGATGGCCAGGATCACCCGCCCGGCGCCCGCGTCCAACGCGGCGCGAATCAGCTCACCCGTGCCGTAGGTGCTGCTGATGCAAGCATCCCGCTGCCCCGGCGGCACCAACTGCAAACCGCTGGCCTCCGCCATTTCGATGATCGCGGTGCGACTCTCGGACAACCAGCCCCAGCGCGCCTCGACGGCGACACCCAGCGGACCCTGGACCCGGTTGCGTCGCCACTGGCCGTTGCAGGCAGCCAGTACCGATTCCACCGTCCCTTCCCCGCCGTCAGCCATCGGGCACTTGACCAACCGCGCATCGGGCCAGACCTGGGCCAGCCCCCGGGCAATCGCATCGGCCACGCCCTGGGCGCTGAGGCTGTCCTTGAACGAGTCGGGGGCGATGATTATTTTCATTTTATTCTCCGGTTCCGATGCACAGCATGCTGCCAGCTGACCGCCACCGTGACGCCGGTCTGCCGCACAAAAGACTGGGGGGATTATTGTTCAATTTTACAAAGGGTGGGTTCGGTCGCGGGAGTCGTTGTGCTGCCGAAGGCCTCATCGCGAGCAGGCTCGCTCCCACAGGGGAACTGTTGTGAACTCCGGTCCTGCGTGCAACGCCGATCCACTGTGGGAGCGAGCCTGCTCGCGATAGCGGTATGGCTGGCACTCCCCGGTTGAATGGACCTCCGCCGTCGCGAGCAGGCTCGCCCCCACAGGGTCATAGCGGTGGGCTTTCGGTTTGCGGCAACAACTGCACCCCCAGGTACAACGCCAGCATCCCATCCAGCCGCAACGGGTCGACGCCGCTGAGTTCGGCGATGCGTTCCATGCGATAGCGCAGGCTGTTGCGATGAATGCCCAGGGCTTCGGCGCAGGCCTGGCTCTGGCCGTCGTGGTCGCACCAGCAGCGCAGGGTCGCGAGCAACTGGCCGTTGCTGTCCTTGGCGATGACCTTGCGCAACGGTGTCAGCAGTTCGTCGAGGGCATCGTCGCTGCGATGGCGCCAGAGCAGCACCGGCAGGCGATAACGGCTGAGGGCCAACAGCCGTGATTGCGGCAATACATCGCGTCCGTAGGCCAGCAGGTCGGCCACCCGCCGATAGCACCGGCGCAACCCCGCCAGTCCCTCAGCCTGCCCACCTACCGCTATGCGCAGAATGCTCCAACCCAACCCATCGAGCTTGCCCAGCAACCGCTCGTTCTCCACCGAAGCGCTGACCGGCCGGCACCAGAGCAACGAGGATTTCGACGAGGTCAGGCACCAGCTGTCCGGGTAGCGGGACATCAACCAGGCGCTCAAGGTCTCGACGGTCTGCCCTGGCCCGTGTTCCAGGCCCAGTTCGAACAGATACGGCACCCGAGACAATTGTGGCTTGAGGCCCATCTGCCGCGCTTCGTCCAACAGCCGCGGCGAGTCACCGGCATCGCCCAGCAACAACGCCAGCAAATCATCGCAGCGCTGGCGGCGCCATTGCTGCTCGGCCTGCTGGTTGCGCTGAGCCAGCAGCATCTCGGCGGTCATGCGCACCAGTTCGGCATAGGTGCGCAACTGCTCAGGCTGGCCGGTGATGCCCAACACGCCGATCAGCCTTTGATCGAGCATCAGCGGCAGGTTGATTCCCGGTTGCACGCCCTTGAGGTGCTGCGCCGTGTGTTCGTCGATCTCCACCACCCGACCGTTGGCCAGCACCAGTTGCGCGCCCTCATGCCGGGTATTGACCCGTTCACGCTCGCCACTGCCGAGGATCAGACCCTGGTTGTCCATGACGTTGACGTTAAACGGCAGGATCGCCATCGCCCGGTCGACGATGTCCTGCGCCAGGTCGTGATCGAGTTCGAACATCAGCGGGTTCCTTGCAGCGGCGTTGATGGTTATTTTTGAGCGTCATGCCCGAACGTTGGTCAGACGCACAGGCTCTTCGACCAAACCCTGTGCGCCGGCACAAAGACACGGGCCCTTGGGCTGGCCGAGACTCAAGGGGCGGTCAACGTTACCCCCTGGCTCGCAAAAATCATAATAAAGAGAGACCCGCCATGTCCCAGAGCGCAACAGCCCTCCTGGCTACTCCCGACGAAAAAAGCAGCGTCTACAGACGCATCACCCTGCGTCTGATCCCCTTCATCTTCATCTGCTACCTGTTCAACTACCTTGACCGGGTCAACGTTGGCTTCGCCAAGTTGCAGATGCTCGATGCGCTGAAGTTCAGCGAAACCGTGTACGGCCTCGGTGCCGGGATATTCTTCATCGGCTACGTGCTGTGCGGCGTACCGAGCAACCTGGCCCTGAACAAGTTCGGCCCACGGCGCTGGATCGCGCTGATGATGATCACCTGGGGCACATTGTCGACCTGCCTGCTGTTCGTCACCACGCCCACCGGGTTCTACACCCTGCGGCTGCTCACCGGCGCAGCCGAGGCCGGGTTCTTCCCGGGCGTGGTGTTGTACCTCTCGCAATGGTTTCCGACGTTTCGCCGGGGCCGGATCATGGCGCTGTTCATGTCCGCCATTCCGGTCTCGGGCCTGTTGGGCAGCCCGTTTTCCGGCTGGATCCTCAACCACTTCGGCGCGGGCCAGGGCGGCCTGGCGGGCTGGCAGTGGATGTTCCTGCTGCAAGGCCTGCCGACGGTGCTGCTTGGGGCGCTGGCGTTTTTCCTGCTCAGCGACACCTTCGCCAACGCCAAGTGGCTGACCGACCACGAACGCGCCGTGCTCACCGCCGACCATGCCGAAGACTTGGCGAACAAACCGAAGACCAGCAGCGATTCCTTGCTGGCGGTGTTCAGGAACCCGGCGATCTGGGCGTTTGGCCTGGTGTATTTCTGTATCCAGAGCGGCGTGTACGCGATCAACTTCTGGCTGCCGTCGATCATCAAGAGCCTGGGCTTTGCCGATAACCTGGTGATCGGCTGGCTGAGCGCGATTCCATACCTGTTGGCGGCGCTGTTCATGTTGCTGGTGGGCCGCTCGGCGGACCTGCGCAAGGAGCGTCGCTGGCACTTGGTAGTGCCGATGCTGATGGGCGCGGCCGGGCTGCTGATCGCGGTCAATTTCGCCAGCACCCCGAGCGTCGCGATTATCGGCCTGTCCATCGCCACCATGGGCGCCCTCACCGGCCTGCCGATGTTCTGGCCGGTGCCCACCGCCCTGCTCAGCGCCGGCGCCGCAGCCGGCGGCTTGGCGCTGATCAATTCCATGGGACAGATGGCCGGTTTTCTCAGTCCGTACCTGGTGGGCTGGGTCAAGGATGCCAGCGGTTCTACCGACGCCGCGCTGTACGTACTGGCCGGGGTGATCGTGGCCGGCAGCCTGCTGGCGTTGCGCATGACGCGTACCCTAAGGGCCTGACGCCGATTCCCTATGGAAAGCTTTTTGTGGGTGCGAGCTTGCTCGCGATAGCGTTCGACCAGTCGGTATCAATGTCGGTTGACCTGCCGTCATCGCGAGCAAGCTCGCTCCCACAGGGATTAAGGGTGTTTGATAAATCTGTTTGATCCATGCGGTGGTTCTGGGGTTTGATTGGCCTTTCCCCTCGATGAAAAGGATCTTGTCATGAGCTACCGCACGCTAGGCCATTCCGGGTTGCACGTCTCGACACTGACCCTGGGCACGATGATGTTCGGCGAACAGACCAGCACCGAGGAATCGCTGCGGATCATCGACAAGGCCTGGGACCAGGGCATCAATTTCATCGACACCGCGGACGTCTACACCGGTGGTCGCTCCGAAGAAATCGTCGGCGAGGCCATCGCCCGCCATCGTCACGAATGGGTGCTCGCCACCAAGGTCGGCTTCGGCCCGCCGGACGGCATGCCCAACCGCAGCGGCCTGAGCCGCAAGCATCTGTTCAACGGCATCGAGGCCAGCCTGACGCGCTTGGGCACCGATTACCTGGACATCTATTACCTGCACCGCGAAGACCACAGCACCCCATTGCACGTGACCGTGTCGGCCATCGGCGATCTGATTCGCCAGGGCAAGATCCGCTACTGGGGCTTGTCGAACTACCGTGGCTGGCGCATCGCCGAGGTGATCCGGATCGCCGACAGCCTGGGCATCGACCGGCCGGTGATCAGCCAACCGTTGTACAACATCGTCAACCGCCAAGCCGAAACCGAGCAAATCACCGCCGCGCAGAACTATGGCCTCGGCGTGGTGCCCTTCAGCCCCCTCGCCCGTGGCGTGCTCAGCGGCAAGTACGCGCCCGACGTCGCACCGGATGCCAACAGCCGCGCCGGACGGCAGGACAAGCGCATCCTGGAAACCGAATGGCGGGTCGAGTCGCTGCGCATCGCCCAGCAGATCCAGCAGTACACCCAGGGTCGGGGCGTGGGCATCGTCGAATTCGCCATCGCCTGGGTCCTGAACAACAGCGCCGTGACTTCGGCCATCGTCGGCCCGCGCACCGAGCAACAGTGGGACACCTATACCAAAGCGCAGGCGGTGGAGATCACGGCGCAGGATGAAGCTTTCATCGATTCGCTGGTGACACCGGGACACGCCTCGACGCCAGGGTTCAATGACGTGAGCCACTTCGTGCCGGGACGCGTGCCGCGTACGTCATAAGCCTCATTGAAGTGCAAATCCTGTGGCGAGGGAGCTTGCTCCCGCCGGGCCGCGTAGCGGACCTCATTGACGGCCGCTTCGCAGCCGAGCGGGAGCAAGCTCCCTCGCCACAGGTAATACCTTGCCCCATCGTGCATCAACCCAGCTAATAAGAGGCCTCAGTGTCCAAAGGCATCGCTCTATCAGTCTCGGCCTCTGCGCTGTTCGCTGTCATGTACTACTACACCTCGCTGCTTTCACCGCTGACCGGCGTGGAGATCTTTGGCTGGCGCATGCTGTTGACCATGCCCTGCATGACCGTGTTCATGCTGGTGACCCGGGAATGGAAACTCGTCACCCAGCTACTCGGGCGCCTGCTCGCCACGCCTTGGCTGTTGCTCGCGGCGATCGCTTCGTCGGCGCTGATGGGCGCGCAACTGTGGCTGTTCATGTGGGCGCCGCTCAATGGCTATAGCCTGGATGTGTCGCTGGGGTATTTCCTGCTGCCGCTGTCGATGGTCCTGACCGGGCGCATCGTCTACCGCGAACGCCTGTCATACCTGCAAAAGATCGCAGTGTTCCTCGCCACCCTGGGGGTATTCAACGAGCTGTACCAGGTCGGGGGTTTTTCCTGGGCAACCTTGCTGGTGGTGATCGGTTACCCGATCTATTTCATCCTGCGCAAACGCATCAAGACCGACAACCTGGGCGGCCTCTGGCTCGACATGACACTGATGCTGCCGGTGGCACTCTGGTTCGTGCAGAGCGGCGAACAAGGTTTCAATGTATTCGACCAGCACCCATGGCTGGCGCTGCTGATCCCGTTGCTCGGGGTGATCAGTGCTTCGGCGCTGGTGTCCTACATCATCGCCAGCCGTCTGCTGCCGTTCAGTCTGTTCGGGTTGTTGAGTTATGTCGAACCGGTGTTGCTGCTGGGTGTGGCGCTGTTGCTGGGTGAAAGCATCAAGGCCGGCGAGTGGTTGACCTACATCCCGATCTGGCTGGCCGTGGCGGTATTGGTGTTCGAAGGGTTCAAGCACCTGATGCGGCAACAGCGCCGCACCTGAACAGCACCCTTTCCCCTGTGGGAGCGAGCAGGCTCGCTCCCACAGGGTCTTGAAGACGTCGGCAATAAAAAGCCCGCCCGGCATCACTGCCGGGCGGGCTTTTTCATCATTCGACGATCACTCGGTGGTGAGCACACCCCGACGCACCTGATCGCGCTCGATGGATTCGAACAGCGCCTTGAAGTTGCCTTCGCCAAAACCATCGTCACCCTTGCGCTGGATGAACTCGAAGAACACCGGTCCCATCAGGGTCTCCGAGAAGATCTGCAGCAGCAATCGCTTGTCGCCCTGCTCGGAAGCGCCGTCCAGCAGGATGCCGCGCGATTGCAGTTCGGCCACTGGTTCACCGTGGTTCGGCAGGCGGCCTTCGAGCATTTCGTAGTAGGTGTCTGGCGGGGCGGTCATGAAGCGCATGCCGATCTTCTTCAACGCGTCCCAGGTCTTGACCAGATCATCGGTGAGGAAGGCCACGTGCTGGATGCCTTCGCCGTTGAACTGCATCAGGAACTCTTCGATCTGCCCGGCGCCCTTGGACGACTCCTCATTGAGCGGGATGCGGATCATACCGTCCGGGGCGGTCATGGCTTTGGACGTCAGGCCGGTGTATTCGCCCTTGATGTCGAAGTAACGGATCTCGCGGAAGTTGAACAGCTTCTCGTAGAAGCCCGCCCAGTAGGCCATGCGGCCGCGGTACACGTTGTGGGTCAGGTGGTCGATGATTTTCAGGCCGGCGCCCACCGGGTGACGGTCTACGCCTTCGAGGAACACGAAATCGATGTCATAGATCGAGCTGCCTTCACCAAAACGGTCGATCAGGTACAGCGGCGCGCCGCCGATGCCTTTGATCGCCGGCAGGTTCAACTCCATTGGACCGGTCTCGATGTGGATCGGTTGCGCGCCGAGTTCCAGGGCACGCTTGTAGGCCCGCTGCGAATCCTTGACCCGGAACGCCATGCCGCAGACCGACGGACCGTGCTCGGCGGCAAAGTACGAGGCCACGCTGTGGGGCTCGTTGTTGAGAATCAGGTTGATCGCGCCCTGGCGATACAGGTGCACGTCCTTGGAACGGTGGGTCGCCACCTTGGTGAAGCCCATGATCTCGAAGATCGGCTCCAGGGTATTGGGGGTCGGGGATGCGAATTCGATGAATTCAAAGCCCATCAGGCCCATGGGATTTTCGTATAGATCTGCCATGTCGGCGCCTCATCATGCGTATCAATTAACAGGAAACGTTAGTTGCTGGCGATGCTGGAGGCACAGGGTGGCGCGCAGGAAATACCGCGAACGCTGCGGGCGAGGTAATCGCCGTAGATCAGTTGAAACCCAAGTATCTTCATTGTCGACCCAAGGCTCTTGCGGGCGAGGCTTCTGCTGCCAGAAGACGTTATTCTTATATGCGTAAATCGATTCTACACAGCGTAACCGAATTTGTCCGCCTTCTGTATCAAACCGCCCTTCCTGGGGCCCGCGCAAGAGGTTTGTTGCAGAGGAAAATACCCGTCAGGATCAGCCCGCCGCCCACGCACATCAGCGCGGTGAACCGTTCGTCCAATAACAGTGCCCCCAGCAATACCGCCGTCAGTGGATTGAGCGCGATGAACACCCCGGAACGCGTCGCGCCAATCCGGCGGATGCCGTCGTACCAGGCGATGTAGGCCAGGGCCGAACCGAGCACGCCGAGGTACAACAGGCTCAGCCACTGCCGCAGGTCCAGGCCGCGCAATGCTTCGACGCGCACCTCACCCGAGACCGCGCAGGCCAGCCACAACATCAACGTACCCAGCAGGATCGACCAGGTCACCGTCTGCAAGGGGCCAAGGCTTGCGTTCAGGCCTTTGGAAAACAGCGAATAGATGCCCCAGCCCAGCACGCATCCGAATATCAACAGATCGCCGATCCAACTCTGCGGGGCATCGTGCAACAGGGATGGGTCGCGACTGACGATCACCAGCCCCGCCCCGCCAATGCACAGCACGATGCCCGCCACTTTCAGCCGGCCCAGGCGCTCCTTGAACAGACACCAGGATGCCAGCCCGATCACCGCCGGGTTCAGCGCCACGATCAACGAGGCCCGCGATGCATTGATATGTTGCAGACCGTAGAAGAAACACAGGTTGTAGAAAAAGATCCCGAAAAAACCCAACGCGGCCAATTGCAGCCCTTGCTTGATGCTGGGCCTGACCAGCGCGATCCTGGCCATTGCCAGGAACAGCAGCAACGCGATGCTAGCCAAGAGGAAGCGCAGGCTGGCCGCGAACAGCGGTGTCAGGGCGTCGGCCAGCATCCTGCCGGCCACGAAGGTCCCGCCCCAGATCATGGTGACCATGGCGAGCTTCAGGTAGACCGGCAGGTCGGATGGGGTTGGTGCGGTTTGTTCCAAAGCGTTCATGGTTCACCTGAAGGTCAATCGGACGTGGCGAGGGAGCTTGCTCCCGCTGGACCGCGCAGGGGCCCGGCAATCGAGGGGCTGCTTCGCACCCCAGCGTGAGCAAGCTCCCTCGCCGGTATCGCGTGGGGTTGGGTTGGCGTATTGTTTGCCTCATGATCATTCATCGTAAAATGAGCAAACACTCATGACCCTGACCCAATTGGAAATCTTCTCCCTGGTCGCCGAGCTACGCGGTTTCACCGCTGCGGCAACGCGACTGGGCATCGGACAGTCGGCGGTATCCCATGCCATCCGGTCCCTGGAGCAGGAGCTCGGCGTCGAATTGCTCCGCCGGCATCAGGCCCAGGTGGAGCTCAGCGACATCGGTGAGCGCCTGCTGCTGCGAGCCAGGGCCATGCTCGGATTGGCCAACACCTTGCGCCAGGAAGCCGCCGATGCCCGGGGCATGCGCCGTGGCACCTTGCGCATCGGCTCGTTCGGGCCGACGTCGTCGATGAAACTGCTACCCGCCATCCTGCAACGCTACCGCGCTCTGCATCCGGGCATTGAAGTGCACATCGACGAAGGACCGGACAGGCAGGTGGTCCAATGGCTGGATGAACGGCGGATTGACGTTGGCTTCGTGGTATTGCCCGAGGACCGTTTCGATACGTTCGCACTGATGGAAGACCAAATGGTCGCCCTGTTGCCCGAACGTCATCCCCTCGCAGACCAGGCCAGTTTGAGCCTCGCGGAACTGTGCAACGACCCTTTCGTGCTCACCGAGGCCGGATCGTCGGAACTGGTCACGCGCCTGTTCAACGCCGCCAGGCTCACACCCAACGTGCGCTATCGTTGCTCACAATTGCTCAGCACACTGGATGTGGTCCGACGCGGCGAAGCGGTGAGCGTCGTTTCCGAGGGTTCGCTGCCGGAAAATGATCATCCGGGCTTCATCACCCGGCCCTTGGCGCCGCCGGTGCCGCGCCAGATTGGCCTCGCGGTGCTGGACAGCCGTCAGGCCTCCCCCGCCACTCGAGCGTTTATTGAACTGGCCTGCCAGTCAAAGCGCTGAACTTTCCAGCGAGTTTTCTACTTGTTCTACCGCAATAGCGGTTCGTACTTCATACAGCTTCTGATCCGCACTAATGGCAATTACCCGTCGCCGGCCAATTGACGATCACAGCTGCGCTGTTAAGAACAGTCGCTGTTGTTACATAACGCAAAAGTTACGATTTACACTTTTCGCTTTAACTACTACAATTTTTTTACCTGTGCTGGATAGCAGGTGATTCATTATCACCGAGTCGCTTCAAGGCGCTTGGCTTATTGCTTTGTTAGCGGTGATATCAGCCAAATAATCTGATTGGAGTAACGATTTTGTCCAGACTCGCTGAATTTCGCGCAGCCGAAAAGGCCCTTCAAGAACAGCTCAAGCAGCTGGAATCGTTGAAGAATGATGCCGGGCTCAAGAAAGAAATTGAATTCGAAGAAAAGCTGCTGGGCCTGATGAAAAGCTACGGCAAGAGCCTGCGCGACATCGTCGCGATCCTCGAGCCGACCCCGTCCAAGGCTGGCCAGCAGTCGGGCAAGCCTGTCAAAACCCGCCGCGCGCGCGTGGTGAAGGTCTACCAGAACCCGCACACCGGTGAATTGATCGAGACCAAGGGCGGCAACCACCGCGGCCTCAAAGCCTGGAAAGAACAATACGGCGCGAAGACTGTTGATTCCTGGCTGCGCGGCTGAGCCGACGTCACTTCGATGAAACAAAAGCCCTGACTGGATCAGGGCTTTTTTATGGGCTGAACTTCAGGATTAGTCCGAAGGTATTACGCCGAAGGCCTTAAAGTTTCAGGCTGTTTCGTACCGACTGTATTTCATTCTGGCTTTCAACATACACCTGTGCCTGTCCGGCATAGGACAGCACGTAGGCCTTGCCGCCATTTAGTGCCGCGACCAGTGTCTGCGACAGAACATGCCTTCCGTTTTGCGTGATCGTGCAAGTGGTCTCCAGTGCAGTTACCCCGCCCAACATGGATGCATGAATCTTATTGCAGACACTCTGGTAACCGCTCTGGAAAAAATCCTTCTGGATTGATTTACGCATCTCCAGCAACACACCTTGCAAGTTGACCTGGTGATCGGGCTCGACCGTTGTCGTCGTCAGTTCCATGACCATCAGCGCGTTGCCCGCCGGGTCGTTTTTGGTCGCGCGCTGGCGCTGGGTCGCTGTCGCTGGCGTCGAGACCGACACGCCGGAAGGCAGCGCCTCGACGAACCAACCCTGCGGCCAGGCAACCTGCGGCTCGTCTGCCCAGGCGCCAACACTGGCGACTGCGGCAAACGACGAGACAAACAGCCAGAGGAACGGTCGAATCATTGCAAGGGCACTCAAGGATGAATCGTAAAGTCTGAAGCCCCGGGCAGAACCAGGCAATAGCCACACACGGTTTGGCGATGCCGCGCCCCTTGCGTATCATGGGCGCAGCTGCAAGGAAGCCGTTTACGCAAGCCCAGGAACCGTCGCACTTGGCTGCGACGCCGTTTGCCCCACTTATTTTCCGGAGGGCCCATGAGCCTGCACGAACTCGACACTGTCCCTGGCGTCACTGCTCAACCTGATGCTGCAACCGCGCAATTCGTCTTCAACCACACCATGTTGCGGGTCAAGGACATCACTCGGTCCCTGGACTTTTACACTCGCGTGCTGGGTTTTTCTCTGGTGGAAAAACGCGACTTCCCGGAAGCCGAATTCAGCCTGTATTTCCTGGCCCTGGTGGACAAAAAGCAGATCCCGGCGGATGCAGCAGCTCGTACCGAATGGATGAAATCGATCCCGGGCATCCTCGAATTGACCCACAACCACGGGACTGAAATCGATCCGGCGTTTGCCTACCACAACGGCAACACCGACCCACGCGGATTCGGTCACATCTGCATCTCCGTACCGGATGTCGTCGCCGCCTGCGAGCGCTTTGAAGCGCTGGGCTGCGATTTCCAGAAACGCCTGAGCGATGGACGCATGAAGAGCCTGGCCTTCATCAAGGACCCGGATGGCTACTGGGTCGAAATCATCCAGCCTGCGCCGCTCTAAGCAGCACTGGATTCCACCATTGTGGGAGCGAGCTTGCTCGCGATGGTTTCAGATCAGTCATATCGATATCAACTGACAGACCGCCATCGCGAGCAAGCTCGCTCCCACAGGGTTTGGTGGTGGATGTGAAAACCCAATAAAAAAACCCCATGGGCCAGGCCCATGGGGTTTTGTTTTTCCCGCTTTGAGCTTGTTAGGCCGGGGCGGAGGTACGGATCAGGTGATCGAAGGCGCTCAACGAGGCCTTGGCACCCTCGCCTACGGCGATCACGATTTGTTTGTACGGCACGGTGGTCACGTCACCGGCGGCGAACACGCCAGGGATCGAGGTTTCACCCCGGGCATCGACGATGATCTCGCCACGCGGCGACAGCTCGACGGTTCCCTTGAGCCAATCAGTGTTGGGCAACAGGCCGATCTGCACGAAGATCCCCTCCAGCGCCACGTCACGCAATTCACCGCTTGGACGGTCCTTGTAGCGCAGGCCGTTGACTTTCTGGCCGTCGCCGGTCACTTCGGTGGTCTGGGCGTTGGTGATCACCGTCACGTTCGGCAGGCTGTGCAGCTTGCGCTGCAGCACGGCGTCGGCACGCAGTTGCACATCGAACTCCAGCAAGGTGACATGGGCCACGATACCGGCCAAGTCGATGGCCGCTTCGACGCCGGAGTTACCACCGCCGATCACCGCCACACGCTTGCCTTTGAACAGCGGACCGTCGCAGTGCGGGCAGTACGCCACACCTTTGTTGCGGTATTGCTGCTCACCCGGCACGTTCATTTCGCGCCAGCGGGCACCGGTCGCCAGGATCACGGTCTTGGCCTTGAGGCTTGCGCCACTGGCGAAACGGATTTCGTGCAGCGCGCCGTCCCGACCCGCCACCAGCGCATCGGCGCGTTGCAGGTTCATGATGTCCACGTCGTACTGCTTGACGTGTTCTTCCAGGGCGACCGCCAGTTTCGGGCCTTCGGTTTCCTGGACCGAGATGAAGTTCTCGATCGCCATGGTGTCGAGCACCTGGCCACCGAAACGCTCGGCCGCAACGCCGGTGCGGATGCCTTTACGCGCGGCATAGATCGCCGCCGAAGCACCGGCCGGGCCGCCGCCGACCACCAGCACATCAAAGGCGTCCTTGGCACTGATTTTCTCTGCCTGGCGCTCGATGCCGCTGGTGTCGATCTTGGCGAGGATTTCCTCCAGGCCCATACGACCCTGGCCGAAGTTCACGCCGTTGAGGTAGATGCTCGGTACGGCCATGATCTGGCGTTCGTCGACCTCGGCCTGGAACAGCGCACCGTCAATGGCAACGTGACGGATGTTCGGGTTCAACACTGCCATCAGGTTCAGGGCCTGGACCACGTCCGGGCAGTTCTGGCACGACAGCGAGAAGTAAGTCTCGAAGTTGAATTCGCCTTTCAGGGCGCGGATCTGCTCGATGACTTCGACACTGGCCTTCGAAGGATGGCCGCCGACTTGCAGCAAGGCCAGCACCAGCGAAGTGAATTCATGGCCCATGGGAATACCGGCGAAGCGCAGGCTGATATCGGCCCCAGGGCGGTTCAACGAGAACGAAGGCTTGCGCGCATCGTTGCCGTTGTCGAGCAAGGTAATCTGGTTGGAAAGACTGGCAACGTCTTTGAGTAACGCGAGCATTTCCTGGGATTTCGCACCGTCGTCGAGGGATGCAACGATCTCGATCGGCTGGGTGACCCGTTCCAGGTATGACTTCAACTGAGCTTTAAGATTGGCGTCCAACATACGGGCGATTTCCATTTTTGAATTTCAGAAAAAACAACGCCCGAGCGAATCTCGCCCGGGCGTTTTTTGTGGGCGGTGCGGCTTGCTTAAGTGCGGATGACCGCCCTCAAAGGACTCACGGTCTTAGATCTTGCCGACCAGGTCCAGGGACGGAGCCAGGGTGGCCTCGCCTTCTTTCCACTTGGCTGGGCAAACTTCGCCCGGGTGAGCGGCAACGTATTGAGCAGCCTTGATCTTGCGCAGCAGCTCGGAAGCGTCACGGCCTACACCGCCGTCGTTGATTTCGACGATCTTGATCTGGCCTTCAGGGTTGATCACGAAAGTACCGCGGTCAGCCAGGCCAGCTTCTTCGATCAGCACGTCGAAGTTGCGGGAGATGGCAAGGGTCGGGTCGCCGATCATGGTGTACTGGATTTTGCCGATGGCTGGCGAAGTGTTGTGCCAGGCCGCGTGGGCAAAGTGAGTGTCGGTCGACACGCTGTAGATCTCGACACCCAGTTTCTGGAATTCGGCGTAGTTGTCGGCCAGGTCTTCCAGCTCGGTTGGGCAGACGAAGGTGAAGTCAGCCGGGTAGAAGAACACGACCGACCACTTGCCTTTCAGGTCAGCGTCCGATACATCGACGAATGCGCCGTTTTTGAAGGCAGTAGCTTTGAACGGTTTGACTTGGCTGTTGATGATAGGCATCGGGTGTTTCTCCGTCAGGGTTGAAAAGTTGATGGGTGAAGCTTACCCACTCATTCCCCGGCTGGCTCATTGGCAAAGCTCATGCGAATGATTGGTTTTGGCTATCAGGAATCTATATAGATAGAAGAAATCTGTGCAGCTGGTTGCAGGCTGCAATCCTGTTGCTTGCTTGGGACTCGACTGCCGAGCCAAAGGTCAAAAAGATTGCAGCCTTGCTTGAGGTGGCCGTGGTACTGGGGTTCAGGCGCGGGGGGTGCGCATGGTCACGAACTCTTCCGCAGCGGTGGGATGCACGCCGATGGTTTCATCGAAGTCCCGCTTGGTGGCGCCGGCCTTGAGCGCGATTGCCAGGCCCTGGACGATTTCGCCGGCGTCCGGCCCGACCATATGGCAGCCCAGGACCTTGTCGGTGCGGGCGTCCACCACCAGTTTCATCAAGGTCCGTTCCTGGCACTCGGTCAGGGTGAGCTTCATCGGCCGGAAACGGCTTTCGAAAATCTGCACCTCATGCCCATCCTCCCGGGCCTGCTCTTCCGTCAGGCCCACCGTGCCGATGTTCGGCAGGCTGAACACGGCGGTGGGGATCATGCGGTAATCCACCAGGCGATACTGCTCAGGCTTGAACAGCCGCCGCGCCACCGCCATGCCTTCGGCCAGGGCAACCGGCGTCAGTTGCACGCGACCGATCACGTCACCGATCGCCAGGATCGACGGCTCGGCAGTCTCGTATTGCTCGTTGACCTGCACGAAGCCCTTCTCATCCAGCGTGACGCCGGTGTTCTCCAGCCCCAGGTTGTCGAGCATCGGGCGCCGGCCGGTGGCGTAGAACACGCAGTCGGTGAGCAACGTACGACCGTCCTTGAGCGCCACCCGCAGGCTGGCGTCGTCCAGCTTGTCGATGCGCTCTATGTCGGCGTTGAATTGCAGGTCCAGGCCGCGACGGGTCAGTTCTTCCGCCAGATGCTTGCGTACCGCGCCGTCAAAGCCGCGCAGAAACAGGTCGCCCCGGTAAAGCAACGAGGTTTGCGCGCCCATGCCGTGGAAAATCCCGGCGAACTCCACGGCAATGTAGCCACCGCCCACCACCAGCACGCGCTTGGGCAGTTGCTTGAGGAAAAACGCCTCGTTGGAGCTGATGGCATGCTCGCGCCCCGGAATGTCAGGAATCACCGGCCAGCCCCCCGTGGCAATCATGATGTGCCGGGCGGTGTGACGCTGGCCGTTGATCTCGACCTCATGGGGCCCGGTGATCCTGGCGTGCCCCTCATGCAGCACGACGCCGCTGTTGACCAGCAGGTTGCGATAGATCCCGTTGAGGCGATTGATCTCCCGGTTCTTGTTGGCGATCAACGTGGGCCAATCGAAACTCGCCTCGCCTGCTGTCCAGCCATAGGCCGACGCCTGCTCGAACTCCTCGGCGTAATGCGCACCGTAGACCAGCAGCTTCTTCGGCACACAACCCACGTTCACGCAGGTGCCGCCCAGGTAGCGGCTTTCCGCCACGGCCACCTTCGCCCCGAAACCGGCGGCAAACCGCGCAGCCCGCACCCCGCCGGAACCGGCGCCAATCACGTACAAGTCAAAATCGTAGGCCATTTCTTTCTCCTTCGGCAGACCATCAGCATACCCGCAGTTCTGCCGCAAGGCAGCGTTGCGATGGTTATGGGGGCGGAAAATGATAAAGCCAGCCCAGGGACTCACGGTTGGCGCCTGTGGCGAGGGAGCTTGCTCCCGCTCGGCTGCGAAGCAGACGCCTTCCGGCCTGAGGATGATGGTTATTGGGGCGCTACGCGCCCAGCGGGAGCAAGCTCCCTCGTCATGGTCCGCGACGGGCTGCAAAAAAAAACGCCCCGAACCAGTCGGGGCGTTTTTTCAAGGCGTGGCGCGGGCTGTCAGTAAGCCTTGCCGGTCTTGTAGAAATTCTCGAAGCAGAAGTTGGTGGCGTCGATATAACCTTCGGCGCCGCCACAGTCAAAACGTTTGCCCTTGAACTTGTAGGCCATGACGCAGCCGTTCTGGGCCTGCTTCATCAGGGCGTCGGTGATCTGGATCTCACCGCCCTTGCCTGGCTCGGTCTGTTCGATCAGGTCGAAGATGTCCGGCGTCAGGATGTAGCGACCAATGATCGCCAGGTTGGACGGCGCATCTTCAGGCTTGGGTTTTTCAACCATGCTGTGGACGCGGTAGATGTCGTCGCGGATCATTTCGCCGGCGATGACGCCGTACTTGTTGGTTTCCTGCGGGTCGACTTCCTGGATCGCAACGATCGAGCAGCGGAACTGCTTGTACAGCTTGACCATCTGGGTCAGCACGCCGTCGCCTTCGAGGTTGACGCACAGGTCGTCCGCCAGCACCACGGCGAACGGTTCGTCACCGATCAGCGGACGGCCAGTCAGGATCGCGTGGCCCAGGCCTTTCATCTCGGTCTGGCGGGTGTAGGAGAACGAGCACTCGTCCAGCAGTTTACGGATGCCGACCAGGTATTTTTCCTTGTCGGTGCCCTTGATCTGGTTTTCCAGCTCGTAGCTGATGTCGAAATGGTCTTCCAGGGCACGCTTGCCACGGCCGGTCACGATGGAAATTTCGTTCAGGCCCGCATCGAGGGCTTCTTCGACGCCGTACTGGATCAGTGGCTTGTTCACCACCGGCAGCATTTCTTTGGGCATGGCTTTAGTCGCTGGCAGGAAGCGAGTACCGTAACCGGCTGCTGGGAACAAGCATTTCTTGATCATATAAGTCCTTGAAAAGGCGGTATGTACGAGTTTCGGCGCAGTCTAATCAGGCGGCGGGCACCTTACAATGCCCGCACTGGCCAACCGATGCCATCATAGAGAAATAAAAACTGCCAGATAGTTCAATCGGCTTTCGGTTCGATGGCGCAACGGTCTCACTGTACGCTCATGGGCACTGTTTGCGAGCATTTGGCGTATCATGGCGCCCCTGATCCCGCCAACGAGGCAGCTAGATGTCGGCAACAAGAAACGCAAACGGTTATTCGGTCAGCCAGGACAAGGATGGCCAGTGGTGGATTATCAACTACCACGGCGAGCAGGTCGCTGGCCCCTTGCCCAGCAAGGCCATGGCGGTGGAAGTGGCAGCGGTGTTCCAGGACGACCGTTCTGCCCCGGCCAGGGAGCGCGAGACCGCTCCACGCAGTCCCCGCCGCAAGAAGTAGACTGGCAAGCCTGCGGTCGATGCCCGATGTGCGTTGAGCGAGGCTTGTTTTAGCTGTACCGGAATGGCCGTTCGCTATACCCTCGCCCCTGCCCCTCCCTTTTTGATGACGACCCCATGAAAACACTTCTGGCACTGTTTACAGTCCTGGCCCTGGCGGGCTGTGCCTCGGCGGAAAAAACCTACCTGGACAACGGCGAGCAAGGCCTGGAGATCGACTGCTCGGGCGAGGCCAATTCCTGGGCCACTTGCTACGAGAAGGCCGATGCGTCCTGCGCCGGCACCGGCTATCGTATCGTCGGCACCGAGGGCACGCCCCAGGCCAAGGACAGCGACAAGACCCTGGGGGTCGACGTGGGCAACTACACGACCCGCAGCGTCGTGGTGGTGTGCAAGTAGGCGCGTGAGCTCAGATGTGGATCTCGGCGAACTTGATACCCAGCCCGCGGACGGTCTCGATCAGGTCGTCGAGACAGTTGAAGGATTCGACTTCGTCCTGGTCATCCACCAGGAAAAAGCTGCGCCCGGCGCTTTTCTTGAAAAACACGATCCATTCACCGGGGCTCGCCGGATTCTGGATCACATGGGTAGCGCAGATAAGCCCTTGCGCATGGCGCTCACGCACCTGCTCGCGTTTCATCGACTGACTCCGGAAATGACAATGCCGCCAACGTAGACCGTGGCGGCATTTTTTTATCGAGACCGACAGTTTATCCGATGCCCGGCCGGCTCGTCAGGGTCAGGGTCGCGCTCAACCGGAGATGCAGGCGTTGGCCGCCTCCTGCACATCGCCTGGGCGTACAGGGACATTGGACAGGCTTTCGTGCAGCTTGACGCTGCTGCCACTGGAGCGCTCTTCGATGTCGAACACCGCCGCCGGCATTGAGGACAACCTGCCTGGGACGATCACCCGGACACCGTTCTTGTGCGGCTCCATTTGCAACGAACCGCGACTGTCGGCCAGTCTGTCGGCGACACACTTGGCGTACTCGTGGGGTTTCTTGCCGGAGATGAAGCTCATGGTGGGCGGCGTCTGGTTGATGTCCGATACTGATGCACATCCACCCAAGGCCAATGCCAACATCCACACGCTACGCTTCATATGATTCCTCCGGTAAAGACCCTCCGACAGTGCAAACGCGGTTTTTCTCCGGCGCGTGCCCTCTTTATTTTCTGCCCTCGCGGCGGCGGGTCGGATATTACTCCCCGGTGCTGATAAACTGCACGCCGTTGTCCTTGCTATCGTTTGATTTTGTAGAAAAAGCCCTTCTGGAGGCGCCCATGAAATTCATCCATCAGCGCGAGCACTTGAACGAAGACGACATCGTCGTCATCGAATGCTCGCAAATGTGCAACATTCGCCTGATGAACGACGCCAACTTCCGCAGCTTCAAGAATGGCGGCCGGCATACTTACCACGGCGGCGCGTTCGACACGTTCCCGGCCAGGATCACCGCACCGAGCACCGGCTTCTGGAACATCACCATCGACACCGTCAGCCGCCGTGCGATCAGCGTCACCCGTAAGCCGACCCTGACCCACAAGATCAAGATCATCCGGCGCTCCAGCTCGAAGCTGAGCTGAGATCAGCCACCCACCCAGACAGGCCGAACCGTGGACCAGACGACCAAATACGTCATCAAGTACAAGCTCAACGACGAACGCCGCTTCGAATTCGCGCAGTTGAAAACCGGCAGCAAGGAAGAAGCCCGGGCAGTGCTGGAGGCAATGCATGGCCAGACCGGTGATGTGATCAGCGAGGTCAGGGTCAGCAAGCCGTTGTAGTTGCACAATCCGCTCCCTGTGGCGAGGGAGCTTGCTCCCCGCTGGGACGGTCCGACGCCTCGGGCGAAGCCGCCCCGATAAGGTCGACGAAGTTTTTCCAGCTAGAGCGCGTCGGCAGGTTTACGACTGCTGCGCAGCCGAGCGGGAGCAAGCTCCCTCGCCACAGGGGGTGCGTCGTGCCAGCGCTGGTGGGTGCTATTGCACCGCAAGATCCGGAGTGGCCACCGTCCAAGCGTTTGCCAGACTGACCGATCCTTTCCACCAAGGATTGCCTTCATGTCCTCGCCCACATTGACCCACTGCATCCACCCTCTGGACTGGCCGCACCTCGAGCAATCCCTCCACCAGGACGGCAGTGCAATCATCCGCAACCTGCTGTCGGCCAGCCAATGCCAAACGCTCACCTGCCTGTACGCCGAGCCGGATAACTTTCGTTCCCGGGTGATCATGGCCCGTCACGGGTTCGGCCGTGGCGAGTACCAGTACTTTCGCTATCCACTGCCTGATATCGTCCAGCAACTGCGTCAGTCGCTGTATCCACATTTGGTGCCACTGGCGAACCGCTGGAATGAATGCATGGGCATCGAAGGAAGGTACCCCGACGAACATGCCGACTTTATCCAGCGTTGCCATGCCGCCGGGCAAACGCGGCCAACCCCGTTGTTGCTGCAATACGGCCCGCAGGACTACAACTGTTTGCACCAGGATCTGTATGGCGAGCAAGTGTTCCCGTTGCAGGTCGCGATCCTGCTGTCAGAACCAAGCCGGGACTTTACCGGGGGAGAATTCGTCCTCACCGAACAACGTCCACGCATGCAGTCGCGACCGCAGGTCATCGATCTGAAACAAGGCGATGCGCTGGTATTTGCCGTGCACCAACGGCCCGTCAAAGGTGTTCGCGGTTATTATCGAGTGAACATGCGCCATGGCGTCAGCCGCGTGCACAGCGGCAGACGGCACACTTTAGGAATCATTTTTCATGATGCGCAGTGATGACACGCCCATCACCCCGGACCTGTTCGCCGATCAGGCGCCCACTACGCTCGGCCAGGCCGAACGCATCGGCCAGCAATCGTTCGTGTTGCGCGGCTTCGCCCTGCCCTGGCTGGACCGTTTGCTGCCGGAGCTGGAGGCGGTGTTGCAGGCGGCACCGTTCCGGCAGATGGTCACACCCGGCGGCTTCACTATGTCGGTAGCCCTGACCAGCTGCGGGGCGCTGGGCTGGACCACCGACCGCAGTGGTTACCGCTACACTCGCAAGGACCCGCAGACGGGCCGACCCTGGCCGGCCATGCCGACGCTGTTTCGCGAGCTGGCCCAGGCCGCCGCCGCAACGGCGCAGTTCGAACATTTCGAGCCCGATGCCTGCCTGATCAACCGCTACGTGCCCGGCGCACGGATGTCCTTGCACCAGGACAAGGACGAACGTGATTTCAGCGCACCCATCGTCTCGATGTCCCTGGGCCTGCCGGCGGTGTTTCAGTTCGGCGGGTTCGAGCGCAGCGACAAGAGCCTGCGCGTCCCGCTGTTCCATGGCGACATCGTAGTCTGGGGCGGCGTCGACCGGTTGCGTTACCACGGCGTGCTGCCGCTCAAGCCAGGACAGCACCCGCGCCTGGGCGCACAGCGGATCAACCTGACGTTTCGTACCGCCGGCTGACGTTGCAGAATTCGACCGCAAGACCCGGAGTGTCGCAGCCCCACCGGCTCGCTACTGTAGGCAAAACGGGCCAATGGACATAACGACCATGAACAACACTTCAAACAATTTCGCCCCTGAACTGGATCCGCGCTGGGCCGCCGTACTCGCCCGGGATCCGCGCGCCGACGGGCAATTCGTCTACGGGGTGAAGACCACCGGTATCTATTGCCACCCCAGCAGCCTGTCGCGGCTGCCCAATCCGCGCAACGTCGAGTTCTTCGACACCCCGGAACAAGCCCAGGCGGCGGGGTATCGCCCCAGTAAACGCCCGGCGCGGGACCAGACCCAGATCGCCACCCAGCAAGCCGCCCGCGTCGCGGCGGCCTGTCGGCAGATCGAAGCGGCTGAAGAACTCCCCGGCCTGAACGAGCTGGCACGCACGGCGGGCTTGAGCCCGTTTCATTTCCATCGGGTCTTCAAGGCGGTCACCGGCCTGACGCCCAAGGCTTATGCCGCCGCGCACCGCTCACGCAAGCTGCGCGAACGCCTGGCCGATGGCGGCACCATCACCGAAGCGCTGTACGACGCCGGTTTCAACTCCAACAGCCGCTTCTATGAAGCTGCCGACAAAGTGCTCGGCATGAAACCCACCGACTACCGCGCCGCCGGACAGAACACCGACATCCGCTTTGCCGTCGGCCAATGCTCTCTCGGTGCGATTCTGGTGGCGCAAAGCGAGCGCGGCGTGTGCGCGATTCTGCTGGGCGACGACCCGGACGCACTGGTGCGAGACCTGCAAGACAAGTTCCGCCGCGCCAACCTGATCGGCGCCGACCGCGAGTTCGAGCAGTTGATCGCTCAGGTGGTAGGCTTCATCGAGGCACCGGCGCTGGGCCTGGACCTGCCTCTGGACGTGCGCGGTACAGCCTTCCAGGAACGCGTCTGGCAGGCCTTGCGGGAGATCCCGCCGGGCAGCACTGCCAGCTACGCCGAGATCGCCCAGCGCATCGGCCTGCCCAAAGCGGTGCGCGCCGTGGCCCAGGCTTGCGGGGCCAACAGCCTGGCGGTGGCGATTCCCTGCCACCGGGTGGTGCGCAGCGACGGCAACCTGTCGGGCTATCGCTGGGGCGTGGAGCGCAAGCGTCAACTGCTGGCGCTGGAACGCTCGTCGGGAGACTGAACGCCAATGTAGATCGCCACCGAATCGGGGCTGTTGTAGACCTCGAAATCGGTGGTGAAACGGCGCAGGGTTTGCGGGTTGTCGGCAAAATACGCCCAGATCAGTCCCCAGGTCTGGATCACGCAGTCAGGCATAGGGCCCTTGGCCGAGAACACCAGGTAATCCCCGCCTTCAATGTTTACGGCGGGGTAGCCGGCACTCGTCGCATCCACCTGCACGCCAGCGGTCACGTCGAAATGGCCGGTGGCGTCGGACTCGTAATTGGAATACACCCCGTAGACGAACGACTCCGACTGCCGGGCCGGGATCGTGTCGAACAGGCCCTCGGTGAAAAACTGCTGCCACATCGGGCCGATCTTCGCCGTGTCGGGTTGCTGCTCGTCGGTGTTGCGGGTGCGCACCTGCAAGCCGGCCACGGTGAAAGGTTCGACGGTCTTGAGCTTTACGTCCATGAATCAGCCTCCTTGATCAGTGAGGCGCCCATGTTAGCGATCCCGCCGCCGGGATCATAGGTTCGCGCCCGATTGAAAAACTCGACTGGCCCTCGCCGCCCTACACCTGCTAAAAACGCTTCTTTCCTTCTGCCGTCGGAGACCCGCACATGAGCCAGTGGCCAGACACCCGCATCCTTGATCTGCTCGGTATCGAGCTGCCGATAATCCAGGGACCGTTGGCTGGGGTGACCGGGCCGGCGATGGTCGTCGCGACCTGCAACGCCGGCGGGCTCGGTTCGATGCCAGCGGCGATGCTCGACGTCGAGCAATTGCGCCAGGCGCTGACGACCATCGGCGAACAGACCGACAGACCGTTCAACGTGAACTTCTTCAGCCACCAGCCGCCGGTGTTCGACGAGCAGCAAGCCGAGGCCTGGAAGCAGCGGCTCAAGCCCTACTATGAGGAACTGGGTGCGGATTTCGAAGCGCCAACGCCGGTGTCCAACCGCACGCCATTCGATGACGCGGCCTGCCGGGTGCTGGAAGAATTGCGCCCCAAGGTGGTGAGCTTCCATTTCGGCCTGCCGGAGCGGTCCCTGCTGGACCGGGTGAAAGCCACCGGGGCGAAAATTCTCTCGTCGGCGACCACCGTCGAAGAAGCGATCTGGCTGGAGCAGCACGGATGTGACGCGATCATCGCCATGGGCTACGAAGCCGGCGGCCATCGCGGGATGTTTCTCAGCGACGACCTCAATACCCAGGTCGGCCTGTTTGCCTTGCTGCCTCAAGTGGTGGACGCGGTGAAAGTGCCGGTCATCGCCACCGGTGGTATCGGCGATGCGCGCGGGATTGTCGCCGCCTTCGCCCTTGGCGCGTCAGCGGTGCAACTGGGCAGTGCGTACCTGTTCACACCGGAGGCCAAGATCAGCGCCTCGCACCACCGGGCACTGCGCACGGCCAGGGAAAGCCAGACCGCCGTCACCAACCTGTTCACCGGCCGCCCAGCCCGAGGCATCGTCAACCGGGTAATGCGTGAAGTCGGGCCGATGAGCCCGCTGGCGCCGGCTTTTCCCCTGGCCGGGGGCGCCTTGATGCCGCTACGGGCCAAGGACGAAGAGGATTTCAGCAACCTTTGGGCGGGCCAGGCGTTTCCCATGGGCCGCGAGTTGCCAAGCGCTGAACTGACTCGGCGGTTGGCTGAGGAGGCGTTGGCGTTGCTGCATGGCCGGGGTAAGGCCTGAGGCGGGTATTGGCTGATCGATTGCTATCGCGAGCAGGCTCCTACAGGTTTGAGCCAGGGCACCATTTTCCATTTGCCAACAGGTCCCCTGTGGTTGCTCGCTGATTTCGACCCGAAACAACCCCGATGTGGCGAGGGAGCTTGCTCCCGCTGGCCTGAAGCAGGCCCCTGCATTTTCCAGGCAGACCGCATGAGCCGGTTTTGCGACTGCTGCGCAGCCGAGCGGGAGCAAGCTCCCTCGCCACGGGTTTGGGGGTGTCTGGGCTGACGCCTTCGCGAGCAAGCTTTGCTCCCACAGATGGCTCCAGGCACAACCGGAAAGTCAGGTCGGCCGTAGGCCGCCTCGCTTTTGCTTTGGCTTTTGATCTTCGGGCCCCGTTAACCACGAAGGCCGAACGCAGGCATTGCGTAGTGGGCATCCCGGCAT
>NZ_JBKGGU010000029.1:0-60472 GCF_052042015.1 Pseudomonas sp. SMV71 | reverse complement strand
GCAATGGATATATACAAAAAAATCCCGGCCGACTGCCAGACCGCCATCGCGAGCAAGCTCGCTCCCACAATGGATCGAGGTACAGCCGCAAAAACAAGTCGGCTGTCAGGCCGTCTCGCGAGCAAGCTTTGCTCCCACAGGTGAAGCGCTCCAGCATCCAAGCCTTAAGCCCAGCGCCGAGGCTCCCCAACCAACTGCCCCTGCACCCCAAACAACCCCATCTCCCGAATCACCGCCAGCTCACCCTCGGTCTCCACCCGCTCGGCAATCAACGGCAGGTCGATGCTATGGGCAGCACGCTGGATGGCTTCGATGAACAGACGCTTGTCGCTCTCCTGATCGATGGCCCGGATATAGCTGCCATCGATTTTCAGATAGGCCAACCCCAGCCGAGACAGGTTGCCGATCATGCTGAACCGCCCACCAAAGCGCTGCAGGCTCAGAGAGAAGCCCAGCTCGCGCAGTTGCCGGGTCAATTGTTCCAACACCGCTTGCTCCGGCAATTGTTCTTCACCGATCTCCAGGGTCAAGCGTGGCCCGAGGTTGGAATGGGCGCGCAGGATTTCAAAGATTTTAAGGAGCGCCTGGGGATCGGCCAGGGTCGCTGAAGACAGGTTCAGCGCCAGGGATTGATCGTGCCCGGCCATTTGCCTGAGCACTTGTTCAAGCATCAGCCGGTCCAGGCGCGCGGTCCAGCCGAAACGCTCAAGCCAGGGCAGGAAGCGCCCGGCGGGGATGGTCTGGCCTTGTTCGTCCAGCAACCGCGACAGCACCTTGTAATGCAGCACCACCTGGGTGTCGTTCGCCGCCACCACCGGCTGGAAATACAGTTCGAAACGCTGGTGGCCCAGGGCCTGGTCAAGCAAGGTGTGCCAGGCATGGTGATCGTCGCCGACGGCAGTTACCGCGCTGTGATCCAGGCAGACCGGTTCACCCTGGCTCTCGGCCTGGGCCAAGGCCTGGTCGCCGAGTTGCAACACCGCCTGGGGCGAGTCGCCATGGACGAACGGTGCCAGCCCGATGGTCGCCACGGACGCGACATCCGTCGCGCCGGTGGCATGCAGGCTTGCCAATGCGGCCTCAAGGTTGTGCGCCAATTGCAACGCTTCCTCGCGCACCAGGCCGGGAGCCAACACAGCAAATTCGCCACCGCGGATGCGCGTCACCAGGTTCTGCGTTTCCGGGTAACGCGCGCTTTCACGCAGCAATTGCTCGCCCACCGCCTTGAGCAGCTGGTCGGTGCGCTGACCACCCAGTCGCTGGTTCAACCCGGCCAGGTCCTTGACTCGCAACAACAGCAGGTAACCGGAGCTGGCCTGCTCCGGGTTGCTCACCCGGGCGTTGAGCTGCATTTCGAAGTAGCGCCGGTTGGCCAGGCCCGTGAGATTGTCCTGATAGGACTCCACGCGCAGTTTCTCGCTACGCTCGGCCTGCTCCTGGAACAACGCCTTGAGCTTCTCGACCATCTGGTTCATGGCCTGCACCACGCGGCGCAGCTCCGGGGTACGCGGCAGCTCCGGCAGGCTCAGGAATTCGCGCCGGGCAATGGCGTGGGATTGATGCACCATGTAATCCAGCGGCTTGAGCTGGCGACGCAGCAGCAGGGCCCCGAGTACCGCGCTCGCAGCGCCGCACAGCAACAGCCAGCCCAGGCTGCCCAGCGCGCTCTGCCACAGTTTGGCGAGGGCGAACATCGGATGGCTGACCACCTCGACCCGCGCCGCCTGCTCCCAGCCACGGCTGACGATCGCATCGCCACCGGCCGGCTCCAGGCCGATGAGCGAGACAAACCACTGCGGCACGCTACCGGCGTCCGGGGTGCCGGTGCGC
The DNA here is from genome assembly GCF_052042015.1 of Pseudomonas sp. SMV71. NCBI lineage: Bacteria > Pseudomonadati > Pseudomonadota > Gammaproteobacteria > Pseudomonadales > Pseudomonadaceae > Pseudomonas > Pseudomonas sp. SMV71. The sequence goes on along the minus strand of NZ_JBKGGU010000029.1, from coordinate 58,642 downwards.
TCGACCAGGGTCTTGTCGGTCGCCACATCGACCACGCGGATGCTCGCGTAGTAGCCGCTGTCGAAAATCGAACTGACCATCAGCTCGACCATCGCCGGGTCGTCGATGTTCGGCGTCAGCGACAGCGCCAGCGCTGTGGCCGCGTCCTGGGCGTGGGAGCGCAACTGATTGACGTACTGGGCCCGCGAGCTCTCCAGGCTGACCATGAAGCTGCCGCTGAAGGCAACCACCAGGAACAGACAGATAGCGATCAACAACTGTTTGAACAAGGACATCTGAGCGCGTGCTCCTAGTTAGTCGTCTCGACCGGAAAACCTTCGGCCTGCATTTTTTTCAACACATCCTGCCACCGGGACAGGCGCTTGGTATCACCGACTTTCTTGTTGCCCTTGGCGCCCGGAAGCCACAGCCCTTCGGCATTGAAAGAGTAGACCGGCAGCAGGTCGGTCCGCTGGCTGGCCGGCAGGATGCCGTCGATCAGGCTGTCGAGTACCAGGGGCATCGCCTCGGGCGTGGCATAGTAAGTGAGCACCATATGCGCCCGGTTCTGTCGCAACGCCTTGACGTAGGTAATGCGCAGCTTGTCACTGGACACCCCGAGATGGCGCAGGCTGAAGTACTTGGCGATGGCGTAGTCTTCGCAATCCCCGGCGCCCTTCCACAAGGCCTGGATCGGGGTTTCCCAGTAATCGACCTCATGCCACAGGTCGATGTCTTCCACGTAGCGCACCTGCTTGTTGAAGAACAGGTTCACCACCTTGAGCTGCTCCAGTTCCGGGAGCTGTTTGCGAGTCGCCAACAGCTGTTGCCAGGCGTCGATCCGTTGCTGCCCTTCGCCCAGCGGCCCGTACAAGGCTTGCGCCCGCCGGCTGATCTGCCCGAAATCCCAGTCCGCCCGCAACCCGCCCAGCATGAGTCCGGCCAGCAATAATGCTGAACACAGCCAACGCAAGGACCTGAAGACAGGGTAAGGTGCAGCCAAGGGAAGTACGTCCAAAAGGGGCCGTTGGAAATTCGTTGGATGGTGAAGCCTGGCCCGGGAAAAGACAATGGCAAGGTGCAATCACCGAAGGCACGCTAAACTCTAGTTCAGGAACCGGACCCGCGAGATTTTGACGACCGGGTCATCTGTCACTAATGTTGGCATGGATCCAATCCAGGATGTTCAGCCAAGGTGCGTTGTCGTGACACAGAAGCCTAAGCCGCTCAGCACTATCCAGGTCGATGGGCCCATTGCGGCCGATCAAGCACGTTCGATCATTGAAGGGGCGCTGCGCGAGGCCATCCTCGATGGACGCCTGCCTAGCGGTACTGCCCTGCGCCAGCAGGAACTGGCCGACCTGTTCGGGGTGAGCCGCATGCCGGTGCGCGAGGCATTGCGCCAGCTCGAGGCCCAGTCATTGTTAAACGTGGTCCAGCACAAGGGTGCCGTGGTCGCTCCGCTGATCACCAACAATGCCGTGGAAACGTACCAGCTACGAACGGTCCTGGAATCCTTCGCCCTGCGCTTGTCGATCCCGCTGCTCGATGCCGATGACCTGACGCAGGCCGCCCGCTACATCGAACAACTGGAAGCGCAAACCGAACACGCCGAAATTGGCAAGCTCAACCGGCTGTTCCATATGTCGCTTTATCACAGAGCACCCAATAGCAAGCTGCTGGACCTGATCGAACGCGAACTCAACGAAGAAGAGCGTTTCCTGCGCTTTCACCTGTCCTCCATGGGCCTGGGCAAGTTGAGTCAAGACGATCATCGCGCCCTGCTCCAGGCTACTGCGGACAAAGACATCGACAAGGCCGTTGGCTTGTTGGAACTGCATCTGGAAAAAGCCTCGGTCACCATGCGCCGGTATCTGGAACAGCAATCGAATCGTTGAGCGCACGCCGACGATCCGGTCGGCGTAAAAACTTCTTACACATCCTTCCCAGCCCTTTCTCGCCTCCCTGGCGCGGCCCGGCCGTGACCGCGATTCGGCGTTCACTCAGGTCCATGGCACTGCCATCGATTTGGGCTCACTCTTGCGTTTGTCGATAAAAAAACAGACCTGAAGAAGTCAGCGCCTGGAAGCTACCAGGCGAATCGAAGCCAACACGCAAGGAGCGTCGTCCAACCGGCGGGATGTTCGGAGGTCCGACCGACGTCTCCCCTAAAACATAAATGTCCTGATTCCCCAGTCCCTTGAAGTGCTCCGAGTGAGGCATTCACTCGTACTGTTCGATTCTGATACTTATAAATCGGAAGGAGCTTCTTCGCCCGAATAAAACTTATCAGACAAGTTTTAATAAGCAACTTCGCACCTAATAAAAGTTGCGATTTAAATAATTAAAAATCCACTTGCCGCCTACTTGTTTTGTGTATTAGTTTTTTATGCGTCGAATTGTTATCGAGCGCACTCGCCGCCGATGAAGCCCTGTATCCAAGCGCTACAGACCGACACCCGCTACCCAAGCGAACAGCTGATTCATTCTGGAAAATTTATGGACTTCGGTTCAGGCGCCCGTTCGCCCCGATCAAGAACGGGCAACTTTCCGAACAAAAAATCATTGATGAGGACGTTCCAATGCAGCCAACCAAAGAACAACTATTTTTGAAAAAACACGAACTAGGCCAACACCCGGTTTTTTCCGAAATAACATCAATTGATCTGTTACGCCGTTTCATGGAAAGCCACGTGTTTGCCGTATGGGACTTCATGTCCCTGACCAAGCGCCTGCAACGCGAACTCACCTGTGTGCACCTGCCCTGGCTGCCGCCAGCCGACCCGCATGCGGCACGCCTGATCAATGAAATCGTGCTCGGCGAAGAGTCCGATGATCGTCCCGGCGCAGGCTATTGCAGCCACTTCGAACTGTACCTGGACGCGATGCGCGAGGTGGGTGCGGACACCCGTGCCATCGAGCAGTTCATCACCTTACAGCAAGAGGGCGTCAGCCCCGAGACCGCGCTGGACAGTGTCGAGGTCGAGCCAGCCGCGGCGCGCTTCGTTCGCCAGACCCTGCACACCGCCCTGCACGCACCGGCCCACAGCGTCGCCGCCGCATTCGTGCACGGTCGCGAGAGCGTCATCCCGCAGATGTTCCAGCGCATGCTGGACGCCTGGGGCATTGGCCTGGACCAGGCGCCGACCTTTCGCTACTACCTGCAGCGGCACATCGAGGTCGATTCCGAAGACCACGGCCCGGCGGCGGAGAAACTGCTGGCCCGGCTGATCGATGGCGACCCGCAGCGCGAAGCCGAAGTACTCGCTGCGGCCCTCGCTGCCGTGCACAGCCGCGCAGCGCTGTGGGATGGCCTGCGTCAGAGCATGACTCAACCCGTCGCGCAGGTGATGCCATGAACGCCATCCCCTACCAGTCTTTCGCCGACACATGGGAAAGCCGCGCCACCATCCGCACCCGGCCACGGCGCCGGGTCGAGGATGACGACAAGCTGATCTTCCCCATGAGCCGCCAGCCCATGGTGCACAGCCAGACGTTCCTCACGCACTGCCCGCAGCTGCGCGATTTTGCCCTGGTGCAAAGCCTCTACAAGTTCATCAACGACGTGGTGATTTTCGAGACCGAACTGGTGGACCACACCGCCCGCCGCATCGCCAAGAACCGCTTCGGCATCGAGTTCCCGTTCGCCTGCCGCTACGACGCAATGACGGTGGTGGTGGACGAGGATTATCACGCGCTGGTGGCGATGGATTTCATGCAGCAGACCATCGACATGACCGGCGTCGAGCCAATCCCGTTGCCGCAACAGATCGAACTCAGCCGGGCGATACCGGCGACCCTGGCACGCACGCCAGAGCATTTGCTCAGTGCGGTGGAGCTGATCTGCATCGCCATCGCCGAGAACACCGTGACCAACGAAGTGGCGGCCTTCGCTCGGGACGACTCGGTCAAGGCGTCGATCAAGGGCCTGATGGCCGACCATCTGCTCGACGAAGGGCGGCACTCCGGATTCTGGACGCGGCTGGTGCAGATGTACTGGCGCAGCGCGCCCGAAGCGGATCGTGAGGCGATTGCGCGCTTGATGCCCGGATTCATCGCCCAATACCTGGCGAGCGATCTGCAACAGGCGTTCGACTTCGAGTTGATCGCCCACCTGCCGGTCGACGAATCGGTGCGCCAGGCGCTGCGTGAAGACGCCAGTGCGCTGGCCTACCCGATCAATCGCTTCCATCCCCTGGTGGGCAACATCATGCGTTTCTTCCGCGGCAGCTCAATGCTCGCCTCCCCTTGCGTACGCGACGCCCTCGCCGACTACCTGACCCCATGAGGAGCTTTCAATGAGACGCCTCGAAATTGCAGTGCCTGGCACCAGCCAGGCGATCGCCGAACTGGCCCGGGAGCTTGAACTGCATGGCCACGTTGTCGTGGGCCTCCAATCGCCGATCAACCCGGCCGTCGACCTGGTGATCGATGACGGCACGGTTGCCTGCGCCATTGAAGCCCGTTCCCGCCTTGAGATACGCGTGGCACTGCGCAGCGTGCCTGGCGAGCGTTTGCCACAACCGATAGTGATTTTGCGCAACGCCGCACAGCACCTGCTGGCCCAAGAGCTCATCGCCACCCAAAACGACGGCAATGGTCAGTCGTTGCGCCTGCGGGTCGTGGCCGCGGTGGTCGAGAGCGGCGCGCGGCTGGTCAGCCAGTTGTCACGGGACGATAGCTGCTTCGATCAAGCGCTTGCGATGCAAGCCGAGCCTGTCGATACCCCGTTGCTGGCGCTCGATGCGCTGGAGCCGCTGGCGTTCGAGCATCGTCTCAATCGGCCAGCCGTGCCCTGGCTGCTGGCCGCCGCCCAGGTACCGGTGATGCACAGCATCGAACAGCGCATGCTCGATGACGCGAAGCGCCCGGCCCTGTGGGTCGATGGGCAATTGGTCGATTACAAATCCCTGCGCCGCCTGGCGCTCAGGGTGCAGCAAGCGGTGTTGGGGCAGCTGGAACGCGTCGGCTCAGTGGAAGCGACGCTGGTGGGAGCAAGGCTCGCCCGCGATGCAGACACAGCGCTACCCAACCAGACCGAGTCATCGTTCATCGCGGGCGAGCCCGACTCCCACAGGCCCAGTTCTCGACCGGTGATTGCGGTGTGCCTGCCCAAATCCGCGCCGTTGTATGCGGCTATCCTGGCGGTACTGGGTTGCGGGGCGGTGTACCTGCCGCTGGACCCGCAACATCCGGCGCAACGCCGGCGCTTTATCCTGGAGAACGCCAAGGCCAGCCTGTTGGTGCACGATGGCACCAGCGACTTGGGCACTCTTTCGCTGCCGACCCTGGATGTGCGTCGACTGCCTGCAACCACACCGGATATTCCGGCCTCGTTGATCCGCCGCACCGTGGAGATCGACGAGCCGGCGGTGGCGATCTACACCTCCGGCACTACCGGCCAGCCCAAAGGCGTGCTGCTCAGCCATCGCAACCTGAGTCATTTCTGCGCCTGGTACGGCGACTACGTCGGCTTGCGGCGCGACAGCCGGGCACTGCAGTTTTCCACCATCAACTTTGACGCGTCGCTGCTGGATATCCTGCCGACCTTCATCCACGGCGCCCTGCTGGTGGCGCCCGATGAAGACCAGCGCCGCGATCCACAGCAATTGGTCGCGCTGATTCACCAGCAGCAGATCACCCACGCCTTTCTGCCGCCGGCGCTGCTGAGCGTCATGCCGCTGAAAAAACCGCTGGGCCTGACGCACCTGATCACCGGCGGCGATGTCTGCGAGCCATTCGTGATCGAGCGGCTCGCGCCACAGTGCCAGTTCCACAACATCTACGGCCCGACCGAAACCACAGTGCTGGCGACCACCCGGCAGTTCGGCGTCGGCGACAACAACCGCAACCTCGGCGTGCCCATTGCCAATTGCCGGGTGCTCATCCTCGACGAACAACTGCAACCGGTGCCCCAGGGCATACCCGGCGAGTTGTACATCGCTGGGCCGGGTGTTGGCCTGGGTTATCTGAACGACCCGTTGCTCAGCGCCCGCCGCTACCTCGACCTGACGCTACCCGACGGGCAGGCGTTGCGGGTCTATCGCACCGGCGACATCGGCCAGTGGACGGATAACGGCATCGAGCTGAGCGGGCGGCGCGACAACCAGGTGAAGATCCGTGGTTTCCGGGTCGAGCCCGAAGAGATCGAGCATTGCCTGCGCGAAAGCCAATTGTTTCGCCAGGTGGCGGTGGGTGTGGACGAACGCCGGCGGATCCTGGCGTTCCTGGTTCATCCGCAGCAACAGGCTGCCCTTCAGGCCCTGCGCGAGCACGTGCAGAAGACCCTGCCCAGCTACATGCACCCCGCGGCCTACGTCGAGTTGCCCAGCCTGCCTTACACCAGCAATGGCAAAGTCGATCGCCGGGCTTTGCTGGCGACTGCGGTGCAGATGCACAGCGCCAGCCAGCGACGCCAGCCGCAAACCCCGCTGGAAACCCAACTGCAAAGCCTCTGGGCGGAGCTGCTGGAGTTGCCGCCGGAAGACATCGCCACCGACGAAAGTTTTTTCAATCTCGGTGGGCATTCGATCCTGCTGTCGCAACTGCTGCTGAGCCTGCGCCAGAGCTTCGGGCGCAGCCTGTCGATCAATCGCTTCATCGAGGCACCCACGTTGCTGACCCTGGCGAAGTTGCTCGACGGCCCGGAGCAAGACAATGCCCCGGTGTTGAGCCCCCAAGCCTTTATCGATGCGCAGGCGCCGCTCAATATCGAGCCGCTGCCCATCAGCCAGTGCGGCGATGTGCACAAAGTGGTGGTGACCGGTGCGAACAGTTTTCTCGGGGTGCACATCGTCGAAGCGCTGCTGGCCTGGGGGGCCACCGAAGTCGCATGCCTGGTACGCGCATCCGGCGGGCAAAGCGCGGCAGAGCGGTTTTCCCAGGCCCTGCAGGACAACCGCCTGACTCACCTGGACCTGAATCGGGTCAGCGTCTATGCCGCCGATATCACCCAGCCTCAACTGGGTTTGCCGGACGAGATCTACGTCCGCATCGACAGTACCTTCGGCGCACTGGTGCACAACGCCGCCCACGTCAACCACGTGCTCGACTACGAGTCCCTGGCGCGGGATAACGTGGAGCCGATCTTCGAATGCCTGCGTTTGTGTGAAGGGCGCACCAAGAAAATCTTCAACTTCGTCTCCACGTTGTCGGCGTCCAGTGCCCTGGATGCCAATGGGCAGGTGCTGGAACAACCCGCCGCGCCAACGCCGCCGATCTACATCAAGAACGGCTACAACCTGTCCAAATGGGTGGGCGAGCGGATCCTGCAGCGGGCACGGGAACGTGGGGTGTGGGTCAACCTGTTCCGCCCGGGCAACATCAGTTTCAACAGCCTGACCGGGGTCTGCCAGCCCCACAAGAACCGTTTGATGCTGATGCTCAAGGGCTCGATCCAGCTCGGCCAGGTGCCGGACCTGTCGCTCAATTTCGACCTGATGCCGGTGGATTTCCTCGCCCGTTTCATTGCCTTCCATGCCAGCCGCTACCAGCCGACACAGGCGGTGTTCAACCTGCACAACCCCGAACCCTTGAGTTGGGACGCCTATGTCGCGTCGTTCCGTGAAAGCGGCCGGGAGTTTTCCCTGGTGAGCGTCGCCGACTGGCAACGGCAGTTGGGCCGGGTCGATGCCGACAACGCGCTGTTTGGCGTGCTGGGGTTTTACCTCAACGGGTTCGAGGAGGACATCGGCGATATCTCGCTGATCCGCCACGACAACGCCCGCACCGGGGTCCGGCAGATGGGTGCCCGCTACCCGGAAAAATCCCCGGCCCTGCTGCGTCGCGGCGCCGACTACCTCAAAGCCATCGACTTCATTTGAAGCACCTCAACCGCAAAGCAAGGAGCAAGACCATGAGTACCTTTCAACCCGATACCCTGATCAAGAACCCCCACGCCTGCCAGGTCGAAACCTCGGTGGAAATATCGACCGATGCTGCTCGTGCCTGGGAACTGGTGGGCGACTTTGGCGGATTCAACCGCTTCATCCCGGCCCTTGAGCGCATCGAAATGACCGGAGAGGGCGTGCGGTCGCTGCGCAAGAAATTCTTCGCCGATGGACAAAACTTGGTGGTGGAACAGCTCAACAGCCGTGACGACCAGGCCATGCACATGACCTGGACCCTGATCTATAACACCCTGGGCATCGACAACTTGTGGGCGGCCATGCGCGTCGAACCCCTGGCCGCCAACCGCTGCCGCGCCACCTGGACCATCATCGCCGACCACACCGACGCCCACACCCCGTCGGGCTTCAGAGACTTCCTGCAAGGCTTCGCCGACGAGGCGATGGGGAACGTACAGGCGATGTTCACCTGACCATCCCACAATGGGTTCCAGGTTGGACTCGAGATCCGGCAGCACCACCAGTCCCCTGTGGGAGCGGGCTTGCTCGCGATGGCGGTGGGTCAGTTGACGGTGATGGTGGCTGGACTGACGCCATCGCGAGCAGGCTCGCTCCCACGAAAAGTTCACCGGTGGACTCGAGATCCGGATTCACCACCAGTCCCCTGTGGGAGCGAGCCTGCTCGCGATGGCGGTGGGTCAGTTGATGGTGATGGTGGCTGGACGGACGCCTTCGCGAGCAAGCCCGCTCCCACAATGGGTTCCAGGTTGGACTCGAGATCCGGGAGCACCACCAGTCCCCTGTGGGAGCGGGCTTGCTCGCGAAAGCGGTCGTTCAGCTTGCAGTGATGCTGGCTGGCTGACCGCTTTCGTGAGGTTCAGATCTTGAAGCTATCCACCAACTGCTTCAGCCGTTTGGCCTGTTGTGACAGGGCGTCGCAATCCTTCAAGGTTTCATTGAGGTTGGCGACGCTTTGCTGGTTCAGCAGGTTGATGTGGCTGACGTCCATGTTGAGGGTTTCCACCACGGCGGTCTGTTCTTCGGTCGCCGCCGCCACGGACTGGTTCATGCCGTCGATCTCGCCGATGCGCTGGGTCACGCTGACCAGCCGCAGGCCGGCCTGGTTCGCCACTTCCACGCTTTCTTCGCTGGAAACCTGGCTGGCGTTCATGGTGGTCACCGCCTCGCGCGAACCGACCTGCAGCGAGGTGATCATCTTGTGGATTTCTTCCGCCGACTCCTGGGTACGATGCGCCAGGTTGCGCACTTCGTCGGCCACCACCGCAAAACCACGCCCGGCCTCACCGGCGCGGGCCGCTTCGATCGCCGCGTTGAGGGCCAGCAAATTGGTCTGCTGGGAGATGCCCTTGATCACGTCCAGGATATGCCCGATGTTGTCGGTGCTGGCGTTCAGGGTTTCGATCTGGGTGCACGACAGGCTGATCTTCTGCGACAGCTCGGTCATGGCCTGGATGGTTTTCTCCACCACCTGACGACCGTCATCGGCCTGCTCGCTGGCGCCACTGGCGTGTTGCGAGGCGTCGGCGGCATTGCGGGCGATTTCCTGGGTCGCGGCGCCCAGTTGGTTGATGGCCGCCGCCACGCTGTTGGTCCGCGCGCTCTGCTCATCCGAATCGACCAGCGAAGCGTTGGATGAGGTCATCACCCGCTGCGACAGGTCATGCACCTGCCGGGTGGCGGAAGACACTTCGCAAATCGACGCGTGGATCCGCTCCACGAACTGGTTGAACGAGCCGCCCAGCACCGCGAACTCGTCCTTGCCCTGCACCACCAGGCGCCGGGTCAGGTCGCCTTCGCCCTGGGCGATGTCCTGCATGGCGCGGCCCATGGTGGTCAGCGGACGCATCAGCACCTGAATCAGCATACTCAACAGCAATGCAATGGCAGCCACCGCAATGAACATCGCGATCAGCGCGGACGTACGGAACTGGCTCAGCGGCGCGTAGGCCCTGGCCTTGTCGATGGACAGGCCGATATACCATTCGGCGTTCGGCAGGCCGGTCACCGGGGTGAACGAAAGGATCCGATCCTGCCCGTTCAGCTCGACTTCCTGGATGCCCTTGGCGATGCGCACCGGCGTGTTGGGGTAGATGTCCTTGAGGTTCTTCATCACCTGGTCTTTGTCCGGGCTGACGATCACCTGACCGTCGCCGCTGACCAGGAACGCATGGCCAATCCCACCGAAGTCCACCGAGTTGATGATTTTCACCAGGGTTTCCAGGCTCAGGTCACCGCCCACGACACCGAGCAGTTCGCCGTTCTTCTTGACCGGCAAGGCAATGGTCACCACCAGACCGCCGACGGCCGCCGAATAGGGCGGGGTCAGCATAGTCTTGTCAATGCTCACGGCCTGTTTGTACCAGGGCCGCTGACGCGGGTCGTAGCCGTCAGGCATCTTGGCGTCCGGGCGCTGGGTGAACGTCCCGTTGGCCTGGCCCACATAGGTGAATTGAAAGTTAGAAGTCAGCGCCGGCTGATCCACCAGCCCCGCCAGATCCGCATTGGCGCCCTGGTGTGCGATGTTCTGGCCAAGGTTTTCCAGCACCAGCACGCGGCCACTCATCCAGTTCTGGATACTGCTGGCTGTCAGGTCACCGGACTGCTCGATGGAAGATTCGAGGCTGCTGCCGATGGTGCTGCGCTGCAAATAGTCGTTGTAGAGCGTGAACAGGGCAAACGCCAGGACCACGACACCAGAGGCGGCCAGGAGGATTTTGTGACTGAACTTCAGATTCATCGATGGGGCTTCTTATGCAGGAGTGGGGGTGCATTCCGGTTGCGGTTGCAGGTAAAGCGTAGACGGGGCTTTTGACCTCGCTCCACTTTGGTGCACGCTCACCAAGCTGTCGGCAAGCCACTGAAAAAAATTAGTCGTTAAAAGAAACAGGCGACAAGAGGACACGGCAGTCCGACGGTGGTTGCAAATTCACCGGGGCATGATGACAATGCGACCTATTATCATTTGTGATACCCAGGCCGTCGTGTTCATGTCATCTCCCCAGCTAGCAGTACAGACGCTCTACAGCAATCACCACGGCTGGCTCAACACCTGGCTGCGCACCCGATTGGGCAATGCCGCCGATGCCGCAGACCTCGCGCAGGACACCTTTGTCCGATTGCTGCAGCGCAGCGAACGCCTGGAGCTCAAGGCCCCACGGGCTTTTCTGCGGACCATCGCCCAAGGCCTGGTGATCGATCACTGGCGGCGCGAAGAAATCGAACGCGCTTATCTGGAAACCATCGCTCATCTCCCGGAGGCCGAAACCCCAGGGGCGGAAGCACAGGCCCTGATTCTGGAATTGCTCGAAGCCATTGCGCGGATGCTCGAAGGCCTCAAGCCGAAAGTACGCAAAGCCTTCCTGCTGGCCCAGTGCGAAGGACTGACCTATAAACAGATTGCCGAACAGATGGGCATCTCGTTGCGGTCGGTGGAACGCTATGTCGCCGATGCGCTGTACCACTGTTATGTGCTGCGCTATGAAAGCTGAGCCGTTGGAAAACCCTCAGGCCCATCCCAGTCGCCCGTCGCAGCAGGTGGTCAGGCAAGCGATCCACTGGTTGCTGCGCTTGCGCAATCATGCCAGCGCCCCGACGCTGCGGCGACAGTGCGACCTATGGCGCGCGGCGCACCCTGAGCACGAACTGGCCTGGCAGCGAGTGCAATCGCTGCACAGCGAACTGAGTGCGAACCTGCGGGCCGTGCCCGGTGCCCACATCGCCCTCGACACCTTGGAAAACAGTGCCCAGCGCCTCGGTCGTCGCCAGGCCCTGAAACTCTTGTCGGGCGTTGTTTTGATGGGCGGTGCCGCCTGGCTGGGCAAAGATCTGGGCTGGCAAACGTGGAACGCCGATTTCGCCACTGCCACGGGTGAACGACGCGGCTTCCAACTGCCGGATGGCACGCGGCTTGAACTCAATACTCACAGCGCCGCCGATCTGGACTTCAGCGCCGAACAGCGTCTGATTACCTTGGTCCGGGGTGAAATCATGCTCACCTGCCACCGCGACCCGGGGCGCCCGCTGCGGGTCCAAAGCCGACATGGCCTGTTCGAAGGGCTCGAAGGACGTTTTGTCGTGCGCCAGGACAGCGACTGCACGCGCTTGAGCGTTACCAGTGGCAGCGTGGCGATCCGCTCCCATCCCGGCAGCAACGGCGCGCCCATCCAGGTGACGGCGGGGCAAAGCTATCGGGTCACTTCGTCGACCGCGACGCTGTCGCCCTCCCTGGACATGGATGCCGACGCCTGGGTGGACGGGCTGATCGTCACCCGCAACATGCGTCTGCAGGACTTCCTCAATGAGGTAGGCCGCTACCGTCAGGGTTATCTGAAATGCGCGGCAGCCATCGCCGACCTGCGCTTGTCGGGGGTGTTTCGCCTGGAGGACACCGACAAATTGCTGGCCATCCTGCCTCGCACGCTCGCGGTGCGGATTCGCTATCGCACCCGATGGTGGGTCACGGTGGAACGCCTGGCGTGATTTTTTTTGGCGGGTTTCAGGCCGATGTCCGGCTAGGACAGTAAGCAACGCTTATCTGCCTTCAGCGACTCCAACGGAACCTACAATGACTGAGCGCTTACCTCACAACAATTCCCGCATCACATCCGCGCAACCGGGCCGGCTGCGCCAGGCGGTCCACGCGGCGCTGTTCTCCACCGTGCTGGGTGTCGGCGCCATCCCGGCGTGGGTGATTGCCGCAGACAATGGCGTAACGGCCAGCCGTCAGAGCTACAACATCGCCGCCGGCCCGCTGAGCGAGGTCCTCAATCAATTCGCCCGCCAGGCCGGCATCACCCTGGCCAGCACTCCGGAACAAACCAGCGGTGTCCAGTCACCGGGGCTCAAGGGCGATTATTCACCCGACCAGGCCCTGAGCCACCTGCTCAGCGGCTCGGGACTGGAAGCCGTGAGCCAGGACGGCAACAGTTACGTGCTGCAAACCGCACCCGCGAGCAACAGCCTGGAGCTGGCGGCCACCGACATCCGGGGTTTCGCACTCGGTAACGCCCTGGGCAGCATGGAGGGCTACAACGCCACCCACAGCCAGGTCGCCACCAAAACCAGCACCGCGCTACGGGAAACCTCGCAAAGCGTGTCCGTGGTCACCCGCGAGCAAATGGATGACCAAGGCGCGCAAACCGTGTCCCAGGCCATGCGCTATACCCCTGGTGTACTGACCAACCCCTACGGCGCGACCCACCGCTACGACTACGTGGCGATGCGCGGCTTCAACGACGGCTCGGTGGACAACATCTACCTCGACGGCCTCAAGTCCATGGGGGACAGCGGGACCTACAGCTCGATTCAGGTCGACCCGTACTTCCTGGAGCGGGTCGATATCCTCAAGGGTCCGTCGTCGGTGCTCTATGGCCGCAGTTCTCCGGGCGGCCTGGTGGCGCTCACCAGCAAAAAACCCTTGTACGAGGCCTATCGCCAGACCCAGGCCACGGTCGGCACCCAAGGCCAGCGCGGCATGGGTTTCGACTTCACAGGGCCGGTGGATGATGACAAACGCATCACCTATCGCTTGATCGGCCTGGCGGACACCTCGGACACCCAGTTCGACCACAACAAGGAAAAGCGCTTCGCCCTCGCGCCCACGGTGAACATCGACTTCAGCGAAGACACCTCGCTGACGCTCCAGGCTTATCTGCAACATGACCCCGATGGCGGCTATCACGGTGGCATGCCGGCGGCCGGCACGTTGCACTCGCGCAATGGCCGGCGCATTTCCGAACACTTCTTCGAAGGCGAGCCCGGCATCGACGGGTATGAACGAGACCAGCAGTCGTTCGGCTACCAGTTCGAACACCGCTTCAACGATGTCTTCACAGCCCGACAGAACTTCCGCTACCTGGATTCGGCGGTCAAGAACGACCAGGTCTATGCCTACGATTGGACCACCCCCACCAGCAATGAGCTGAACCGCTATTACACCAGCGCCGAAGAAAAGCTCCACGCCTTCATTGTCGATAACATGCTGCAAGCCGAGTTCTTTACCGGCGCGACCAAGCACACCGTGCTGATGGGCGCCGACTATCAACGGCGTAAGACGGTGGTCGATTGGACCAGTGGCAGCCTTGCGCCGATCAATGCCTTCGACCCGGTCTACGGCAACTCGGCCATCACCTATTACAGCCCCACCAGCTACCTGCGGCGCCTGGAGCAGACCGGCGTCTACCTGCAAGACCTGATCGAGATGGACCAATGGCGCTTCTCTCTGGGCCTGCGGCAGGACTGGGTCGAAACGTCCGACGAAAACCGCATCGCCGAAGCCGGTCGCCCGCAAGGCACCGAGATCAGCGACAAGCGCACCAAGCTCACCGGTCGCGCCGGCGCCCTGTACCTGTTCGACAACGGCCTGGCGCCGTACATCAGCTACTCCGAGTCGTTCAACCCCAACTCCTACGCCGACGCCGCCGGCAACCCGCTGGCACCCACCGACGGCAAGCAGTGGGAACTGGGCCTGAAGTACCAGCCACCGGGCACCGACGACCTGTACACGGCCTCGCTGTTCCGCATCGACCAGGAGAACCTGGCGACCAAGCTGCCCCAGGAAAACTTCTACCGCGCCGTCGGGGCCGTGCGCTCCCAAGGCCTGGAACTGGAGGCGCACCTGCAACTGACCGAACAGTTGAAATTACTGGGCAGCTACACCTTCACCGATATCGAGTATTCGAAATCGATGATCAGCACCCTGAGCACCACCACCGATATCATTGAAAACAAGGGCAACTCACCGACCCAGGCGCCGCGTCACATGGCCTCGGTCTGGGCCGACTACAAGTTCGACAGCGGCGCGCTCGATGGTCTGCGCCTGGGCGGCGGCGTGCGTTACGTCGGCTATAGCTGGGCGGACGCGGAGAACACCATGAAGGTGCCGTCCTACACACTGTTCGATGCCTCGGTGGGGTATGACCTGGGCAAGGTCGGCTTGAAAGGCGTCGACGTTCGCCTGAACGCGAACAACCTGACGAACGAAAGCTACATCGCCTCGTGCGCCAGCTTGAGTTATTGCTATATGGGCGAAGAGCGCAATGTGGCGGCGACCGTGAGCTATCAGTTCTAGTCATACCCATTCCTGTGGCGAGGGAGCTTGCTCCCGCTGGGGCGCGTAGCGGCCCTGTTTTTTGGGACTGCTGCGCAGCCCAGCGGGAGCAAGCTCCCTCGCCACAGGTTCTTCGCACGGGCCGCCTCACGCCCGGACAGTATCCCCACCCTCCCTGACGACGCTCTCCTGGCGCACGAATCGGTTCGCCCGGCCAAAAGTGCCGAAATCATTGAAGCGCACGCCCATCTCACGCATCACCTTGTGGGCCACAGGTACCGTCAATTGACGAATGTAGAACGGCTCCTTCACCACGAAATGATGGATCCCGTGGCTGCTGCCGAAGTTGAAGCAGAACGCCTGCAACGGCCATAACCACCATGGGTTGAGCACCTGGGTCTGCTGAATGACATTGCCCGGTTCGATGTCGCCGTAGTAGTGCATGTTCGAGCTGATGAAATGCAGGCAGAAGGTCCGCAGCACGTTCGGGCCGATGATCACCACCACGGCGATGTCGATCACCTGCATCACCGCCAGGGTGTTCGTCGACCAATCAATCGACGTGCCGAGCAACCCGGCGATGCCATTGGCACCGTGAAAACCGAGGAACACATACCAGGCGCCCCAGTGCAGCAACGCCAGCGGGAAATACACCTTGAGGGTGCGCTTGAGAATGCTGCGCTTGTGCGCCCAGGTCCCGGCCCGCAACAACCGGATGAGCGCCGACATCACGTTGTCGCCGACCATCAGCAACCGCGCCAGTCCCCAGGGCTCGCCGTTGGTAATGGCGCGTTCCTCCAGGTCGGCCTCGCTGCCGGAGACCTTGTGATGGTTGAGGTGCAAGTGACGGCGGATCCACGGGTTGATGGTGCTCGGCCGCGCCAGCCACACCAGGCCCATCATCAGGTTATGGGGCAGGCGTCGCTTGCGAAAGTACATGCTGTGGATCAGGTCATGTTCCAGTTCATGGGTCAGGGACGCAAAGAAAGCGTTGAGCAGCAGGCACGCCCAACCGGCCAGATGACCATTGATGTAGAGCAGCGCCGAACCGATCATCCCGGCCAGGGCGAACGCCAGGATGCCCGCCCCCAAGGCGTCCTGGTGCCTGAGGATCGGATACCGCTGGCGCAATTGTTCGCCCCGGGCCAGGACCACTTGGCGAATATGGGCGGATCGCTGTTGTGCATTCAATCGCTCGGGGCTTGCGCAAGTGCCGTGCATGGCTTAAATCCTCTGTTATCGATGCGCTCATCCTGCCGGGCCTGATCTCCCAGGGTGGTAGCCGTAAACGCCAACCTGTTGACCGCAAGCGCCAATCGTCATGACGGAACCGACCTCTCTCGCCAGCTGGACCCGAGCCCTGCGCAAACAGCTGGATGCGCTGGGCGTGGACAGCCATGCCCTGTGCGTGGAGGCCGGCCTCGACCCGCAGTTGATGGACGACCCGAACGCCCGCTATCCGCTCTCGGCCACTACGCGCCTGTGGACTCTGGCAGTGCAGGCCAGCGGCGATCCGGCGATCGGATTGCGGGTCTCGCGCTTCGTCAGCCCCACCACCTTTCATGCGCTGGGTTATGCCCTGGTCGCCAGCGGAAGCCTGCGGGAAGTGTTCGAGCGGATCGTGCGTTATCACCCGGTGGTCAGTGACGCGCTGACGCTGCAATTGAGCCGTGGCAAAGACCGCTACCGCTTCATGCTCGACGCACCCAAGGACCGGCCGGCGCCAGCCTTCGAAGCCATCGACGCCTTCGCCGCGATCTACGTGCGCACCTGTCGCAATCGGCTGGGCCGCGACTATGCGCCATTGGCGGTGTACCTGCGACGCCCGGAGCCGGCGGACCCCAGCCCGTGGCACAAAGTGTTCCGTTCGCCGGTGCACTTTGCAGCCGAGCAGGATTACCTGGAGTTCGGTCTCGATGACTTCGACCGGCATTTGGACGACGCCAACCCGGAACTGGCCGAACACAACGAAACGGTGCTCAAGCGCACCCTCGCCCAGCTCCAGCCGCTGACCTGGGAGCGCAAGGTGCGTGCGGCCATCGAGGCCCAGCTACCGGAAGGCGAACCCAGCGCCGAGCACATCGCCAAGGCCATGCACCTGAGCCTGCGCAGCCTGCAACGGCACCTGGCCGACGAAGGCTGCCGCTTCGACGCGCTGCTCAATGAGTGCAGGGAAAACCTGGCGCTGCTGCACCTGCGCGACCCGAATTGCTCGCTGAGCGAAGTCAGCTACCTGCTGGGTTTTGCCGACACCAGCAGCTTCAGCCGTGCATTCAAGCGCTGGACCGGCATGACGCCGGGGCAGTTTCGCGATGGGGTGCGCTAGCTGGACCGTTTCATTGTCGGATCGCCGCCCGGAGCAGGCTCGCTCCCACAGGAAACCAGGGTCGATCCCTATTCGGTGCCACACAACCCCACCGTGGCGAGGGAGCTCGCTCCCGCTGGCCTGCGAAGCACGCCCCTGCATTTTTCCAGGCAGACCGCATGTGTCGGTTTTGCGACTGCTACGCAGCCGAGCGGGAGCAAGCTCCCTCGCCACGGGTTTTGGGTTGTCTGGTTCAAGCCGTGCTCAACGCCCGCAACCGCTTGATGTCGAGGATTTCGATCTCGCCATACCCCAGGTGGACAATGCCCTGGGCCTGGAAATCCTTGAGGATCTGGTTGGTGGTCTGGCGTGACAGCGAAAGCATCAGCGCCAGTTGTTCCTGGGGCAGTTGCAGGACACGCCGGGCCGGTTCGATTTCGCCGTAGCCTTCGGCAATCAGCAGCAGGCGGTGGGCGACGCGGGCCGGGGCGGGCATCAGGCTCTGGTGTTCGAGGTTGATGAAGGCCAGGCGCAGTTTCTGGCTCATCAGCAACGCCAGGTGCCGCCAGTACACCGGTTGTGTTTCCAGCAATTGCAACAACGGCGCCTGGGGCAGATGCAACAGTGTGCACTGGCCGACACCCACTGCATCGTGGGTACGCGGTTGCCCATCGAACAGGCAGATCTCGCCGAACCAGTGGGGCGCCTCCACCACACTCAGCAGCGCCTCCTTGCCTTGTTCGCTCACCGCGCCGATCCGCACCGCGCCCTCCAGCACGGCATACATCCCACAGGGTTGATCGCCGCGCTGGAACAGCCGATGCCCGGGCAACAGGCGGCGCACCCGCGACATTGCCAGCAGGCTATCCTGTAGCTCGGCAGGCAGATGGCTGAACCAGTGACCGGCCATCAAGTGTGCCTGCCAGGGATGAGAATTCATGGAAACTCCGGACAAGTGTCGGCTAACTGACAGAGCGCCTGGTGGAACCTGGGCATCATGCAGGTATCACCTCAGGAGGAACAACAATGAAAAACCTCGTTGATCATCTCAGTCAATACGCGGCCTACCATCGCGACCCCCGCAACATCGCCAGCCATTTCATTGGTATTCCGCTGATCTTCGTCGCGGTCGCGGTATTGCTGTCCCGCCCGGGCTGGCCAGTGGGCGCGGTCCTGGTCTCGCCGGCGCTGCTGGCGGCGGTGGCCAGTGCCTGGTTCTACCTGCGCCTGGAGCTGCGCCTGGGCGTTCTGATGACGGTGCTGCTGGGCCTGGCAGTGTGGCTGGGCCAGGTACTGGCGGCGCAAAGCACCTCGATGTGGCTGGGCAGTGGCCTGGGGATGTTTGTGGTGGGTTGGGTGATCCAGTTCGTCGGGCACTATTACGAAGGCCGCAAACCGGCGTTTGTCGATGACCTCACCGGGCTGATTGTCGGGCCGTTGTTCGTGGTGGTCGAAGCCGGATTCCTGCTGGGACTGCGAGGCGAGCTCAAGCGCGCCATCGAAGAGCGTGCCGGACCGGTGGCGTTGCGCGGGGTGCGTTCGGCGGTCTGAGGGCACATTTGTGGGAGCGGGCTTGCTCGCGAAAGCGGTGGATCAGTCAACATCGATGTCGGCCGATCAGACGCCTTCGCGGGCAAGCCCGCTCCCACAGGGCAGGTGCCAGTCGCCAGCCTCACATACATCCCACAAGAGCTCGCCCCTTACCTTCCGGGCTTCAAACGGTGCCGAACTCGACCCGCACCGTCAGCGCCCCGGTGTTGTCGGTCAGCCCCTTCCCATAAGCGCCGGTCAGGTCATCGTTGATGCACAGTTGCAGTTCCCCTGACTGGTTTTCCGGAAGCTGGCGCAGATCGCCGACCAAAAACGGCGTGCCACTGTTGCCGATACGACCCACCAGCGCACCTTCCGCAGCACCGGGCAGCGCGTAAGAGGCATAGTCGATGTGCCTCGAACCACCGTTGCCATCCACATCGCCGCCCTGCGGGCTGGCGCACCACAGCCCACTGACGTAGCGCACCAGGCGCGGCACCGGCCCGCCGAGCTGCACGCCGGTGCCCTGCCAAGCCTTGTTCGCCGCGACTTGCATCGTCACGGCCCGCAGGTCATTGGACAGTGTATCCCCGGCCTGGAACGACAACGCCGCAATCGTCAGGCTCGGGTTCGAGGTCCCGGTGCTGGGGAAAACACCGTCGCCCACCAGGAACAGGTTCTTGTGGTCCCAACTGCGCTGGAACTTGTCGACCACCGATTTCGTCGGATCGTCCCCCATGCGATAGGTGCCCATCAGGTGCCCGGCACCCTGGAAACTGTAGGGCTCATTGTCATAGGTGAACGTTCCGGGCGGGAGGGGTTTGGTCAGTTCCGCCGCGCCGAGCAGATCCTCGATGATGTGGGTAGCCAAGCGTTTGGCCTGCTGGAATCCCTTCTTGGTGTATTCGGACAGGTCATAGTGGATTTCCGGCCGGGCAATGCCCAGCCGATCCTTGTAATCGGCCGACGGCACGATGTAGCACGTGGCGTTATCAGGATCGTCCTCCACCTGCTCCACCAGAAACGCAATCCTGAACTGGCGGGTGAACAACAGATTGAGTTTTTGAATCAGCGCCGTTCCGTAAAGAACCTGATTGGGCGGCGGGGGCGTCTGTTTCGAGGGCAGTGGATTAGTGCTGCTGTTATTCGCGCCGTCGATGAAATCGGCCACCGTGACATAGGGATCGCCCACCGGCCAGTTCCAGCCCTCGTTGCCGATTTCGATGCGCCACGCCGCCCGCTGGTGACGAAAGTCACCGTCGCGCAGGCTCTCGATGCCCGCAGTGGACAGAGGGCCGCGGTAGGGGAATATCGTCTTGCCTTCGGGCATCAATCCCCAGGCCAGGTAAATCGGGTGATCGGACAGCCCGCGCCCCACCTGCCCGCTGCTATTGGCAACACCCTTGGGCCAGGCCGTAGAAGTGGAATTGAGCAATAGCTTGGGAGTTTCGATGGCATGGGCGGCGATCACATATCGCTGCCCCACGGCCACGCCGGTGCCGGTGGCCGGGCCGTCGCCCAGCTGATACTGAATGAATTGCACCCCACTGATGTTGCTGTCCGCCCCGACGGTCACCTTGCTGGCGACCGTCCGGTACAGCACTCGGACCTTGCCCGTCGCCAACGCCTTGTTCATGGTCACGGTCGCGTCGTACTTGGCCTGGATCGGGCAGATCGGCGTGCAGTTGGTATTGCCGGCGCACACCCGGCGCCCCGCATAAGGTTGCGAGTTGCGCCCGGCCGGCGTCGGGCTGACCACCAGCGGCAGACCGTCGAAGGTCTGCCCCGCCACCGCCGTGACGAAACTGCCATCGACCAGCGACAAGGGAATGCTGTGCATCGGGAAGGCATAGCCCTCAGGAAAGGTCATGCCCAGATAGGCCTGGTCGGCGACATTGGCCGACACACCGATTTCCGCCTCGGCCCGGCAGTAGGCGCTTTGCAGGTCGTCATAGCCGATGGGCCAGTCCACGCCGACGCCATACTTGGACTTCAGGCGAAAGTCGTTCGGCACCATGCGCAGGCATGTCCCGACCCAATGCCAGGTCGTCCCGCCGCCCACCCGCTCGTAGGTGCTGTTGAAGGGCAGCGGACCTTTTTGGACCAGGTAGCTGACCTTGGGATCGTTCCAGCCGAGGATCAGGTCGGCGATGGTTGCCCGAGGGGCATTTTCCTGGCTCGGGTCCCGCGGCGTGTCCAGGGTCGAAACCGGCGGATACGGCGATTCCGGGGTTTTCAACGTGGTCGTGTAGAAACGCTCCAGGTACTGGGCGCGGTTGGCCGGGATTTCCGGTCCGGATTCGAGCACCAGCACGTCGATCCCGGCCATGCCCAATTGATAAGCGATGATGCTGCCGGCCAGCCCCGCGCCAACGATGATCACCTCGGCTTGTTCAGTGCTCATGACGAGGCTCCTTGCTGCGTGTTCGCGGGCACCCCGGTGTAATCCTCAAGACTGGGCGGCGGGCTGTTCCAGTAGCCGAAGAACATCTCGCTGTAGCCCATGGGGTGAGCCTGGGCGATTTTCCAGGCCCAACTCTGGATATACGCCTGGTCGGACACCACCGTCGAATCGGTCGACTTGAAATTCCCAGTGGCATAAGGCTGATACCAGACACCCAGCAGCCAGAGTTTCATGATCGAGCGCGCCGCCTGGGCAGCCTGGGTGACGGCAGGCCTTGACCCGTTCATCAGCACCGCCTGGGCAATCTGGTCCGGCGGTACGTGGTCGGCCGCCAACGTGGCGTACTGGGTCAGCAGCGCGTTGAGTACATCAGGCGTGATCCGCGGGGTGATGAATTCGAGGAAGATTGGCGGCAACCCCACCTGGTCGATGGCTGGCGCCAGCCGATCAGCGGGAATGCCAGTCAGGGCCGATGACAGGCCAACGAAATTATCCAGATCACTGCTCATGGCTGACTCCTTGTCGCGCCTGTGGACTGTGCGCGTTCGAGCAAATAGGTGAAATCCGCGAAACTGGTACGCGGGGACTCGGTGACATGGGTGGCGGCGTTGCCGTGACAGGCCATGCAACTGGACGACGCCTGCGGCGTGGTGCCCTGGATGTAGGTTTCCAGGGTGGCGTTGGCCAGGAACGGGGGCGCCGGGTTGCCCAGGGGATTGGCGGCCGAAATCTGGCAGCTCGGTTGTGGGTCCGACGGCCATTGAGTGCTGATCAACTGATAGTTCGCCCACACGCTCTTAGGATTGACCGTACGCAACAGCGCCTGATAGCTGGCGTTCAAGGTTTTGGTCGCGTCGGTCAGCGGTATGTCCCGCACGATTTGCGAGGGCGTCGCCTTCACGGCCGGGTTCCATGGGCGTGGCGGCGGTTGGTTGATGTCGCTTTTGCTGGCCGCGTTGTAGAACAGATACGGGCCCGTGCGCTGGGCCAGGGGCGTGGTTTTTTCCGGCACATTGTTCACATGCTCGAAAGTCGACCAGACCCACTGTGCCGCACTGTTGGTCTTATGCACGATGTGCAGGCCCACCAGCCCCACCGGCTCGGCCCTGCACGATTGCTCGACAATCGGCCCATGGCTCGGATCGTTGTTGCCCGGGGTGTAGACCAGCGCATCGACGGTGTGGAAATCCTGCGCCCGGTCATTGGGGCCGAGCACTTTCCACGACGCCTTGACCATCAGCGCACCAACCTGTTTCTTTTCGGCGATGCCACAACTGAACGCCACGGCGTTGGTCGGCTTCGCGGCAAAGAACGCCTGCTGGCCTTCGATGCTGTACAAGCCGTTGTCGACGATGTCGTTGAACATCGATTGGTTGACCACGATTTCGTTGCGCGTGTAGCTGCCGTTCTGATCCACCAGCGGACCGCTTTCGAAGGGCTGGATGAATTCATCCAGCACATCGGGCACCTTGCCCATCTGCTGCAACAGACGGCCAGGCTTGAGCGACTTGCAGGCCTCGGGAAGGGTCGCCGGGGCGCCCCAAGGCAGCGGCGCCTGGCCCTTGGCACGGAAAATCTGGTAGCTCTCCTTCCAGCTTTCCCATACGGTCGCCGCGTCCTGCTTGCCGATCGAGGTGCCGGTGTCTGGGTTGCCGGTGTCCGTCGCCGGCCAGCTCAGGGCAATGAAGGTCTGCCACGACAAGTCATCGAAATTGGCTTGCAGACTGGACAGGGAGACCGGTTGGGTGACAGTGACATCGAAGGGTATCTGCGGTGACAACGAAGGGGCGGCACCGGCGGACGGCGCCAGCAGCACGCCTAACAACGCACAGCCCCACGGGCCATGCCGGCTGACTTCCATTCTCATGCTTTCTCTCCTTGGCATCAGGCGCAGGAGAGACCACCGGTCCGTCATTGGACTCTTACTCGCCTCCTGGCAACTCAGAGTCTAGGTAGAGTTTTGGCTGGTAAAAGGCGAACGCGTAGAACCGATCGAAGCAAGGTGAGGCGGTGTTATTCGGATTTGGACAGCGTTGGGCAGTAAAGACGTCATCGCGAGCAGGCTCGCTCCCACAGGGTTCGAGGTATGCCTGGGAGTAGGCGGCCACCACCAGACCACTGTGGGAGCGAGCCTGCTCGCGATGCTTTTGCCCTTAGAGACTGGAGACCTTCTGCCAGACCTTCGGCTTGAAGAACAGCGTCTCGCCCTTCGCCAAGCCCACCAGGCTGTCGTGGTCCTTCACCACTTCGGCCTCGATCAACTCGCTCTGGCCTTCCACCTTCAAAGTGACCCGGGTGGTGGCGCCCAATGGGCGAATGTCCCGCACTTCGGCGGCATGGTGGTCTTCGAGCTCCGCGCGTGATAGCGAAACTTCATGGGGACGGAACAGCACATGCCGGTCTTCGCCCAGGTGCAGACGGTTCGAGTCGCCGAGGAAGTGGTACACGAAGTCGCTGGCCGGGTTTTCGTAGACATCGCCCGGCGAGCCGATCTGCTCGATCACGCCCTTGTTCATCACCACGATCCGGTCGGCGACCTCCATCGCCTCTTCCTGGTCGTGGGTGACGAACACCGACGTCAGGTTGATGTCCTCGTGCAGCCTTGCCAGCCAGCGACGCAGCTCCTTGCGCACCTTGGCGTCGAGGGCGCCGAAAGGTTCGTCCAGCAGCAGCACCTTGGGCTCCACGGCCAGCGCACGGGCCAGGGCGATACGCTGGCGCTGGCCGCCGGAAAGCTGCTCGGGGTAGCGGTCGGCGAGCCAGTCCAGTTGCACCATGTTCAGCAGCTCATGGACCTTGGTCGCGATCTGGCTTTCGTTCGGGCGCTGGCCCTTGGGCTTCATGCGCAGGCCGAAGGCGACGTTGTCAAACACCGTCATGTGGCGGAACAAGGCGTAGTGCTGGAACACGAAACCGACGTTGCGGTCGCGCACGTCATGGCCGGACACGTCCTCGCCGTGGAACACGATATTGCCCTGATCCGGCGTTTCGAGGCCGGCGATGATCCGCAGCAACGTAGTCTTGCCGCAACCCGACGGGCCCAGCAGCGCCACCAGTTCGCCGCTCTGGATGTCCAGGCTGATGTTGTCCAGGGCCTTGAAGGCGTTGAAGTTCTTGCTGACGTTACGGACTTCGATCGACATGACTCATTCCTCCGCGGCGCTGGCGCGCAGGCGGTTGATTCGGTTTTCGCTCCACTGCTTGAGCAGCAGGATCAAGAGCGCAAGGATCAGCAACAGGCTCGCCACGGCGAACGCGGCCACATGGTTGTATTCGTTGTAGAGAATCTCGACGTGCAGCGGCAGGGTGTTGGTCACCCCGCGAATGTGCCCGGACACCACCGACACCGCGCCGAACTCGCCCATGGCCCGGGCGGTACACAGCACCACGCCATAGATCAGCCCCCACTTGATGTTCGGCACGGTGACATGCCAAAACATCTGCCAGCCATTGGCGCCCAGCAGGCGTGCGGCTTCTTCTTCCTGGGTGCCCTGTTCCTGCATCAACGGGATCAACTCCCGGGCCACGAACGGTACGGTGACGAAAATCGTCGCCAGCACGATGCCGGGCAGCGCGAAGACGATCTGGATGTCATGGTCCGACAGCCACGGCCCGAACAAGCCCTGGGCGCCGAACATCAGCACATAGACCAGACCGGCGATCACCGGCGAGACCGAGAACGGCAGGTCGATCAGCGTCACCAGCATGCTCTTGCCACGGAATGAATATTTGCTCACGCACCATGCCGCGCTGACCCCGAACACCAGGTTCAGCGGCACCGAGATCAGCACCGCGATTACCGTGAGCTTGAGGGCCGACAACGCATCGGGTTCGAAGATCGCGCTGAAGAACGCCCCCAGGCCAAGCTTCAGGCCCTGGGACACGACGATGAACAAGGGCAGCAGCAAGAACAGCGCGAAAATCAGCCAGCCGAGGCCGATCAGCACCCGCCGCGACGCTGCGCTGCCACGCCGGGCCGCATTGGTGGAGGCTGCGGAAATAGACGATTGGGACATTTTTCGCGCCTCCTTATGGGGTTTCGATGCGCCGCTGCAGCAAGTTGATCAGCAGCAACAGGACGAAGGAAACCACCAGCATCAGCACACCGATGGAGGTGGCGCCGGTGTAGTCGTATTGGTCGAGCTTGACCATGATCAGCAGCGGCAGGATCTCGGTTTTCATCGGCATGTTGCCAGCGATGAAAATCACCGAGCCGTATTCACCGACGCCACGGGCAAACGCCAGGGCGAAGCCGGTCAGCCACGCCGGCAGCAGTGCCGGGACGAGGATGTGGCGGAACACTTGCCACGGCTTGGCACCGAGACAGGCAGCGGCCTCTTCGACTTCACGAGGAATGTCGGCCAGCACCGGCTGCACTGTGCGCACCACGAACGGCAGCGTCACGAAGGTCAGCGCCAGGGTGATACCCAGCGGAGTGTAGGCGATCTTGAAACCCAGGTCGGTGGCGAACTGGCCGACCAGGCCGGTCGGCGCATACAGGGCCGTCAGGGCGATACCGGCGACGGCGGTGGGCAGGGCAAACGGCAGGTCGATCATCGCGTCGATGATCTTGCGTCCGGGAAAGGTGTAGCGCACCAACACCCAAGCCAGCAGCGTACCGATCACGCCATTGATGACCGCGGCGTACAGCGCGGTACCAAAGCTGAGCTTCAAGGCAGCCAGTACCCGTGGCGCCGAAATGATCGCCCAGAACTGTTCCCAGGTGAGTTGAGCGGCATGCACGAACATCGCCGCCAGCGGTATGAGCACAATCAGACTGAGATACACCAGGGTGTAGCCCAGCGTCAGCCCGAAGCCGGGTATGACGGGTGAGATGCGACGCGACATAAGAGTCCTTGGTTAACTGTGAGAGCGAGCTGTTGTGGCGAGGGAGCTTGCTCCCGCTGGGCTACGAAGTAGCCCCAGGAATTCTGGGAGCGCTTCGCACTGGTGCGCCAGCCCGCTCCAGCGGGAGCAAGCTCCCTCACCACAACAAGCTCGCTCGCCACGATAAATCCTGTTGAGGCTTGATCGGAGCAGCTTACTGCGCCTGATAGATCTGGTCGAACACCCCACCATCGTTGAAGAATTTCGGTTGGGCAGTTTTCCAGCCGCCGAAGTCTTTATCGATGGTCACCAGCTCCAGTTTCGGGAATTGCTGGGCGTACTTGGCCGCCACGTCCTTATCCCGTGGACGATAGAAGTTCTTGGCAGCGATTTCCTGGCCGGCCGGGCTGTACAGGTGCTTGAGGTACGCTTCGGCGATTTCGAGGTTGCCCTTTTTCTCGGCGTTCTTATCCACCACCGCTACCGGCGGCTCGGCGAGGATCGACAGCGACGGCACGACGATGTCGAACTTGTCAGCGCCACCGTCTTCCTTCAGGGCCAGGAACGCTTCGTTTTCCCAGGCCAGCAACACGTCGCCCTGGCCGTTGTTGACGAAGGTAATGGTCGAACCGCGGGCGCCGGTGTCGAGGATCGGCACGTGCTTGAACAATGTCTGCACATATTCCTTGGCCTTGCCTTCGTCACCGCCGTTGGCTTTCAAGCCATAGGCCCAGGCCGCGAGGAAGTTCCAGCGCGCACCGCCGGAGGTCTTGGGGTTGGGGGTGATGACCGACACATCGTTCTTGATCAGGTCGCCCCAATCCTTGATGCCTTTTGGATTGCCCTTGCGCACCAGGAACACGATGGTCGAGGTGTAGGGCGTGCTGGCCTGCGGCAGGCGTGTCTGCCAATCGGCCGGCAGGGTTTTACCCAACTTGGCGATTTCGTCGATGTCACCGGCCAGCGCCAGGGTCACCACATCGGCCCGCAGCCCATCGATCACCGCCCGACCTTGCTTGCCCGAGCCACCGTGGGACTGCTGGATCTTCACGCTGTCATCCGGGTGCGCTTTCTTCCAGAAACTGGCGAATTCGGCGTTGTAGTCCTGATACAACTCGCGGGTCGGGTCGTAGGACACGTTGAGCAGCTCGTAATCCTTGGCGACGGCGGAACCGGCAAAAACAGCGCTGGCCAGGGCGGCCAGGGCATAACGACGAATTGACGACATGGGTGAAAGCTCCTGGAATTCTGGTTTTTTCTTATGGCTTATAAATCGTGTGGTTTGAAGACCGAACGCTGTGGGAGCAAAGCTTGTTCGAGATGAAGGCGCGCCGCAGTTCCCCAGAAATCGAGGCGCCTGTTTTCGCAAGCAGGCTTTGCTCCCACAACCAGACTGTTTCAGCCCGGCTTATGACTCGGCTGCTGCAAACGGAATTTTTCCTTGCGTTCAATCTGGACCACTTGCGCGTTGTGCACGGTGATTTCCACTGCCCCGAAACGTAGATCGCGTAACGCGCTCTGGATCTCGCGCAAGATGGTTGCTTCGTCCTGGCCGTCAACGCTTCGTAGGGATGCGCTCATGCTGTTGCTCCTTTGGATGAATGCCTGGCAGTGGGCGGCACTGCTTGCGGCGTGGGAGCCATACTAGATAAAGCGAGATATTCTTAAAAAGACTATTTGAGAATTTTTATATAACCAAAAACATAAGCCTGGATTATGAACACGCGAGGAGTCGTCGGTGCACGGTCTTGAGGTTGTCAGTGATGTCGGCTGATGCACTCCTGACACCGACGCCCGAAAAATCGCCCAACAAATGCATTGTGGCGTAGGAAAAAGCGCAACTCGACCTACGAACTTTCCTATTCGTTGCAAAGGCTCCCGCGCCGGGATTGCTCCCCATCAGCGGCTCATCGTTTTATTCATCGCATCCCGGGAACAGGGCAACGCAGCCCGGACCCTGCGGACGACTTCCCTGAATAAGAGCCATGAAAATGACCGAACCCTCACTGCCCCGCTACACCAACGAAGCCAGCGCTGAACGCCTGAGCCACATGGACGATCTTTACTTCGAGCCGGAGCGCCTGCTGGAGGGGTGTGACGAAGAAATCGCGGAACTGCTCAAACGGCACCAGGCCTACGCCAAAGCCCATCCACCTATCGCCCTCTACCGAGTGGCCACCGAGGGTAGCCAGACCCGTGACGGCGGAACCATCCAGCAGGCTTCATCAGGGCTGGAACTCACCTTGGAGGGCCGCAAGCTACGCGCCGCACTGAGAGGCGACAAGGTCGTGTATCCCGACGGCAGCATGGCGCGCATCGTCACCGGGGCCGGTAAACGCAATAACCATTTTGCCCTGGTCGGCAGCCGTCTCAGCAATGGTGACGAGATCATCAACACGCTGCAGAAAACCTTGATTGTCGTCCAGCGAGAAGGCGTGCCGATGGCGGAGGATTTCCTGCCCGCCATCGAGCCCGTAGAAGGCCGCCGCCTGCGCCTGGTTGCGCGCAAGGAGAACGCAGGATGAGCGTGGGTTACTACATCGGCCTGGGCGACGGAACCACTTGCGGCGGAACAGTCATCGATGGCGATCCGGGGATCAGCCTGGATGGCCTCCTTCACGCCTGCGAAGGTGATCGCGTCACTTGTGGAAAAGACGGGGAAACCTACCGGATCCTGGGCGGCATTTCCCACATGATCAGCAACGGCCGGCTGATGGCGGGTACGCTGGACAGTCGCAGCGGATGCCCCTGTAACGCCCAGTTGCTCCCTTCGGTGTTCTCGGCCACCTACAGGAATACGGCCCCCGCCGTGCCAACCACCCGAGCGGTCCCGCCAACCTCCGCGCCGGCAACCCGCGCACCCGCGACGCCACGCCCATCCGGCTTTGCTCCAGCGAACAGCCCGCCGCCGGTGGTATTCAATCGCGTGGAACCTCAGGAGCCTGGCTTCTATGTCGTTCCTAAAAGCGTGAGCCGCGAAGCGCTGGAGGCCACGCTATTCCCCACGCCCGACCTGGCGGTGATGCGTAAATTCCGGGCATTGAACCCGCATCAGGATGTGGTCAAGGCGGGGTCGATGATCGTGTTGAGCGATCCGAACAATCTGCAATGCAGCCGGGAGGAGGCGCTGCTGATGGAAACCGCGAGCTGGATCAATGCCGCCCTTGACCCCCTTAGCGTCGACGAGGCCGACTTCATGGCCCGGCATCGCGACGAAATCCAAACCTTCCTGACCCATGGCTCAGTTGCTATCGGGGTCGGCGAGGCCATTTTCTCCAAAAACCTGAAGGACGTTAAAAACCTTCTAAATGACATAGAGGCCCTACACCAACGAACTTTCCAGCGCGACGGACACCTGCGCTCGCCGATGTTTTTTGCCGAACGGAAACAGCTGCTCTCAAAGCTCGACATCCACCTGACCAGCATGACGCGAAAAGGCATAGGACTGCCGGATCATCCAAACTTGAAAAGCGCCTTGGGCATATCGAGTCGCAGTCTGGTCCACCGCTGGACCAAGGCCGGTGGCGCCGGCCAGATTCCTGGCTATGCGACCCACATCGAGGGTGTTTCCAAAGCGGCCAAAATTGTGAAATACGGGGGCTGGGTTGGTACGGCTGTTGGTGGCGGCGCTTCGTATATGAAAGTTCAGGGTGTTTGCGCGGCGGGTAAGACAGAAGCCTGCAAAAAAGTGAAATTTACTGAAGGAGGAGGCTTTATTGGAGGCGTGGCGGGTGGGGCGGTTGTTGGGTCAGTACTGACCACCTCAACTGCTGGAGCCATTTGCCTCGCATTGGGTGTTCCGACCGCTGGTACAGGCACCCTGGTTTGTGGCCTGGTGGTAGTAGGAGTGGGTTCTATGACCGCTGGGGCAGCCCTTGGTAAAGCCGGCGAAAAAATCGGAGAACTAATGTATGAGGGTATGAAATGAGTTTGAGTGTCGTTGAAAAGATATTCCTCAGTGTTAGCTTGACTGGTTTCGGTGGTGTGCTCGTTTTTCTTGCGCTCGCGCTGTACATCGCTTATACCAAGATGGATGAAATATTGAGCCATTTAAAGAATAGCCCTTTCGTTATGAATCGAGCTTCATTCAGACATGGAGGTCCATGGGGTAAACTATTTCTTTTGGGCAGTATTGTCAGTGTAATAAAGTCCCCTGGACTATATACATCTGATGGCGGCGCCAGCAACCAAGACTTGGTGAGTTTTCCCGAATCGTTAAAGAAAAAATTAATCGCCCTTTACCGGTTCGGCGGTTACTTCTCTTGGATTCTTATACTCTGCTGGTTCATTTTCTGTATCGACTGGTGGGCCATGGGGCTTGCGCGTCTCACAACCGCCTTGCTATTAACCGCTGCGATACCCGGGTGGGTGGCTCTATGCTTGTGGTTAGCACAAGGAAACACTGACACCATAATCAGCAACTTTAAAAACAGCTCAGCCATAAACATTAGGGCAAGGCTCAGTAAGGGTGGTCGCTTCGGGAAGCTGACCTTCATGATGGCCATACTTATTATCGTCACATGCGGCCGATTTTTTGTAAGGCGCGGCACCCTCGACCCTACGGAGCTAAACAACCTGTCCAACTCGCTGAAAGTTAAACTCTCCCTTATGTTCTGGGCGGGGTGCATCTTGATTTTGAGTTTGCTTCTACTTTATTTGTCCCATTGAACGGTTCGGTCACGGAGGGGACGTGATGCTGCGCTTTGAATGCCGGGGGCGTTAGGTATCAACCAATACCACGAGACTCAAGAATCTGTTAGACGTTCCGACATCAAACAATAGCCGGCGCACAATTCCAGTCCAACTGCCCCGCCGCAACCGGCCGCCCAAACCAATACCCCTGCCCTAACTCACAACCCTGCTCCCGCAAAAACGCCGCCTGCTCCCGCTGTTCGATACCCTCGGCATGTACCTGCATGCTCATGCTGCGGGCCAGGGCTACGATCACGCGGACGATCGCCACGTCGTCCTCGTCCCACGGCAGGCCGGCGACGAAGCCCTGGTCGATCTTGAGTTTTTGCACCGGCAGGCGCTTGAGCCGCAGCAGTGAGGAATAGCCGGTGCCGAAATCGTCGATGGCCAGGCGCACGCCCAATTCTCGCAGGCGATGCATCTGTTCCAGCGCCACCTCCGGGTCTTCCATCACCGCGCTTTCGGTGACTTCCAGTTCCAGGCATGCCGGGGCCAGGCCGGTGTCGTGCAGCACACGGGCGACCTGATCGTATAACTCGCGATGGGCGAACAGCCGGCTGGAGACATTGACCGCGACGAACGACAACGACACGCCGGCCTCTTGCCATCGGCACATCTGGCGGCACGCCTGGTCCATGACCCAGGCATCGATCTGGGCGATCAGCCCGGTGCGCTCGGCAATGGGAATGAACTCGGCCGGTGAAACCAGCCCGCGCGTGGGGTGCTCCCAGCGCACCAGCGCCTCGACACCGATCAGGCGGCTGGTCGCCAGGTCGTGTACCGGCTGGTAATGGACGCGCAATTCCTGTTGCTGGAGGGCCTGGCGTAATTCAAAGGCAATCTCGACCCGCTGCTGGGCGTGGGCAGTGAGTTCTTCGGTGTACAACGCGTAGCCGTCGCGGCCGGTGCTCTTGGCCTTGAACAGGGCCGAGTCGGCGTTGCGCAGCAGTTGCCCGGCGCTGCGGGCGTCGCCGGGGAACAGACTGATGCCGATGCTGGCATTGATGAACAGCGCATGGCCGTCCAGGCGCAACGGCTCTTTCAACGCATCAAGGATACGCTGCGCCAGCACCGCCGCCTGGCCCGGCTGGGAGCAGTTTTCCACCAGCACTGCAAACTCGTCACCGCCGAGCCGGGCCAGGGTCACGCCCGGCGCGAAGAGCCCGCGAAAGCGCTCGGCCACGCTTTTGAGCAAGTCATCGCCGACGTTGTGACCCAGGCTGTCGTTGATGTTCTTGAAGTGATCCAGGTCCACCAAAAGCAGGGCGCAACCGCGCTTGTGGAGCTGCGCCGAGGCCAGGGCCTGTTCCGCGCGATCGGAAAACAACAGGCGGTTGGGCAAGCCGGTCAGCGGGTCGTGATGGGCCAGGTGCGCCAGTTCGTGTTCGGAATCCTTGATCGCACTGATGTCCGAAAATACCGCTACGTAATGGCTGACCTTTGCATCGTCGTCGCGAATGACGCGGATTGTCTGCCATTGTGGGTAGATTTCGCCGCTTTTGCGCCGATTCCAGATCTCACCGCTCCATTCGCCCAGCTCGGCCAAGGCAGTGAACATGGCGCGGTAGAAATCGATGCCATGGCGCCCGGACTTGAACAGATTGGGACGCTGACCCAGCACCTCGTGCTCTTCATAGCCGGTAATCGTCATGAAGGCGCGGTTCACGTGCACGATCAGGCCGTTACGGTCCGTTACCAGCACCCCTTCGCGGGTGCAATCGAATACCGCGGCGGCCTGGCGCAAACGTTCGCGGTCGGCACCGTGCCCGGTCTTTGCAAAACAGCGCGCAATGCGCACCCGCGCCAGGAACATCAACCCGGCGCTGACCAGCACCCAGGCGTAACCGTTGATCAGGAGCCAGTGCTGCTGGTCGATGAATTTATCGAAGAAACTGCTCAATAAATAACCAACCAGCTGCAACCAGATGACTGAAAACAAGAGATAAAGCAGCGCCGCACGCAGCGCGCCGCGTTGATGGGCAGTCATTCGGTCTTCCATGTCCCTACAGAGAGGCCGGGATTATAGAGGAAGAAACATCCTGCCACTCTTATCTGAAAGGCCGACTGGTTTTATCTGTGGGGCCGGTGATAATGCAACGGCAGTTTCTATCTTTATCGAGGGCCCAACAGCCTATGTGGTACGAAGGTTTTCTTGGCTTGTCAGCCTGGTCGCTGGTGGCAGTCACCCTGCTGATGACCCACGTCACGATCATTGCCGTCACAGTCTACCTACACCGTTACTCGGCCCACCGCTCCCTGGAGCTCAACGCCAGCCTCAAGCATTTCTTCCGTTTCTGGCTGTGGCTGACCACGGCGCAGAATACCCGCGAGTGGACCGCCATCCACCGCAAGCACCACGCCAAGTGCGAAACCGTGGATGACCCCCACAGCCCGGTCATCAAGGGCTTGTCCACCGTGCTGCGCAAAGGCGCCGAGCTGTATCGCGCCGAAGCGGAAAACCCGGAAACCCTGCGCATCTATGGCAAGAACTGCCCAGAAGACTGGATCGAACGCAACCTCTACAGCCGCTTCCCGCTGCTGGGCGTAGCGATCATGGGCGTGGTCGACCTGCTGCTGTTCGGCACCATCGGCATCACCATCTGGGCCATCCAGATGATGTGGATCCCGGTCTGGGCCGCCGGCGTGGTCAACGGCCTGGGCCATGCCGTGGGCTATCGCAACTTCGAATGCCGCGACGCGGCGACCAACCTGGTGCCCTGGGGCATCCTGATCGGCGGCGAAGAGCTGCACAACAATCACCACACCTATCCCAACTCGGCCAAGCTGTCGGTGCGCAAGTGGGAGTTCGACCTGGGCTGGGCCTGGATCCGGGTGTTCAGCTTCCTGCGCCTGGCCAAGGTCCAGCGCGTCGCACCGATTGCCCACCGGGTCGCCGGCAAGGGCCACCTGGACATGGACACCGCCATGGCGATCCTCAACAACCGTTTCCAGATCATGGCCCAGTATCGCCGGCTGGTCATCGCGCCGCTGGTCAAGCAGGAGCTGGAAAAGGTCGATCACTCGGTGCGCCACCAGTTCCACCGGGCCAAACGCCTGCTGTCACGGGAAACCAGCCTGCTGGACGACCGGCATCACCTGCGCATCCAAAACATGTTGGAACACAGCCAGGCCCTGAAAGTTATCTACGAAAAACGCCTGGCGTTGCAACAGATCTGGGTCAAGACCAGCAGCAACGGCCACGACATGCTCGCCGCCATCAAGGAATGGGTCCACGAAGCCGAGGCCAGCGGCATCCAGTCCCTGCGCGACTTCGCTGATCAGCTCAAGACCTACTCGCTGCGGCCTGCTACTGCCTGACAGCAGAACTCCATGGCAAACCAACTTGCTATGGAGTGGCATTTTTTGTGGCGAGGGAGCTTGCTCCCGCTCGGTTGCGCAGCAACCGCAAAATCCTGGAGCCGCTTCGCGGCCCAGCGGGAGCAAGCTCCCTCGCCACTGGGTTCATCGACCGGGCCTCCCCCTGAGGAACTATCCGACCCCGCCCTTCGTCGCCTGGAAAGGAACTTCGCCCGCGATCCTTTATCTCAAAGAGCACTTCGCCATCCAGGCGGTTTTTGGAGAAAGCGCGTGCGAACCCACAACAGCGCACGCTCTTTGAGATTTGTGCCGATGGTCGACAAGAACCTACAGGATTCATCCCAAC
The DNA here is from genome assembly GCF_052042015.1 of Pseudomonas sp. SMV71. Taxonomy (NCBI): domain Bacteria; kingdom Pseudomonadati; phylum Pseudomonadota; class Gammaproteobacteria; order Pseudomonadales; family Pseudomonadaceae; genus Pseudomonas; species Pseudomonas sp. SMV71. The sequence goes on along the minus strand of NZ_JBKGGU010000029.1, from coordinate 24,325 downwards.
CTCACTGGCCTGAAGCGGCCCAGACGCTCATGGCGCTGATGCACGCCCAAGGCGAAGTGGCGCGCCTGAGCGAACGCGAGCAGTTGTTCAGTTCCTTACTGGTCAGCGTCAATGCGGTGCTGTGGGCATTCAACTGGGAAACCCGGCAGGTGCTGTATGTCAGCCCCGCCTATGAGCGAATCTTCGGTCGCCCGGCCGGTCTGGTCCTGGCCGACTTCAACGAGTGGCGCGACGCAATCTATCCTGACGACCTGGAATACGCCGAACGCAGCCTGGCCGAAGTGTTGGTCAAAGGCGCGGTCGAGGACCGTGAATACCGCATCATCGCCGCCGACGGGCAGATCCGCTGGCTGAGCGACAAATGCTTCATCAACCGCAAGGACGAGCCAGGGCAACCGGTGATCGTGGTCGGCATTGCCGAGGACATCACTGAAAAGAAGCGCCTGGAAAGCGAACTGCAGCGGCTGGCGACCACGGACGTGCTCACCCAGAGCAGCAACCGCCGGCACTTTTTCGAATGCGCCCATCGTGAATTCGAACAGGCACGTTTACAGGGCACGCCCATGGCGTTCCTATTGCTGGACATCGATGATTTCAAGGTAATCAACGACACCTACGGTCATCAGGAAGGCGATAACGTGTTGCAGAAAATCGCCGAAAGCGGCCGTTCGGTACTCAGGCGTGGTGATCTGTTCGGGCGGATTGGTGGCGAGGAATTCGCGGCGGTTTTCCCCGGCTGCGCCCCGGACATGGCCCTACAGGTGGCCGAACGGTTGCAGCGGGAAATCCAGCGCCTGGCGTTCCGCTGCGGCGAGCAGGGCTACGGCATTACAGTCAGCCAAGGCCTGACCGGCATCACCGCCGACGACCAGAACCTCGACAGCCTGTTCGCCCGCGCCGATGCCGCGATGTATGAAGCCAAGCGCCAAGGTAAGAATCGTATTATTGCGGCTTGAAAAATCAGCACTGGAGACACACCGCCCCCCTGTGGGAGCGGGCTTGCTCGCGAAAGCGGTCTTACATTCAACAGCTGAGTAGACTGGCGCACCGCCTTCGCGAGCAAGCCCGCTCCCACAGGGGGCTGGGTGGTCGCTTCACTTCCTGCGCAAGCGCGTCAATTCCGGCAACCCGATCTTCAACAAGCGCGCCGTGCGCCCACGCGCCAGTTCCTCCAGACCTTCATAAGCGGGCAGGTGTGCCATTTGCGCGGCCATGTTCATCACCAGCGCTTCACGGGAATAAACCCCACCACCCAGGCTATAGACCGCCGCAATCAGCTCGCGCAACTCCAGCGGCAACCGCCAGCGCGTGCGCAATGCCGAGCCGAAACCAGCGCCGTACCGCTCAAGCGAATTGCCCACCTCCTCTGGTTCATCCAGTTCACCGCCGGCCTGCTTCCACTCTTCCAGGCACCGTAGCAAAGCCAGGTCGCCCAGGCGATGCAGGAGCCCGGCGCAGTAGCAACGCTCCTGCTCCAGATCCAGCAAACGCGCCATGGTCCGGGCGTATTCAGCCGTGTGCAGCGACAACTCCCAGTAACGTTCGGCATAGTCCGCCAGGCACGGGACGCTCAGCCGGGCGCAGCGCTTGAGTGTCAGGCCGAGGATCAGGTTCATGCTCTGCCCCGCGCCGAGATGATGAAGGGCCTGAGCCACGGTCTGCACGCGCCCGCCACCCTGATGCTGAGCGGCGCTGTTGGCCGCCGCGATCAGCACGGCGGTGACCTGCGGGTCGGTACGCAATTCTTCTTCCAGCAGTTTCAGGTCCAGGCCACCGGGGTTGAGAGCCCGTTTAACCGCCACTTGCACATCGGTCATCAACGGTGCGCCCTCGGACACATTACGCCGACGCTCGAGAAACGCCGACAGGCTCAACCCCGGCGCTGGAACCGGCGCATCGTTGGTGGCTTCCTCAACGGTACCCAGCAATAAACCTTGCAGACGCTGGATGAGGTTTTCACGGTCCAGCGGCTTGGTCAGATAGGCCGTCGGCGCCAACGGCAAGACCTCACGCACGCTGGCACTGTCGTTGCGTCGACTCACCAGGATGAACGGCAAAGCCGGGGTCCGAGACTGCTGGCGCAGGCCTCGCAGGATGCTCAAGCCATTGACTCCCGGCAGCTCCCAATCGGCAATCACCAGGTCGTAGGAATTTTGTGCAAGCAGATCCAGAGCCTGTCGGCCCTCGCCACAGCTGTCCACCCGGGCGTCACAGCGCAGGCTCGACACCACCTGTTCAAGCAACTCTCGGGATGCCGGGTCGGACTCGGCGATCAACACACGGGGTACAGCGGGTAAATCCACAGCGGTCATACAGCATCACTCCCTTGCCATACTTGCACCTTAGACAATGCGGGCCGATCCAGACAGTTCAAAACCGACGAGAAAAACAGGCGAACAACAAAAAACCCGCCGAAGCGGGTTTTCTGTGAATCAGCTCGCCGTATCAGAGTTCGGAGAAGCACTCTTCGATGATCGCCAGGCCTTTGTCCAGTTGCTCGTCCGGAGAGGTCAGCGGCACCAGCACCCGCAAGACGTTGCCGTAGGTGCCGCAGGACAACAGGATCAAGCCCTTGTCACGCGCCTTGGCCACGACCTGAGCGACCGCAGCGGCGTTCGGCTTATGGGAATCGCCATTCTCGAACAACTCCACGGCGATCATCGCCCCCAGGGCACGGACTTCACCGATCACCGGGTATTTCTTCTGGATGGCCTTGAGGCCCGTGACCAGCCGCTCGCCGACGGCCTTGCAACGATCCAGCAGGTGTTCTTCTTCGAACACTTCCATTACCGCCAGCGCAGCAGCGCAAGCGATCGGGCTGCCGGCGTAGGTGCCGCCCAGGCCACCCGGCGCGATAGCGTCCATGTACTCGGCCTTGCCGCACACACCAGCCAGCGGGAAGCCGCCGGCAATGGACTTGGCGAACGTGGTCAGGTCGGGGGCGACACCCATCTGCTCCATGGCGAAGAAGGTGCCGGTACGGCCGGCGCCGGTCTGTACTTCGTCAGCGATCAGCAGAATCCCGTGCTGGTCGCACAGGGCACGCAGGCGTTTCATGAACTCCTTCGGTGCTACGTAGAAACCACCCTCGCCCTGCACCGGCTCGATGATGATCGCGGCGATGTCACGCGGCTCGGCGTCGTTCTTGAAGATGCGCTCGATGCTGGCGATCGAATCATCGATGCTCACGCCATGCAGTTCGTTCGGGTACAGCGCACGGAAGATGCCACCCGGCATCAGGCCCATGCCCGCCGAGTACGGCACGACCTTGCCGGTCAGGCCCAGGGTCATCATGGTGCGGCCGTGGTAGGCACCGGTGAAGGCAATCACACCAGCACGGCCAGTGGCGGCGCGAGCGATCTTCACGGCGTTTTCCACCGCTTCGGAACCGGTGGTGACCAGCAGGGTTTTCTTGGCGAAATCGCCCGGCACCTTGGCGTTGATTTTTTCGCACAGTTCCACGTAGGGCTCATAAGCCAGGACCTGGAAGCAGGTGTGAGTCAGCTTGTTCAACTGTTCGGTCACGGCGGCGATGATTTTTGGATGTACGTGGCCGGTGTTCAGCACGGCGATGCCGCCCGCGAAGTCGATGAATTCACGACCTTCGACGTCGGTTACCGTGGCGTTCTTCGCCGACTCGGCGAAGATCGGGTGAATCTGGCCAACACCGCGTGGAACAGCGGCGGTACGGCGGGCCATCAGGTCAGCGTTAGTCTTGCTCATTACAGTCCTCATTCGCCGCTCATCGGTCGGCGTGGGTCAAGGATTACACGGCGGGAAGTCAACGGCGGCAGCATGCGATGATCGACTGCCACGGCGTTCCCGACCGCAGAGAAATTACATTTTCAAACGGCGCAAAGGGACAGCGCTCTCGTGCCCTTCGCGCTTGCAGCAGGATCAGATACCCAGGCAGAGGTATTTGATTTCCAGGTAATCCTCGATGCCGTACTTGGAGCCCTCACGGCCCAGGCCCGAAGCCTTAATGCCGCCGAACGGCGCGACCTCGTTGGAAATCAACCCGGTGTTGACGCCGACCATGCCGTATTCCAGGGCTTCGGCCACGCGGAACACACGGCCCAGATCGCGGGCATAGAAGTACGAGGCCAGGCCGAACTCGGTGTCGTTGGACATCGCGATCACTTCGGCTTCGTCTTTGAAGCGGAACAGCGGCGCCAGCGGGCCGAAGGTTTCTTCCTTCGCCACAGCGGCGTCTTTCGGCACGTTGGTCAGGATGGTCGGCTCGAAGAAGTTGCCTTCCATCGGCTTGCCACCGGTCAGCACGGTCGCCCCTTTGCCGACCGCATCGGCGATGTGCTCCTGGACCTTGGCCACGGCTTTCTCATCGATCAGCGGACCGGTGGTGGTGCCCTCTTCCAGACCGTTGCCGATCTTGAGCTTGGCCACCGCCGCCTTGAGTTTCTCGGCGAAGGCGTCATACACCGAATCCTGGATGTACAGGCGGTTGGCACAGACGCAGGTCTGGCCGTTATTACGGTACTTGGAGATGATCGCACCCTCGACGGCCTTATCCAGGTCCGCGTCGTCGAACACGATGAACGGCGCGTTGCCGCCCAGTTCCAGAGAGACTTTCTTGATGTCCTTGGCGCATTCGGCCATCAACTGGCGACCGATCTCGGTGGAGCCGGTGAACGACAACTTGCGCACGATCGGGTTGCTGGTCAGCTCGCCGCCGATATCGCCGGCGCTGCCGGTGACCACGCTCAGCACGCCTTGAGGAATACCGGCACGGTGCGCCAATTCCACCAGGGCCAGGGCCGAGAAGGGGGTTTGCGACGCCGGCTTGATGACCATGGTGCAACCGGCGGCCAGGGCCGGGCCGGCCTTGCGAGTAATCATCGCCGCCGGGAAGTTCCATGGGGTAATGGCTGCGGTCACGCCGATCGGCTGCTTGATCACGATCAGGCGCTTGTCGGGCTGGTGGCCGGGAATCACGTCGCCGTAGATGCGCTTGGCTTCTTCGGCGAACCACTCGATGAACGATGCGGCGTAGGCGATCTCGCCCTTGGCTTCGGCCAGCGGCTTGCCCTGTTCCAGGGTCATCAGGCGACCCAGGTCGTCCTGGTTCTCGATCAGCAGTTCGTACCAGCGGCGCAGCTTGTTGGCGCGCTCCTTGGCGGTCAACGCACGCCAGGCCGGCAGCGCCTTGTCAGCGGCTTCGATTGCACGACGGGTTTCGGCAGCGCCCATTTTCGGCACGGTGCCCAGCACTTCGCCCGTTGCCGGGTTGGTGACCTTGATCGTCTGACCGTTGTCCGCATCGACCCAAGCGCCATCGATAAAGGCTTGCTGGCGGAACAACTGGGTGTCTTTAAGCTGCATGTCGGCTTTCCTTAACAGCACCGCGCGCACGCGGAGCGAATTAGAGTTGTAGAAAGGCGCCTTATGGGCTGCCGTCAGGGAAATCATTCACCGGGCTGAAGCACAGAAATAACGCACATAAGCATAGACGTGCGGTTCAGCACCCAGACAAGAGCGTTTGAAATCTCAAACGAATGCTAGGGCCGATGGGGGTGAAGGACAATAGGCTGTTCGAAAAAAAGAACGAAAAACCCGGATTTGCCCGTTTTTCCTGATCAGCGTAGCCCATGCCCGCCGAAGGTCAGGAAAACACCGGCGAATCAGCAGCATGGACGCCCGCTATGCTTATGAGTATCATGGCGCCCGCGTTGCACCAGTAGCTCAGCTGGATAGAGTACTGCCCTCCGAAGGCAGGGGTCGTGGGTTCGAATCCCGCCTGGTGCGCCATATACAGTCGAAAAGCCCCGAGTCGTAAGACCCGGGGCTTTTTTGTGGGCGATGTTTTTTCTCAACGCTTGCGCAACGCCTCCAACCGCGCTGGCAAATCCTCCATGGGAAAACGCTTGTGCAGCGCCAGCAGCTTTTCATCTGCCGCCCGGGCCTCCCCCGCTTGGCGCAGGCGCAGGACATCCGATAATTCTTCCTCCAACGACGGCTGCGCGACGGGTGTGCGTTTGCTCATTTTCGCAGCAGGCTTATCCGCCTGAAGTTGGCCGGCGAGGTTATCCGGAGCAAAGGCCATCTCAGCCTGGGGCGCCATGCGGGCCATTGGCGCGGGCGCCGGCATGGCGGGTGCTGGCGCGGCGACAATGACCGGCGCCCGGCGGTCGGCGGAATAATCCAGTGAGGCCGGCGCGGCCAGCTCGTCGCGGGGCGACTCATCGTGGGGCAGTGGTGAGCGCAGCACCAGGCCGATCATCAGCGCCACACCCGCCACCGTAGCGAATGCCACTTGCCAACGCGGCCGTTGGCAGGCCTGAAGCCAGCGTTGCCACAGACTTGGTTCGGGCGCCGGGGCTTCGCGCTGTGCGGCGGCCAGGATGAAGGCGTCCAGCGACGCGGGCGGTTCGCCATGGGCATGTTGACGGAAATGTTCGATCAGCGCGTCGCCCGCCGGATCCGAATTGTGTTGGGAGTCGATCATGCGGGTACCTCCTCGGCCAGCAGGCGGTGCAATTTTTGCTGGGCGTAACGCAAGCGGCTTTTCACTGTTTCCAGTGGGACGCCAGTCAGGGCAGCGATCTGCGGCAGCTCAAGATCGCCGTGCAGGCGCAGCAGGAAAACCTCCCGCTGGTCCTCGGGCAACGCCTGCAACGCAGCGTCCAGGCGCGCCTGGTCGCGACTCAGGCTCAACTGCTGCTCGGGGCTGCCACGGTCATCGGGCTGGACGTGAAGCTGCTCGTCGTAGCTGTCATGCAACGGGTTGTGGACACGGTGTTTGCGCCAGTGATCGATCAAACGATTGCGGGCAATCTGGAACAGCCACGTACGAAAACTCGCCCGTCCTTGTGGCTGGCTGGCGCTTCGGATCAGGCTGAGCCAGGTGTCCTGGAAGATTTCCTCAGCCAGCTCAGCCTTGTTGCTCAGCGACAGCAGGAAGCGGTAAAGCCCCTGCCGATGACGGGCGTACAGGGCTTCAAAGGCAGCACCGTCGCCGTGGCGATAACGGGCCAGCAATGATTCGTCGCTGGGGGGATCCATCGGCGCGGGCATTGGGGGAACGAACTCCTTTCGTGTGAACACGGTCTTGCAAACAACAAGGGCCCACTGTGGGAGCGAGCCTGCTCGCGATGGCGTCGGATCAGCCAACAGTGTCGTCGACTGATCCGACGCTATCGCGAGCAGGCTCGCTCCCACAGTTGATCCCCGTTGTGCTTGGGATCAGTGCCTGGCCACAGGCTTGAGGCTCTGGGCCAGCTCGACCATCTGCACAAACTCGGCGCGCAGCCCGAACGGGTCTTCGCCGCAGGCGGAGCGGGCCAATTGGGCAGTGTCCTTCAGGGTCATCTCGCCAGTGTAGCGTCCATCGCCCTTGAGCTGCTGGGCGAACGCGGCGACGGCAGCCGAGAAGCGCAGGTCGTCGCTGGCCTTGCCTTCGCTCTGCGCGCTGCTGATCGGATGCTCGATCAGCCGGCTGCTGCCGCCCTCGGCAGGCTTGTAGCGCACCCGCAACATCGCCAGCTCCCCGGCCTTGCCGTCCTGCTTGGGCGTGCTGGCGTAGCGCAACGGCTCCAGCCAACCTTTTTCTCCCTTGGGAACAACTTCGTACAACGCCGTCACCGTATGCCCGGCGCCGATTTCGCCCGCGTCGACCTTGTCGTTGTTGAAATCCTCCCGCTTCAGCGCACGATTTTCGTATCCCAGCAGGCGATACTCACTGACTTCGGCGGGATTGAACTCCACTTGCAACTTCACATCCCGCGCCACCACCGCCAGGGTCGAGCTGAGTTGGTCGACCAGCACCTTGCGCGCTTCGAGCAGATTATCGATGTAGGCATAGTTGCCGTCGCCTGCGTCGGCCAGTTGTTCCATCAGGTGTTCATTGTAGTTGTCCACACCGAAGCCTAACGTCGTCAGCGACACGCCGCTTTTACGTTGGTCCGCTGCCATTTGCTTGAGGCTGTCGAAGTCACTGATGCCGACGTTGAAATCGCCGTCGGTGGCCAGCAGGATGCGGTTGATGCCCTTGTCGATATAGCTTTCCCGGGCCATCTGGTACGCCAGCTCGATGCCCGAGGCACCGGCCGTAGCCCCCCCAGCGGTCAGTTGATCGATGGCGTTGCGGATCTTCTCCTTGTCACGACCCGAGGTGGGCTTGAGCACTACCCGTGATTCGCCGGCATAAACCACCAGGGACACCCGGTCCTGGTCGCGCAATTGGTCCACTAACAACTTCAGCGTGCTTTGGACCAGCGGCAAGCCTTCACGGCGATTCATGGACCCGGACACGTCCACCAGGAAAACCAGGTTGGCCGGCGCCAGGTCCGCCACCGCACGGTCGGACGCCTTGATACCGATGCGCAGCAGACGGGTGTGCGGGTTCCATGGCGACGGAGCCAGTTCGGTGGTCACGCCGAACGACGATCCGTCGGTGGGCAACGCGTAGCTGTAAGGAAAGTAATTGACCATTTCCTCCAGTCGTACAGCGCCTTCGGGCGGCAGGCTACCCTGGTTGAGGAAACGTCGCACATTGGCGTAGCTGCCGGTGTCGACATCGACGCTGAAGGTGGAGACCGGCGTTTCGGCCACGCTGTGGATGGGGTTGTCCGGTAGTTTTTCGTATTGCTCCCGCGGCTCGGAGCGGTAGTCCCCAACGATCGAGTCGTTCATCACCTTCGACGAGGCCATCGGTGCCGGCGCACTCATGCGCTGTACCGCAGGCTGGGCCATATAAGCTACCTCGCCCTTGAGCTCAGAGCTGGGCGCCGCAGCTACCGGCTCGCCCGGCTTGGCGGTTTCCCCGTACGGCTGGCTACAACCGGCCAGCGCCACCAGCAGGGTCACGGCGAAGCCCTGGGCAGCGGGGCGTAGGAATGGAAGCGGGCGGGACATGGGCTGAACCTCGTGAGTGGATGATCCGTTCACAAGCTTCGACGAGAGACTTTCATGGTTCGGGTTAACGACCGGAACTTTTTTTTCATGGACTTAAAAAACCGAGCCTGGCCACTCAAGGAGGCCAGGCGGTTCAGGCAGATAGACTAGCGGGACGGAATGGCCCGCAGATCATCGGCAATGGCCAGGCAATCATCGCAACTCACGACCCAACGATTTCCACCACCGTTTTTCCTTCGCCACGCCCCTTGGCTACCAGGTCGAACGCCTCGTTGACGTCTGCCAGACCAAACCGGTGCCGGTCGACCTTGATCCGTAATTGCCCGGCTTCGACCAGAGTCGCCGCCTCCCGCAAGATCTGGCCGTGGTGCTCGCGGCCCTTGCCGGTCAACAGTGGCATCAAGGTAAACACCCCGGAATAACTCGCGCCCCGGAACGACAATGGCGCCAGGCTGTGCTGGCCCCAGCCAAGGCAACTCAAGACGTGACCGGTATAGGTCTTCACCGCATTGAATGAAGCATCCAGGGTCGAACCGCCTACGGTGTCATAGACAATGTCGAAACCCTCGCCAGCGGTGTGCAGGCGCACGTAGCTCTCGACATCCTGGGCCCGGTAATCGATGGCGATCGCCCCCAGTTCACGGATGAAGTCCAGGCTGGTGGCCGAACCCGTGGCATACACATCGGCACTACGAGCCTTGGCGATCTGCACGGCCATCTGGCCGACACCGCCGGCGCCGCCGTGGATCAGCACTCGCTGGCCAGCTCGTACGTTGGCGCGATCCACCAAACCTTCCCAGGCCGTAATGAACACCAGCGGCAACGCCGCTGCTTCGCGCATGCTCAAGGAGCGGGGCTTGAGCGCGATCAAACGCGCATCGACGGCGATGTATTCGGCCAGGGCGCCTTGAGCCCCGCCGATCCCGCCGGCCATGCCAAATACCTCATCGCCTGGGGCGAAGTCGTCTACCCCTTTGCCCAACTCGACCACCGTCCCGGCCAGATCGATACCCAGCACTGCCGGTAGCGGCTGGCGGGCATGGGCGCCGCCTCCGGTCGCGATCTTGGTATCAAGCGGATTGATGCCAGCGGCATGCACCTTGATCAGGACCTGCCCTTGACCGGGAACAGGTCTTGAGAGATGGCGGATAACCAGCGGAGCCTGGGCGGTCTCGGCAACGGCGGCGAACATAGTGTGGGTCATGACGGCAAACCTCCAATGAGTGGGTAGGTTCATATTGCGAGTCATGGCGCATTCCGATAAGTAAGCAACAATGGATAGGATTTATTCCAAACGAAGGCCAAATCCCTATGGATCTGTTCGAGGCAATGCAGGTATTCGTGCGGGTGGTCGAGCGTGGCTCGTTCTCGGCTGTCGCCAGGGAGATGAACCTGGGCCAACCGGCGGTGAGCAAGCAGATCCGCGCATTGGAGCGACAACTTGGCGGAGCATTGCTTGCCCGTAGCACCCGGCAACTCGCGTTGACCGACCAAGGCCAGCGCTTCTACGTCGAAAGCAAGGAAATCCTCGCCAGCCTGGACAGCGCCCGGCTCAATTTTGCCAGCGGCCAGGAAGCGATTGCCGGGCCCCTGCGCGTTGCGGCGCCCGTGAGTTTCGGGCGATTGTGCATCGCACCGTTGATCGGTGATTTCCTGGCGCGCCACCCGAAGGTCCTGATCGACCTGAGGCTGAGCGATCACAATGAGGATCTACTCAAGGAAAACATCGACGTCGCCATTCGTATCGGCGCGGTGAAAAACGAAGGGCTGGTGGCTGTTTCCCTCGGCGACAGCCCTCGCCAGGTATATGCCTCCCCGGTTTACCTGCAACAACACGGCACGCCGCTTGAGCCGGCCGATCTGGCCGGGCATAACTGCCTGGGCTTCACGTTGTTGGAGCATTACGACGTCTGGCGATTTGAGCGCGAGGGCGCCCAGCATCGGGTGAACATCAAGGGTAATGTCACCAGCAACAGCAGCGAGGCCATCCGGGAGATGGTGCTCAGCGGGCTGGGGATTTCACTCTCGCCGCAGTGGTTGTTCGCCGCCGATCTGCGCCAGGGAGCCGTATCCGCCCTGCTGCTCGATTACCAGCCGGCGGCCCTGCCCATCAGCGCGGTGTTCAACCACGACCGAAGGCGCTCGGCCCGAACCCGTGCGTTTGTCGACTTCCTGCGCGAACGCCTGGCCCATCAGACCTGACCGGGTACGAGGCTATACAGCCAGGTCAAGACTCGCAGGCCAATGAAGGCTGCGCTGCTTTTGTGTGGCGGACTGGAAAATACAGCGCCGCCCCTACCCCGACTGCCCCCATCACCACGCAGTACCCCACGCACACCCACGGACTCCAAGGCACCAGCGCAATCAACACCAGCGGCGTCATGCTCGCCCACAGTGCATAGGCAATGTTGTAGGTGAACGAGATGCCGGACACGCGGATCTTTGGCGGGAACAGGTTGACCATCACCGACGGCACCGCGCCGACCACGCCGCAGCCCAGGCCGGCCACGGCGTAGGCCAGGCCCAGCCAGGCGCCGCCGCTGATCAGGCTGGCATAGAGCAGCGCAATGCCCACCGGCAGCAGCAGGCTGTAGAGCAGGACGGTGCGCCATGCGCCGATACGGTCGACAATCAGGCCGGCCAGGACGCAGCCAATGTTCAAGAAGACAATGCCCAGGCTGCTCAGGGCGAAGGTGTGGCCGGGGCTCATGCCGAAGCTTTTCTGCATCACGGTCGGGGTGATGACCACGAATACCACCACGGCGGAGGTCAGTACGCAGGTCAGGATGACGGCAGGCAGCAAGGCGTGTCGGTAATCTCGCAGGACGGTGCGCAGCGGCAGCTCGGCGGCGCCTTCGCGATTGGCGTGCAGCGCCATGAAAATCGGAGTTTCGCTCAGCCAGCGGCGCAACCAGACGCCGATCACACCAAACACCCCGCCCAGCAGGAACGGCAGGCGCCAGGCGTAATCGAGGATTTCCCCAGGCGTGTAGATCCGCGCCAGCGCGGTTGCGGTCAAGGCGCCCAGCAAATAACCAAAGGTCAGGCCAGCCTGGAGAAAACCCAGGGCGTAGCCCCGGTGATGCAACGGTGCATGTTCAGCCACGAATACCCAGGCGCTGGGCACCTCGCCGCCTACCGCCGCGCCCTGGAGGATGCGCAACGCCAAAAGCAGCAGCGGGGCGAAATAGCCGATCTGGGCATAGGTCGGCATCACACCGATGAGCAGGCAGGGCAAGGCCATCATCAGGATACTCAGGCTGAACACTCGCTTGCGCCCCAGGCGATCGGCGAAGTGCGCCATGAGGATGCCGCCCAGTGGCCGGGCCAGGTAACCGGTGGCGAAAATCCCGAAGCTTTGCAGCAAGCGCAGCCAATCGGGCATTTCCGGAGGGAAGAACAACTGACTGAGGGTCAGGGCAAAGAAGACGAAGATGATGAAATCGTAGATCTCCAGCGCGCCGCCCAGGGCAGCGAGGCCCAGGGTTTTGTAATCGGAGCGGCTGAATCGGTCGCCTGGCAGATGGGTTTTGGCAGTCATGGGCAGATGGGCAGATGAAGTTGAAGGAGGGCCACGACTCAGCCGTCGCGGTCGTTATCCACAGGCTCGGCCGGTGGTTGGCCTGGCTCGGCATCTTCGGCCGCGTCGGCAGGCAGGTAATCCTTACGGCTTCGGGCAATGGCCCGGCGGATCTCGTCACCCTTGGTGGGGCAGTTCAGGAGGCGGGCAATGCCGTCGGGTTTCTGCGTCATCGTCATCCTCCGGCATGAGTGAACAGGGGCTCGATAGTGCTCGCTTTTGACGCGTGATGCCAATGGTGTGGTTGGGGTTGCCGGACAACCTGGCGGGAGCAAGCTCCCTCGCCACGGGGATTTGTGGGGGCAGGAGTCCGCGCCAGCCCTTGCCCACCGGTTTCTCAACGGTGGTAGCGGCGAACAACGCTGCTGTTGCGCAATACGTGGCCTTTGATCTTTTCCATCAGCTGGGCGCGGGTCAGGCCGGCCGGCAAGGCTTCCGGCGGCAAGTCCAGGGCGAAAAGCTGGATCAGGTAGTGATGGGCGCTGTCACCAATAGGCGGACATGGACCGATGTAGCCGTGGGTGTCCTTGCTATTGATACCGCTCATGCCTTCCAGGGAGGACTTAGTGCCCGCCCCCGCCGGAATCTGCCGAGTGCTGGCCTTGATCCCATAATGCACCCAGTGATCGACACCCTGACCGCGCTGGCCGTCCGGGTCGAGCATGACGATGGCATAACTGAGCGTACCGGGCGGGCCGGCGTTCCAACTCAGCGCCGGGGAAATATTCTTGCCGCCACAATTGTTGGCGTCACTGGCAGCCGCCGCGGTGAACAGGCGGTCGTCCGACACGCCAGGAATGTTGAGGGTGAAACGGTCCTCGGCCCGGGCGGCCCCTTGTGCACAGAGCACCAGGGCAACGGCTGCCAGCCAGGGGACGAGAGAGTTCAATCGGGTCATACCGGGCACCTTATGTGGATCAGGCCATGGACGGCCTGCGAACTATAGCCGCAGCGCCCACCCGGTTGCAGTGACAATTACGCTGAACCTCGTTCCGAACCATCGACTCCAACGGGAAACGCCTGACGGAGATCGACCATGCCTATGCATAACGTCGCCCGCTTCGCTGATGTGCGCGAGGACCGCGGCCTTGAAGTGAGCATCAACGACACCTCCATCGTACTGCTGCGTGCAGGCGGTCAAGTGCGGGCCTTCCAGGGTAAGTGCCCACATGCCGGCGCGCCACTGGCCAAGGGCGCGGTGTGTCACGGACGGCTGATCTGCCCTTGGCACAAGGCCGGCTTCCGCGCCGAAGACGGCGCCCTGTGCGAGCCCCCGGCCCTCGACAGTCTGCAGCGCTATCACGTCGAGGTGCGCGGCGAGGATGTCTGGGTCGATGACCAACCACTACCAGCGCAGAAAATCCCCCAGGCCGACGATCCGCGCACGTTTGTCATCATCGGGGCGGGCGCGGCCGGCACCGCGTGTGCCGCGGCGTTGCGCGATAAAGGCTTCGGCGGGCGGGTCCAGCTGATCGACCGCGAAACCGAGGCCGGGTACGACCGCACGGTGCTGAGCAAATATGTGTTGGCCGGCGACATGGCGGTCGACGAGACGCCGCCGCTGCGCGATGAAAGTTATTTCACCCGACAACGCATCGAAAGGGTCCGTGGCGAAGTCACGCGGCTGGACCCCAACGCCCGGCGAATCCGACTCGCCGACGGCCAGGACCTGAGCTACAACGCACTGCTCATCGCCACCGGCGCAGTGCCCAGGATGCCGGACCTGCCTGGCATCGATTTGCCGCAGGTCTTCGTGCTGCGCTCGATCGCCCACACCCGGCGGATCCTTGCCAAGGCCCGACCGGGGCAGCGGGCAGTCCTCATCGGCGACAGCTTCATCGCCATGGAGGCAGCCTCGGCCTTGCGCAAACGCGATCTGAGCGTGACCGTCCTGGCCCGCCATCCGGTACCGTTCGCCGCCCAGTTCGGTGAGAACGTCGGTCAGGCCATTCTGGCTCGGCATCGGGCCAACGGTGTGGTTTATCACACCGACGGTGAAGCGGCGCGGATCGAGGGCACCGGCAAGGTCGAAGCGGTGGTGCTGGATAACGGCCAACGCTTTGCTGCGGACCTTGTCATCGTCGGCATTGGCGTGCGCCCGGCCACCGAGCCGTTTGCGGACTTGCCACGGGAGCAGGACGAATCGCTGGCGACCGACGCCGGCATGCGCGTGACCGATGGTGTATGGGCCGTCGGTGATATCGCGACCTTCCCGCTCAACGGCCAGCCCCGGCGAATCGAGCACTGGCGCCTGGCCCAGCAGCAAGCGCGCATCGCCGCCGCGAACATGCTCGGGGGTGATGAGCATTACCTGGACGTGCCGTTTTTCTGGACCTATCACTTCGGCAAACGCTACGACTACCTCGGTCACGCCGAGCATTGGGACGAGGTGCAGTTCAAGGGCACGCCGGAGCATCCGCCCTTTATCGCCCTGTTGGGCAAAGAAGGCCTGGTCGCGGCCGCCGTGGCCTGCGATGAAGGCCGGGCCATGGCGGCACTGGCCCAGCGCATGAAACAGCCGTTGCCGATGGATCAGGCCTGGCGTTTGGTTCGGGATTTCTCATCGTAGATCTGTCCCCCAAATCCCCTGTGGGAGCGAGCTTGCTCGCGATAGCGGTGGGTCAGTCACTTTCAATGTGGCCAACAGGACGCCTTCGCGAGCAAGCTCGCTCCCACAGGGGATAGGGGCTGTTGCAGATATCATGTTCGATGCAGATCAAAATGTGGGAGCGGGCTTGCTCGCGAAGATCGCACCTACACATCCGCGGGCAGGTGAATGACTCGTGGACGCTCTAACGGCGCCAGCGGCGGGGGCTGCATTTCAGGACTGAGCACATGGAAATGCGGCACCACGTGGCTGATGTCACCCTCCTGATTGTTGTGGATAATCTTCGAGCCGGGTTGGCGCAAGGTGTCCAGGCGCCCATCGGTCAATTTAAAGCTTTCGCTCAAGCCTTGATCATCCACTACCGGCGCGGGCAGTCGGCGCTGGGCGAAGCTGCGGCTCTTGCGTTGCTGATAACGCGCCCAGGCGATCAGTACCACTGCGTTGACCAGTGCCACCCAGCCGTAGATCTGCAAGGTGCCGAGGGTCTCGAACGCCGAGCCGCCGAGCCGCGGGCCGGCATGGCTATCGAACAACGGCCACAAGCCGTTGATCAGCAGGTACAACAGGCCGATCCATGCGAACACGGTGAACAGCACATCGATGACCACCAGAAAAGGTCGTTGGCGGGTCCTGATAATTTTCATCCGATCACTTCCTCTTCCTGATCATCGATCGGCTTGATGCCGCGATCCGGGCTGATCCAACGCGCCCGTTTCTGATGCTGCCCGAACAGCACTTTGGGAAAACTCACCAGGGTGGTGAACAGACTGATCAGCCAGAACACCAGCGGATACCAGACCACCCAGAACATGATGTGCCATAGGCCTTTTTCGTAGCGACGGTCGATCAGGATGCTCACCGCGAACTGCATCAGGCACACCGCCGCCAACAACAATCCGGTGAAGGCCGGTGGCATCAGATGGTCGACCGCGATGGCCGCCGGCATCTCGACGAACTTGCCCGTGCCCCAGAAAATCACCGACAACAGGAAGGTGAACGCCCAGCCGGTGGACAAGCAGTACTCGAACAACAGCGGCCACAGGTAGCGATGGCGGTATTGCCAGATGCCACGGATGTTCTTGAACAACACTTCGGCGCCGCCCTGGGCCCAACGCAGCCGCTGCCGCCACAGGCCGCGCAGGGTTTCGGGCATCAGGATCCAGCACAACGCCCGGGGTTCGTAGAAGATGCTCCAGTGGTCCAATTGCAGCTTCCAGCTGATGTCGATGTCTTCGGTGATCATGTCCGGGCTCCAGTAGCCGACCCGATGCAGGGCGGTGCGGCGGAACGCGACGATCACGCCGGAGACGGTGAAGATCCGTCCGAACACCCGCTGGGTGCGCTTGATCAGGCCGATGATCGAAGAAAACTCGCCGACCTGGACCCGCCCCACCAGCGTCGAACGGGTGCGGATGCGCGGGTTGCCGGTCACCGCGCCGAGGCGGGCGTTGTCGAGCATGGGGGCTACCAGATAGGCGCAGGTATTGGGTGCCAGCAGCGCGTCACCGTCGATGCACACCAGGTATTCGCTGCGTGCGGCGATGGCACCCATGCGCAGGGCCACCGCCTTGCCCTGATTTTCCGCGAGGTGCAGTACGCGAAGGCGCGGGTCATGGGCCGCCAACTGGTCGAGCACCTGGGCGGTGTTGTCCTTGGAGCCATCATTGATCGCAATGACTTCGATATTCGGGTAATGCTGGCCCAGCGCTGCATGGATGGTGTCGGCGACGTTGTCGCCCTCGTTGAAACACGGGACCAGGATGCTGATCAGCGGCTCGCCGGCCAGGGACGGCGGCAGCGTGTCGTCCTTCCACGGCCAGTGGCGTTCCCAGTGCAGCCAGAAGTACAGGCCACCGGCGATCCACAGCCCGGACATGAACAGCGGGTAAAAGAACACGAAGTCCATCAGGAATTGCCCAGTGACCAGGAAGATCAGGCCCAGGGGCACCCCAAGGACGATCGCCAGCACCAGCAGGGCGAGCAGTCTGTCGAGCATGTCAAGGATTCCACTTGTTGGAGAGCGCCGGCCGCACGGTCTTGACGGCAGGCTGGTCGTCGATGAAGTTGTCCGGGTAGTAGCCGAAACTGGTCACGCCCTTACGCTTGAGGCGCCCCATCCAATCGGCCAGTCGTTCGCCGTCGATGTCGCGGGCCGGTTGGCTGTCCCAATCCCGCGCCTGCAATTCGAACACCGTGCGCTTGAGCGCACCGGGACGAGCCTTGACGGTGTCCACCAGGCGCTCAAGCCAAGGGCCGGATTGCTCCAGAGGCTGTTTTTCCATCAACGGCATGGCCATCGGTGCCGTCCAGTCGTAGGCACCGAGGAAGTCGTCGAGATTCTGGGCGAACCAGGCTTCGCTTTCGGGATTGAGCATCGGCTCGGCGAAGATATTGCGCGCCGTCAGCACTTGCGGGCCGCGAATCGCCCTGACCTTGGCGGTCAACTCATGGGTGAAGTCGATCAGGTAGCGACTCTTGAAACGGGTCCAGCGCTGCATCGTCGCCGGGTCGTCGCGCAGGGCCGCAATGGACGTGGGCAGACCGTGGGCGGCATAGACTTTCAGGGCGGCGGGACTGGCGTCCTCGAAGTCGGAAAACACCGCGTCGTCATGATAGAGAACGCCGTCCAACGAGCTCATCCGCGCCAGGTCTTCGTAGATTTCGCCGATGACCTTGCGCACGTTCGGATCGAACGGCGACAGGCGCACGTACTGGTCGGGGGCGACACCGATCTTGCCGGTTCGCGGGTCCCAACGCTGTACCCGCGAAAGCTTGGCGTCGAGGGCGAAACTGAGCACCGGCATCCAGGCATAGACCTTGGCGTTGGCCCGGGTGCGCAATTGCCACGCCACCCGGTCGAACAGATCGGCCCGTACGGGCAGGTGACGGTTGGGGAAGTACAGCGAATGCACCAGGCCGTCGCCTTGCGGATCAGCGAAGGCCTGCAGGAACACGGTATTAGCGCCCAGGTCGGAAATGCGCTGGATCAGTTTGCCGACGTTGGCTTCCTGCTGCACCGGATCCGGATCATAGACGTAATCCAGATCGACGTGGACGACGCGCATCGGGTCCATCGTCTGCACGGAGACGATGCTCTCGGCAAAGTGCGCGCCATCCGGATCGGAAGCCACCAGAAAGCGTGGGCCACTCATCAGGTTATCGAGGCTGTCGAGGCCGTCCTCCAGGGTGAGGGCCATCTGGTAGCCTTCGCTGCCGATGACCTGCAACGCCGTGCCGTCGGCTTCGCCGTAAGGCCAGACCCAGACACGCGGACTGTATCCGGCGACCTTGCGGATTTTCGCGGAAATGGCCGCGACATCCTGGCGCAGGCGCGCTTGGAAATCCGCCTCGGTTTCGTAGCGGCCGGTGGCCGGATCGTAGCGCCGGGTGGTCGCCGCAGGCTGCTGGTTGCCCTGGGGATTGGCGAGTATGCCTTTGTGGTTGGCATCGGTGTGAGCGGCGATTTCCACCAGGCCCGAGTGGGCAACCTCACGAACCTGCTCCCAGGTCAGGAACTCGGAGCGTTTGCGCGGCACACCGGCGAAATCCACGGTCTGGTTCTGCGGCGTATCGACCCAACTGCCGACCGGGGCCAGGATCGCCGGCCAGTTATAGGCGCGCAAGATCGGCATCACCCGGGTGTAAAAGCTTGAATAGCCGTCGTCGAAACTCAACAGCACCGCGCGCGGCGGCAAATCCGGGCCACCGTTGCGGGCAGCGATGATCTGGTCCACGGTGACCGGCTGGTAATGGTTTTCCCGCAGCCACGCCAATTGCTCGATCAGCCGTTCGGTGCGCACGGCCACCAGTGCCTGGTCCGGGTCAAGATCTTCGACATCGTGGTAGGCAATGCCGAGTACATGGTTCTTCGGCCACGGTGCCTCGTTAGCCGCTACAGGACGCTCCGAGGGCGGCGTGAACGCCGGGGCTTGCTGGGCGCACGCGCTGATCAGCAAGACCCCCAGCAGCAGAATGAATCGCGAAATGACGGGCATCTTCAAACTCTTCTAGAAGCGGTAGGTGAGGTCGACAAGCAAGCGCAGATCGCTTTCGCGATCGCCGTCGTAAGGGCGATTGAGCCAACTCAGCGCGGCGCCGGCCTCGAGCACGTCGTTCCAGAGGACGCGTTGCCCGTAGCCGAGCAGTCCCATGGCGCCAGTACCGTGGTCGCGCTGGCTGTAGCTGCCGGCACCGATCTGGAATTGCTGGCTCCAGGTGGTTTCGTAGCGGCGATGCAGTACGTGGTTCGCGCTAACCGTGGGCATGACACTGAAGTCCGACTTGGGATTGAAGTAGGGCACCTCGTCGGACCCGCTGTTGCGGCTGGCGCCCACTTCCAGACCCAGTTCCACTTGCAGGCGCGGCGCGCTGTAAAGGCCTTCACGGCCCGTCAGCAGGGTCTCGAGGCGGTTGTTGCCGTCGCTGAAATGGGACGGGCTGACGGCCAGCCGCCACTCGCGACTTTCGTTGGCGCGCCAGCGCACGAAACCGCTACCGCCATTGGCCCGGATGCCGCTGTTGAGTGCCCGCAACGGGGTGTTGGCCGAGAGGTAATCCAGGCTGCCGCCGTACTGCCAGTGGTCGTTGATGTCCCGGGCCACGGCCACGCGGGCGCCTTGCTTGTCGCCGGAACCGTAAGCGTGATTGGAGACCTCGGCCTCCAGCGTCATGTCCCGCGTGCGGCGCTCCACCCCGAGGCGCTGCCAGCGGTGATGGCCAGTGCCCTCTTCAAAGTCACCGGTGGCGTAGCCTGCGCCGCCGAACAGCCGCCAGTCCTCGTCGACGGGAGGGCTGTAGAGCAACGTTTCGATACCGAAATCCCGGCTGCCAGTGACCGCGCCGGCGTCGCCGTTGCCGCCGCCATAGCTTTTCCCGGTGTAGGCTTCGATGCGCAGTTCGGCCATATCGTGTACGTCGCGCTGGCGTTGCAGGCGTTTGACATGGGCATTTTCCGGGTAACGGGCGACCACGTCATCGGTCAGGGCATCCAGTTGCCGCCATTCCTGCAAGTCCATCGCGGCACGGGCCTGGGCAATTTCCAGGTCGCGGTTGCGCGGGATCGTGGCCTCGACTTCCTTGAGCAGGCTTTCCGAGCGGCGCGGCCAGTCCCGGGCCTGGTAGAGATCGGCCTGGGCCAGGCGCATGCCGGTGTTGCCGGGGCCTTGAGCGACGAGCGCTTGCAGGCGAGTCTCGGCAGAAGGCAGATCGGCGCCATAGGTACCGGCTTGGGCGGCGAGCTGCTGGGCATCCATCCATTCATCGTTGGGGTTGCCGATCGGCAGGCCCTTGAGTTCGATACGCGGGCGCTGGGACTTGGCCATGTCTTCGGCCAGCGCTCGTGCCTCTTCGGACTTTTCGCTTTCCAGCAGTGCGTAGTAGAGCGCGGTGTTGTCTTCGAAGCGATCAGCCGGGTCGGCATCCGGCGCCGTCAACACCCGACGGTACAGATCGACAGCGATTTCCGGCTCCCGCTGCTCCAGGTAGGAAGACGCCACCCAGCGCAGGGCATAGGTCGGGATGCTCACGCCTTCGGCGATCAGTTTCTGGTATTCGGCAATGACCTCAGCCCGACGCGCGCGGGCGTTGAGGGCGCCCATGCGATCGATACGCCAGCGCAGCACGTCGCCGTGGGCCTCCTCCACGGGCGTCCAGGTAGCGAGCAATTTGTCGTAATCGGCCAGGGCACGGTCGGCAATGACGAAGCGCTCCTGTTCGCTACGGCTGGCCATGTCCGACAGACGAACTCGTTCGGCGGCAACGTCGCCTTCCAATCGTCGTTGTACGCCACGATCGATCAGCCCTGGCTTTAGACGCGCCAGGCGCAGCGCTGGCTCGGGCAACCTGGCCCGTTGCAAAGCGATGACATATTCGCGTGCCACCTCAGGCTGATTGCCGGCGCGGTAAAACGCCTGGTCATATTCGAACAGCGCTTCGTGAGGGCTGTTGGCGCGCGTCAGGGCGTAGCCTAGCGCCATACGCCGCATCGGGTCTGCCGGCTTGGCGGCTACCAGGGCCCGGGCGCGGCTGACGGCTTCGTCGGGCTTGCCAGCATCGGCCTGGGTCAAGGCGAGGCCCAGTTGCAGGTCTGGATTTCGCGAATCGATCAGCAATGCCTGGCGATACAGTTCGGCTGCCGAATCCCAGCGCTTGAGGTTGCGATAGGCGCGGGCCGTTGCTGCCAATGCCTGCACCGGCAGGTCGCGATGGCGTCCTTGGGTTTCATAAACTTGGACCACCTCGGCATCGAGGCCGGCCCAGCTGGCGATCTGCAAATGGTCGCTGGTCTGCGCAGCGCTCGCCTGAGCGCTCGGCACTTTGCGCAGTGCGCTCAAGGCCGGCGTGTAATGGCCAGCGCGGGCATCAAGCACCATCTGGTCATAAGCAGTGTCCGCCATCGCCAGCGCCGGCCAGCACAATTGGCTGCACAGCGCGGCGCGAAACAGCGGGCGCAGACCACGTTGAATAAAGGGACCCACAGTACGCGGCATTCGTCAGTATCCTTACATGGCCAGCCGGGTCGCAGTGCCGCCTTGCCCATCAAACAGGAAGCCGGATCATGGAGTCCGGCCAAGCTCTAATGGGCTTAGTCTTGCACTCTCGGACAGGTCATCTTTCGGAACGCAATAATTCTTCAGAATCTCTTCAGATTTGGTGGGGGGAAAACGACGGGCATAAAAAAACCCGGCCAGTGCATCGCACGGACCGGGTTTGGGTGTTGCCTGGACAAGTTACTGGATGGCGACGCCCCCACCCAGTTTGTTCATCACAAACTGCGAGAATTGCTCGACGGTCATTTTCTGGCCATTGAAGTCGACCTGATTGTTGGCGTAGTGCAATTTGGTGACAACATCATTGCCTTCCAGGGTCGCCAGTTGAGTACCGACGGCCATGGCGCTGAACATATCGCTGGTGGCAGTGGCCTGATCGGCGATCAGCTTGGCGTCGGTCTGGCCTTCCATCTGTGCTTGCACGGTCATCAGGTCCACCAGCATCGGCTTGGAAACCTTGAGGTTGAAATCCAGCAGGGCGAGCAGCTGACGGGCCAGCTCATCCGGCGGCAGGTCCATGGACTGCGGCTTGGCCAGGTCAACGACCAGGTTGGCGCGGCTTTCGCCGTTGGCAGTATTGAACGACAGATTTTCCAGGGCGATCTGAGGAGCGCCAGCCAGGAGTTTTTCCAGATCAGCCTTGACCTGTGCTTCTTCGGCTTCGGTCAGGTTCAACTCTGGAGCGGGCTCGCCGGCGGCAGCGGCCTCGGCTGCGGCTTTTTCGTAAGGTTGCAGTTTGGTCTGGTAAATTTGCATCAACGACATCGTGGCAGGGATATCGAGATTTTTCAGGCTTACCGCCATCTGCGCAGAACCGATCACTTTGTCGTTGAACGCCAATTCACCGATCTTGTAGTCGGCACGTCCCGAAGCGCTAGTACCGTTCTCGGAGCTGTTGTTCTTCATCTCGAAGTTCTTCAGGCTCAATACCGACTTGGGCTCACCAAACGTGGCCTTGGTATTGCTCAGCAGCACGGTGTTATCACCCATGTAGTAACCATAGGTGCTCTTGCTCAGGTTGCTGGCCAGGGTCAGGCCATTGACTTCAACCTGCACTGGAGTCTGTTCTTCCGAAACGGTGGTGATCTTGAAGCTGTCCATATAGCCGTCGGCCTTGACCTTCTGCCCTTGGGCGCTGGCGGCCAGGTCGACTTTCAAGCCGGAGAACGTCAGTTGGGATTGCTCATCCAGCTTGGTGTCCAGCGGCAGCAGCTCGTAGGTACCATTGATGGATTCGTCATAACCCAGGTTGGTGATACCTTTGAGCGGCGATTTGCCATCGGTGGCGGCAAACCATTTATCGGTCAGCGGGTTGCGCTCAAGCTCGGTGTGACTGGTTGCCATGACTGGCAGCCACTTGAGCGTTACCAAGCGCGAGAATGGCAGCGGGCCGTGTTCGATGCGGTCAACGAGCAGCAGCTCAACCGGCTCGCCACCGAACATCTCGCCTTCACCTTTGAGGCGGTAGTGAGCAGTACTGCTGAATGTGCCACGCTCCAGGGAAATCAGCTCCAGGCTGGATGTGCTGTTGGAGCCGGCCAAGGCTACTTGCATCTGTTTGTTGCTATCGGCAATAGCGTCTTTCAACACTCCTTCGAGTTTGGTGCCGGTGTACCACGCGCCACCCGCGCTGATTGCACCGACCGCCACTACGATTCCCAGGAGTACGCTTGCTGATTTATTCATGAGTGACCCGATTGATATCCATGGTTGAAGAAAGCCGTCGTCTTCCCTGACCCGCAAGGGGTGTGGCTCGACGCCGTAAAGTGGGGCGAGATTACCATCAGGCACACCCGCACGCCCAATGTTTAAAGGGGGGAAAACGTTTTCTTGAGAGGTGGTCTACGAATATTCGACTTCTATCTCATCGAGCTGGTGGTCGAAAGTCTTGAGTCGAGCGGTCCAGGTGTACACCAGCACCTCGAAATCACGATTGATCACCGCCGAACCCGGTGAATCCGCACGTGAATCGCAAAAGTCCAGTTGGTAACGCTCTCGGGCCATGGCATTAGCCACATCGCATAGCTCACGGGCGTTGTTCAGCCAGTGCCAACCATCCTGGGTTACTTGCTTGTCCAAGGCTGCACATTGGGTTTTCAGGGCCTCAAGGCTTTTTTCTAACGGCGTACCGGTGAGTTCCCCCATGACTTCCTGGAACGTACGACCCGGCTGCCAATAACTGCCCCAGAAATAACGATCAAAGACTGTTTCGACCCTCCGCAAAGCCACCTTGGTATCCCAGATCAGCACCAGGGTCTTGCCTTGTTCGAGGTGTTTTTTCTTGATGCGTTGGCCTTGAAGTGTCGCGCAAGCCACGACCGCGATGGATATCACCCCGATCAAGGCGGCTGCGCTGTCCAGGAACAGCAATGCCCTGTCGATCTGGTGAGTGAGCATCACGCCGTAGAAATAGGTGGCCGAAAGCAAGATCAGCGCTGCAATGGCGCACCAGAAGCCGGGAGCATAAGGGTTTTTCATTATTGGAATCCCCATGACCAGTGACGTCGCAGGCTCCTCTGTTCACCAGTGCCCCGACTACCAAAGCATAGCAATGGCGTCACGGTTTGCCGCAGAGTTCCATCAATCAGAGGTGCGATCCGATTACCGGCCCAAAACGACAAAACCCCTGTCTGCTGAGGCAGACAGGGGTTCTGGGAATTCAATCTTGACGATGACCTACTCTCACATGGGGAAACCCCACACTACCATCGGCGATGC
>NZ_JBKGGU010000028.1:0-66381 GCF_052042015.1 Pseudomonas sp. SMV71 | reverse complement strand
CAAGCCCGCTCCCACAGGAGGCCTGTGTGTCATCTCATTTCACTTCCGGCGGCGTAGTAAACGTGTGATACGGCGCGGGCGACGGCACGCTCCACTCCAACCCTTCGGCCCCATCCCATGGTTTGGCCGGTGCTGGCGGGCCGCCACGGATGGTCTTGATCACGATGAACAGGAAGAAGATCTGCGTCGTGCCGAACATGAACGCGCCGATGGACGAGACCATGTTGAAGTCGGCGAACTGCAGGTTGTAGTCGGGAATCCGCCGCGGCATGCCCGCCAGCCCCACGAAGTGCATGGGGAAGAACGCCATGTTCATCCCGATGAACGACAGCCAGAAGTGCAGCTTGCCGAGGGTTTCGTCATACATGTGGCCGGTCCATTTCGGCAGCCAGTAGTACGCCGAGGCGAAGATCCCGAAGATCGCGCCGGGCACCAGCACGTAGTGGAAATGCGCGACCACGAAGTAGGTGTCCTGGTATTGGAAGTCCGCCGGGGCGATGGCGAGCATCAATCCGGAGAAACCGCCGATGGAAAACAGGATCACGAAGGCCACGGCGAACAGCATCGGCGTCTCGAAGGTCAGCGAGCCTTGCCACATGGTGCTGGCCCAGTTGAACACCTTGACCCCGGTGGGCACGGCGATCAGCAGGGTCGCGTACATGAAGAACAGCTCGCCCACCAGCGGAATGCCCACCACGAACATGTGGTGCGCCCAGACGATGAACGACAGGAACGCAATGGCCGCTGTGGCGTAGACCATCGAGGTGTAGCCGAACAGCGGCTTGCGCGAGAACGCCGGGATGATCGAGCTGACGGCGCCGAAGGCCGGCAGGATCATGATGTACACCTCGGGGTGGCCGAAGAACCAGAACACGTGCTGGAACAGTACCGGGTCACCGCCGCCGGCGGCGCTGAAGAAGCTGGTGCCGAAGTGGATGTCCATCAGCATCATCGTCACGCACCCGGCCAGCACCGGCATCACCGCGATCAGCAGGAACGCGGTGATCAGCCAGGTCCAGACGAACAGCGGCATTTTCATCAGCGTCATGCCGGGGGCGCGCAGATTGAGGATGGTGGCGATCACGTTGATCGCGCCCATGATCGAGCTGATGCCCATCAGATGGATGGCGAAGATGAAGAACGTCACGCTTTCCGGCGCATAGGTGGTGGACAGCGGCGCGTAGAAGGTCCAGCCGAAGTTCGGCCCGCCGCCCGGTGTGAACAGCGTGGACACCAGCAGTAGGAACGCCGCCGGCAACAGCCAGAAGCTGAAGTTGTTCATGCGCGGCAGGGCCATGTCCGGCGCGCCGATCATCAACGGGACCATCCAGTTGGCGAGGCCGACGAAGGCCGGCATCACCGCGCCGAACACCATTACCAGGCCATGCATGGTGGTCATCTGGTTGAAGAATTCCGGCTGCACGATCTGCAGGCCGGGTTGGAACAGCTCGGCGCGGATCACCATGGCGAACGAGCCGCCCAGGAGGAACATGGAAAACGCGAACCACAGGTACAGCGTGCCGATGTCCTTGTGGTTGGTGGTCAATACCCAGCGCATCAGGCCCTTGGCGGGGCCGTGGGCGTGGTCGGCGCCGGCATGACCGTGGTCATCGATCACAGCACTCATGTCCTGTCTCCTTCGAACGAATGGGCTGGACGGCGCGGGGCAATGAGCCCCGACCGGTTGCGGGAATACACGTCAGGCCGGCTCATTTGCTTTCCGCCTGTTTGAGTTCCAGCACTTCTTTCGGCGTGACCATGTCGCCCTTGTTGTTGCCCCAGGCGTTGCGTTCATAGGTCACGACCGCCGCGATATCGACTTCCGACAGCTGCTTGCCGAAGGCGGCCATGGCGGTGCCGGGTTTGCCGTGGTAGACGATGCTCAGGTGATCAGCCTTGGGCCCGGTGGCGATCTTCGAGCCCTTGAGGGCCGGGAACATCGGCGGCAAGCCCTGGCCTTCGGCCTGGTGACAGGCCGCGCAGGTGGTGTGATAGATCTTGTCGCCGCGCTCCTTGAGCTCGTCGAGGGTCCATTCCTTGCTGGTCAGCTCCTTGAGCTGCGCCGCTTCGGCCTTGCGTTCGCCCAGCCATTTCTCGTAGTCGGGCTTGCTCTTGACCTCCACCACGATCGGCATGAAGCCGTGGTCCTTGCCGCACAGCTCGGCGCACTGGCCGCGATAGATGCCGGGCTTGTCGACCTTGGTCCAGGCCTCGTTGACGAACCCTGGGATTGCGTCGCGCTTGACCGCGAACGCCGGCACCCACCAGGAGTGGATCACGTCGGCGGACGTCACCAGAAAGCGCACCTTGGCGTCGACCGGCAGCACCAGCGGCTTGTCGACTTCCAGCAGGTAATGCTCGCCCTTGGCGCTCTGGTTATGGATCTGTTCGGCGGAGGTGGCCAGGTTGCTGAAGAACTCGACGTCCTGGCCCAGGTATTTGTAGTGCCACTTCCACTGGTAGCCGGTGATCTGGACATCGATCTCCGACTCGCTGGGGTCGTACATCTTGATCAGGGTGGCGGTGGCGGGAATCGCCATGGCCACCAGGATCAGGAACGGCACGATGGTCCAGAGGATTTCAACGCGGGTGTTTTCGTGAAAGTGCGCCGCATTCTGGCCGGTGGAGCGGCGGTGCATCATCATCGACCAGAACATGGCGCCGAAGACGATGATGCCGATCACCACACAGATCCAGAATATGGTCATGTGCAGGTCGAACACTGCGTGGCTGATCTGTGTCGCTCCAGGCGCCATATTCACAGTCCAGGCTGCTTGCGCCGGGCTGAAAATCGACCACAACAGGAGGCCCATCCATACGTGTGGATGTCGCGTCATTGCGGGTTCCCCTTATCGTTCTTGTTATCCCGTAGGCGTAACGCCTGCGGCAAGGGAGAGCGGCTCCATCAGACTGCGAACTCCACCGCCGTGCCTTGCTGCTTATGCATCGGGTGTCATCAGCTAACTCCATTCAAAACCGAGTATAGACAGCGACTCGAACCTCGCAACGCGATGGTGAAAATCGTTTTTGAAACACAGGGGGCTTGCGCCAGAGCCCGCGAATGGAGAAGGATGCGTCACCAGATGATGGCAAACCGATATAACTTTGACGCATCAAGGAAGAGGGGGTTATGAAAAATAGGTCTTAGGAGTGTTTATTCGCCAGCTAAGTTATGTCTTTCCTATTTCATTGCCTTGAGTTTTCCTGGAGTTTTCATGAACACCGCCGCATTGCGCGAGCAGATCCAAAAAGCCCAACAACATGAGGCCCAGACCGGCCAATTGACCCGACAGCTGGAAGCCCAACTGCCACACCTGCACCGTGCCATCCAGTTACCTGAAGTCAACGCCAACGACGTGCTGGCGCGTTTCGTCGCCGCTTACATCGATGAAGTCCCTGACCTGCTGGACGCTGCCAACGACGTCGCCCGGGAAGCGGGGATCGAGTCGCAGATCAAGCCAGTGTTGAAGATCGCCGAGCAGTACTTCCTCCAGCCACCGTCGATCATGGCCGGCCATGTCGGGCTCGACAGCCTGCTGGATGAGGCCTACCTGGCGCACCGGTTCGTGGAAGAGGTCAACGACCTGTACATCAAGCATTTCGGCCAGCCCTTGATCCCCTTGGACATGACGGTCGCCAACCTGATTGCTCACCAGTTGATCGGTGAGGAATTTGCCAACCAACTCGACGAAGTGGTGCACCACGCCTTCGATGAAATGCTCAACGAAGAGACCTTTGCACTGGAGTCGGTAGAAACCTATCGCGAGAAACTCAGCTGCCCGCAAACCGGCGCCGCCTGGAAGCGCTGGCCGTGCATGTCCCGCCGTTTGGGCGTCGGCCTGGAGCTGGAACAGCCGGTGGCTTGAGCGAGATTGAAACCTCAACCCCTGTGGGAGCGAGCTACTCACTTAAGGCATTCACTGAGCCCGTGGCGAGGGAGCTTGCTCCCGCTTGAGTGCGAAGCACTCATAAAATGGGCCTGCTGCGCAGTCCAGCGGGAGCAAGCTCCCTCGCCACAATGAATCAAGCAAACTTTAAGTGAGCGGTTGCCTGTGGGGGCCTCAGGCAGACGCTGCACCCACCCCCACATTCGTCCGCAACCTTCCTTCCAACCGACGCTTGAGCCCGCGGGATTCGATCAGCAGTTTCGAGCCCTTGCTGGCGTTCGCTCGGCCCCATTCTTCCAGCAGCTCCAGGCAGGAGTGGTCGATGTAGCTCAGGTTGTTGAGCGGCACGTGTACCGTCGCGCCCTCGGGAATGGTGCCCAGCACTTGGGTCAGCGCCGGGACCTTGAGAAAGGTGGCCGCGCCGACCAGGCGCAGTTCCATCTCGCCTTCCTGGGGCAGGTCGATCAGGCTGATTTTCAGGCGCGAGGCTTTCCAGGCCAGTTTCGCCAGGGTCAGGCCGAAACCGATCAGCACGCCGGTCAGCAGGTCGGTGAAGATGATCGCCAAGGCCGTCGCGGCATAGGTGAACATCGGCATCCGGCCATAGCGGCCCAGGCCACGGAAGGCCTTGAGGTCCACCAGTTTGAAACCGGTGTACACCAGCACGCCCGCCAGGCTCGCCACCGGAATGCTTTGCAGCACGCTGGACAGCAACAGCACGAACAACAGCAACCACAAGCCATGGAAAATCGTCGACATCCGCGTGGTCGCGCCGGCCTGGACGTTGGCCGAGCTGCGCACGATCACGCCGGTCATCGGCAGGGCGCCGAGCAGGCCGCAGAGCATGTTGCCGATGCCTTGGGCCGACAGCTCCCGGTCGAAGTCCGCACGCTCACCGCTGTGCATGCGGTCCACCGCCGCCGCTGACAGCAAGGTCTCGGCGCTGGCGATGAAGGCCACGGCGAACGCGGCGATCAGCACGCTCGGGTCGGCCAGGTTCAGCAGGTCCGCGGGGCGCAGCCAGTCGATGGCTTCGGCGAGGTTTTCCGGGACTTCCACCCGCTTGACCTGCAACGCCAGCATCAGGCTGGCAATCGTCGCCAAACCTACGCCGAGCAAGGCGCCGGGGATGAAACGCAGACTGTGGGGACGCAGCTTTTCCCACAGCCACATCACTGCAATTGTCGACAGGCCCAGCAAGCCAGCCTGCCAGCCAAACGACGGCAAGGCCTGGACCAGGGCGCCAGGAAACGCGGTCAGGTTTTCCAGCCCGGACGGTTTGGGCGCCGCGTCGATCATCACATGCACCTGGGACAACACGATCAGCACGCCGATACCGGCCAACATTCCGTAGACCACCGCCGGCGCCGTCACCCGGAACCAGCAGCCCAGGCGAAAACGCCCGGCCAGCAGTTGCAGAAGCCCGGCCAGCAGCAGGATCGGCCCGAGCATGGCCACGCCGTGCTGGCGTACCAATTCGAACACCAACACCGCCAGGCCCGCGGCCGGGCCGCTGACTTGCAGCTTGGAGCCGGCCAGGAAACCGACGATCAGTCCGCCGACGATCCCGGTGATCAGGCCCTTGGCGGGCGGCAGGCCGGACGCGATGGCGATGCCCATGCACAAGGGCAGCGCCACCAGAAACACCACCACCGAAGCCAGCAGCTCCCGTGGCAGGACAGCTTTTAATTGAGCAGCACGCATGGAGACTCTCCCGACGTTTTCTTCAGGCATGGCAAGGCCCTCCCGCCCGAACGGCAGGCAGGGCAGAACCACGCAAGGATGTATAGGAGCGGTTAGAAGCGCGCTTTGGGCGTCGCCACCGGGATCGGATGGCTGCCATCGAGCGGCAGGAAACGGCCCTGGTCCGCGTCGAAGGCTTTGATCTCGCTGGTCTCGATGTTGTACACCCAACCGTGGATGAACAACTGACCGCTGGCCATGCGCGAAGCCACCGAGGGATGCGTTCGCAGATGGTGCAGCTGCGCGATCACGTTCTCTTCGGTGAGGATGGGCATGGTCTGTTTTTCGTCGCCGCACGGGCAGTTGTCATGGACCATGGTCTTGGCCACTTCGGCGTGGCGCAACCAGGCTTTGACCGTGGGCATCTTCTCCAGGGTCTCGGGGTTGAGGACTGCGCGCATGGCGCCGCAATCGGAATGGCCGCAGACGATGATGTGCTGCACGCCGAGGGCCAGTACCGCGTATTCGATGGCGGTGGAAACGCCGCCGTTCATTTGCCCGTACGGCGGAACGACGTTTCCCACGTTACGGGTCACGAACAGATCGCCAGGAGAACTATGGGTGATCAACTCGGGCACGATGCGCGAGTCGGCGCAGGTGATGAACATCGCCCGGGGTGCCTGGGCGGTGGCGAGTTTCTTGAAGAGCTCTTCCTGTTGGGGGAAGACCTCGTGATGGAAATGCAAAAAGCCGTCAACAATGTGCTGCAGCGCTGCATCGGCGGTCTCCGCCTGGGGTTGGGCTGAAGCCGACGCAGCCAACGGCTGTTTATCCTTGTCACTCATGATTCATCCTCTTTGAGACGCCAGTGGCTGTTGAAAAACGTCCAGGTCGAAAGGCCCGACCCATCAGTCACTCGATGAACAAGGTAGCGGCCGAAACTTAACTCAAACTGAATCGAAGGCTCTAGGACGTAGATTACCAAGGGTGACCAGAGCGCTTGGAACCCCGGGCCGCCGGTGTGCCGAGCCCCAATTTAAGGGCAACCGTATTCAAATCAAAGACATCTGTCGACCCGGCGGACAGAAGGCCTCGCAATCGAGATTGTAACCCTCGCGGCGATTGAGCCCCAGGCGTTTGATCGCCTTGGTGAAGCGCTGGGCCAGCAGGTCGGCGAACGGCCCTTCGCCACGCATGCGTTTGCCGAACTGACTGTCGTACAGCTCGCCGCCACGGCTCTGGCGCACCAGGCTCAGCACATGGGCGGCGCGCTGCGGGTAGTGCGCCTGCAACCATTCTTCGAACAGCGGCGCCACCTCCAAAGGCAGGCGCAACATGATGTAGGAAGCCGTCTGGGCGCCGGCGGCATGGGCTTCGGCCAGCAGCGCCTCGATCTCGCTGTCGTTGATCATCGGAATCATCGGTGCACACAGCACCCCCACCGGGATGCCCGCCTCGCGCATGACCCTGATCGCCCGCAACCGCGCCTTGGGCGCCGCCGCCCGAGGTTCAAGGATGCGCTTGAGTTCATCATCCAGCGTGGTGAGGCTGATCATCACCGCCACCAGCCGCTGCTTCGCAAGTTCGGCCAGCAGGTCCAGGTCCCGCAGGATCAGCGAGCCCTTGGTCACGATGGTCACCGGATGCCGGTAGCGCAGCAGCACTTCGAGGATCCGCCGGGTGATTCGTTGCTCGCGTTCGATGGGCTGATAAGGATCGGTGTTGGAGCCCAGGGCGATCGGCGCGCACTGGTAGCCGCGCTTGGACAGTTGCTCCTCCAGCACATCGGCGGCGTTGGTCTTGGCGATCAGCTTCGTTTCGAAATCCAGCCCTGGCGAGAGATCCCAGTACGCATGGCTGGGCCGCGCAAAGCAATAAATGCAGCCATGCTCGCAGCCGCGATAAGGGTTGATCGAGCGATCGAACGGAATGTCCGGCGAGGTGTTGCGGGTAATGATGGTCTTGGCCGTCTCGATGCGCACTTCGGTGCCCTGGGTCGGCGGTACTTCGTGGTACCAGCCGTCATCCTCGGCCACTGAACGACTCGGCGCGAAGCGATTGTACGGGTTGGCAGCGGTGCCACGGCCGCGAGGCGGAAGAGGAGCTGACATGGGGATACTCCGAAAGCTGTATGTGCATACAGTATCTTCCCCTCGCGGTTCAGGCCAGTGCCGTTTGGCAGGCCGACCTCACGCCTGGATGAAATCGCAGCCAGTTCACAACACTTTGACGTCCTTGTTACGGGTTTTTAACCGGGTCGAACCGAAACTGCTGGCCTTCTATTTCATGGTCGCGGTCGTCCGTACATGCTCAAGCTCTGTTTTCGTTCACTGCTGTGCCTCGCCCTGTTCGCCGGATTTGCCCAGACCGCGGCCCAGGCGGCCGATGCCACTGGAACCCGACCGCCGGAATGGGCCCAGCCAGTGGAAAAGGACTACAACCTTTACCAGATGTCGCCCACGCTCTACCGCAGCTCGCTGCCGGACGGCGGGGCGCTGCCATTGCTGACGAAACTCAGGATCGGCACGGTCATCACCTTTCTGCCGGAGTCTGACGCACGCTGGCTGTCCACACCGGGCATCGAGCAGGTGCAGTTGCCTTACCGCACCAATCACGTCGACGACAGCGACATACTCAAGGCCTTGCGCGCGGTGCAGGCCGCCGAAGCCAAGGGGCCGGTGCTGATGCACTGCAAGCATGGCTCGGACCGCACCGGGCTGGTGGCCGCCATGTACCGGGTGGTGGTGCAGGGCTGGAGCAAGGAAGACGCGCTGAACGAAATGACTGAAGGCGGCTTCGGTGACAGTCACCACTTCAAGGACGGGGTGCGCTACATGATGCAGGCCGATGTGGAAAAACTTCGCACCGCGTTGGCGAACGGCGATTGCAGTACCAGCGTATTTGCCCTTTGCTCCCTGGAAAGCTGGGTCAACTCGACGACGCCGCCCCGACACCTGGATCCGCAAGCGGCCCTTCCCGGTCACTGATCGATCAAGTAGCCGAGAAAGCCGCTATGGACTCAGCCAGAGGCCGCGAATCCCCTGGAGCGAAAATGGTTTCCCGTAGCGCTCGTCCCGTTGCCGGGTTGAACAGCCCCTCGCGTTGGAATCGGCGGAACACCGTGACAGCCATCTCCTTCGACCAGGCATAGGCGTAGATCCGTGCGCCATAGCCTGTCACCAGATAGTCCAGGCCATTGGCCCATCGGTCATTTTCCGTCATCGGCAAGTGCCCGACCTCGGCGCTGGCATATTCGTAGACCTGCTGCACGCTGCGCCCGTCGCCATGGGTGCGGTGCAGCTCGATGTCGAACAATGCGTCGCGCAACAGGGCGGCGGTTTCCCAACTGGCCTGGGTCGTGGCGAAGGCCAGCAGTTGATCGGCGACCTCGTCAGGCATCGTCGCGCCGGTTTGATGATGCTTCGAAACGCGCACCAGGCACTGTTTGGAGAAGCACCATTGTTCGAACAGCACCCCGGCAAATTCGGCGGTGTCGCGGGACAGGCCGGTGATGCCTGACAGGTCGCGATATTCGGCACGGGTCAGGACATGTTGCAGGCAGTGGCCGAACTCATGGAACAGGATTCGCAATTGCAGATGATCGAGCAGCACCGGTTCCGGCCCCGAGCTGCGCGGTAGCCAGGCATGCAGCGCGGCGATGGGATGCCGGGGCCGGCCTTCGGCGGTGATCTGGCGATTGCGCAGTGTGGTGGTGTTGGGAAAGCCGTCTCGGTGGCTGTCCGCGAACGGGTCGAAATAGAGGTAGCCAATCACCGCACCCCATTCGCTGACCTCGAAAAGACGCACGTCCGGGTGCCAGGTCGCCACGTCCTGGCGCTCGGTGAAGGTCACCCCGAACAGCTGCGTTGCGATCAGCAGCAGCTGTGAAAATGTCGACTCCAGCTCGAACCAGGCGCTCAGTGCCTGCCTGGAAATACCCGCTGTCTGCTGGCGAAGCCGGTTCGCCAGGTAGGGGTAGTCCCAGGGCAGGAGTTGGTTGAAACCTTGCTGTGCGGCAAACACCTTTAGCTGCTGGGCGTCGTGCTTGAACATCCGGCGCTGTCGTTCCAGCTGTGCCCGCAGGAACGCCAGGACTTCCTCGGTGGACGCGGCTTGCTCCGGCTCGACCGCCATTTGGGCAAAGTCGCTGTAGCCCAGGGCCCTGGCGTACTGATGACGGTCGTCGAGCAATTGCCTGAGGACATCGCCGTTGTCGAACTGGCCGGCCTGAGGGCCTTGGTCCGAGGCGCGGGTGCTGTAGGCCTCGTACATTTCCTGGCGCAACAGGCGATTATCGGCATAGTGGGTCACGATGCGAAACGATTCATCGCTCAGGGTCAGCAACCATCCTGAGTGACCGGCGTTTTTTGCCTGGAGGGCCATCTGTTGCTTGAAGGACGACGGCAGGCCGCTCAGCCGGGTTTCGTCGTCAACGGTTTTGCTCCAGGCTTTGTTGGCCAGGTGCAGGTTTTCCAGGAACAGCCCCTGCACCTCTTTCATGCGCAGTTTCAACAGGCTCAGGTCGGCCGGCAGGCTGTCAGCCGAGCCGTTCTGCTGGAATTCGCGAAGGATTTTTTCCAGGGCGCGTTTGCGAGGCGCTGAAAAATGCTGGGCAATCTGGCTGCTCGCCAGGCGTTGATAGAGCGTGAACAGCGCGGGATGCCGTTTCAACGACGCCTGGAAGTCATGCAGCCGGTCGTTGCAATCAAACGCGGCCCGCGCCCAGGCGTCGCCGGTCCGGGTCGTGGTCAAAACGTGCAGCAGATAACCGAAGCCTTCCAGGCGTGTGTGGATTCCATCCATCGCCAGCACAAGGTCATCCCAAGTGGGAAAGGGCGTCTGGGTTCGGATGATGTCGGCCACTTGAGCGTGGCTCTGGGCAAGGAGGCGGTCGAGGGCCGGCGCGAAATGCCGGGCCTGGATCTGGGCAAACGGCGGCAGGTCATAGGCCTGCAACAGCGGATTGTCTTCGTCGAGCATGGAAAGCTTCCTGTGAGTCTGGGCTTGATGGCCAGTCTGCAAAGGAAGGGAAGCGCGCCTGCGGTAACTATGTATCGCCCCCGGGGTGGGGGTGATACCGGATCATTCAGTCCGCTCACTTACGACAGGATGAATACATTTGTGGCGAGGGAGCTTGCTCCCGCTTGGGTGCGCAGCACCCACAAGAAGGGGCCGCTACGCTCCCCAGCGGGAGCAAGCTCCCTCGCCACGGGTTTCGCGCTGTCCTTTAGTGAACAGCATAAGGTTCATTCAGTCGGGTTTCTTCTTCAACTTGGGGTTGGGGAAGAACTGCACCGCCTGGACCTTGGCGTCCGGCACTTTGAGCGCTGAGGTGTTGACCCGGGTACCCAATTCTTTGGGCACCGACAGGCCTTGCTCGTTGAGCGTGTCGCTGTAGCCGCAGGCCACGCACTCGCGGTGCGGCACGCCGTCTTCGTTCCACATCATCAATTTGTCCGGCTCACTGCACGCCGGGCAGACCGCCCCGGCGATGAACCGTTTCTTGGTAATCACAGGCTCCTCACTCATGCTGCCGCGTCCTCGCTCAGGCCGCTGTGGCGCAAGAGTGCGTCAATCGACGGCTCGCGGCCACGGAAGTCGACGAACAGCACCATCGGCTCCTGGGAACCGCCACGGGCCAGGATCGCCTCGCGGAAGGCGCGGCCGGTGTCGGCGTTGAGTACGCCTTCTTCCTCGAATCTGGAGAACGCATCGGCCGACAGCACTTCGGCCCATTTGTAGCTGTAATAGCCCGCCGCATAACCGCCGGCGAAAATGTGGGCGAAGCTGTTGGGGAAGCGGTTGTAGGCCGGCGGACGCATCACCGAGACTTCGTCGCGCACGCCTTCGAGCACTTGCGCCACGCTGCGACCGTCGCCGTGGGTGGCGTGCAGTTCGAAGTCGAAGAGCGAGAACTCCAGCTGGCGGACCATCATCAGCCCGGACTGGAAGTTCTTCGCCGCGAGCATCTTCTCCAGCAGGTCCTGGGGCAGCGGCTCGCCGGTTTCGTAGTGGCCGGAAATCAGCGCCAGGCCTTCCGGCTCCCAGCACCAGTTTTCCATGAACTGGCTCGGCAGTTCCACTGCGTCCCAGGCCACGCCGTTGATGCCGGACACGCCGGCATGATCGACGCGGGTCAGCAGGTGGTGCAGGCCATGGCCGAATTCGTGGAACAGGGTGGTGACTTCGTCGTGAGTCAACAGTGCCGGTTTGCCGCTGTCGGCCGGGGTGAAGTTGCACACCAGGTTGGCGACCGGGCTTTGCAACACGCCGTCGAGGGTGCGACGACGGTCGCGGGCACCGTCCATCCAGGCGCCGCCGCGCTTGTTGGCGCGGGCGTAGAGGTCGAAGAAGAAGCGACCGACGTGCTGGCCGTTTTCCTTGATCTCGAACAGGCGTACGTCCGGGTGCCAGCTGTCGAAACCCTTCAGCTCGGCGATCTCGATGCCGTACAGGCGTTGCACGATGGCAAACAGGCCGCTGAGCACTTTGTCGATCGGGAAGTAGGCGCGCAGGGCTTCCTGGGCGACGCTGTAGCGTTGCTGGCGCAGTTTTTCACCGTAGAAACCGCTGTCCCAGCTTTGCAGGTCGGGGCAGCCCTGTTCGGCGGCGAAGGCTTTGAGCTGTTCCAGGTCCTGGGCGGCGAACGGTTTGCTGCGTTTGGCCAGGTCGCGCAGGAAGCTCAGCACCTGATCGCTGGATTCGGCCATCTTGGTCGCCAGGCTCAACTCTGCGAAGTTGGCGAAGCCCAGCAATCGGGCCAGTTCCTGGCGCAGGTCGAGGATCTGTTCCATCACCGGGCCGTTGTCATTCTGGCCGGCGTTCGGACCCTGGTCCGAGGCGCGGGTGCAGTAGGCGGCGTAGACTTCTTCGCGCAGGGCGCGGTCTTCGGCGTAGGTCATCACCGCGTAATAGCTGGGGAATTCCAGGTTGATCAGCCAACCGTCCAGCCCCTTGGCCTGGGCGGCCGCAGCCATTTGCGCCTTGGCCGAGTCGGTCAGGCCAGCGAGGGCGGCTTCATCGGTGACGTGCTTGGTCCAGGCCTGGGTCGCGTCCAGCAACTGGTTGGAGAAGCGACTGCCCAGCTCGGACAGCTTGCTCTGCACCTCGGCGTAGCGCTTTTGCTGCTCGGGCGGTAGGTCGATGCCCGACAGGCGGAAGTCCCGCAGGGAATGTTCGAGGATGGTTTTCTGCGCGACGTCAAAGCCGGCAGCTTCGGGGCTGTTCGCCAAGGCTTCGAAGGCCTGGAACAGCTCGCGGTTCTGGCCCAGCTCGGTGGAGTAGGCACTCAATGCCGGCAGGCAGGCCTCGTAGGCTTCGCGCAATTCAGGACTGTTGCGCACGGCGTTCAAATGGCTGACCGGGCTCCAGGCGGCGCCCAGGCGGTCATTGAGCTCGTCCATCGCCAGCACCAGGCCGGCCCAGGACGGTTGTTGACCCTGGGTCTTGAGGATTTCAGCGATGGCGGCGCGGTTGTCAGCCAGGATCTGTTCGATGGCCGGTTGCACATGCTCGGCACGGATCGCCGAGAATGGCGGCAGGTCGTAGGGCTGCAAAAGAGGATTGTTCACGCTCACGGTTGGCACCTTGGCTGGAAGAAACTTGCAGCCATAGTAATTACAATCGACGTCCACCGCAGCTAGCAGCGCCTATCAGTAGCAGAGAGAGAGCCTATCGTGACCCTTCGCACGTACCAGAATCACCGCCCGCGGCTTGCCCGAGGTGCCTTTGTCGACAGCACCTCGGTGGTGATCGGCGACGTCGAAATCGGCGAAGACAGCTCCGTCTGGCCGCTGACGGTCATCCGCGGCGACATGCACCGCATCCGCATCGGCGCCCGCACCAGCGTGCAGGATGGCTGCGTGCTGCACATCACCCACGCAGGTCCCTTCAACCCCGATGGCTTCCCGTTGCTGATCGGCGACGACGTGACCATCGCCCACAAAGTCATGCTGCACGGCTGCTCGGTGGGCAGCCGGGTATTGATCGGCATGGGCAGCATCGTCATGGACGGCGCGGTGGTCGAGGACGACGTGATCATTGGCGCCGGCAGCCTGGTGCCGCCGGGCAAACGCCTGGAAAGCGGCTTCCTGTACGTGGGCAGCCCGGTCAAACAGGCCCGGCCGCTGACCGACAAGGAGCGAGCGTTTTTCACCTACAGCGCGGCGAACTACGTGAAGCTCAAGGATTTGCACCTGGCGGAAGGTTACGATCAGGTTTGAGGCGCCCACTGTCGATCAGGGTGATTCATCGTGGCGAGGGAGCTCGCTCCCGCTGGGCTGCGAAGCAGTCCTCTTTTTTTTGTGAGCGCTTCGCGCTGGAGCGCCAGCCCGGTCAAGCGGGAGCAAGCTCCCTCGCCACGTACTCGTTTCAGTCCTTAAAATGGACGGCATTTGCACCGCTGCTGGGAGCTTTCATGCACCACCAAACCCTACTCTTCGACCTCGACGGCACCCTTACCGACCCGCGCGAAGGCATCACCCGTTCGATTCAGTTCGCCCTGGGCAAACTGGGCATCGACGAACCCGACCTGACCCGCCTCGAACATTTCATCGGCCCGCCGCTGTTGCAGGCGTTCATGCAGTTCTACGACTTCGACGAAGCGAAGGCTTGGGAAGCGGTGAATTTCTATCGCGAGCGGTTCAAGGTCACCGGGTTGTATGAAAACCGCGTCTTCGACGGCGTGCTGCCCTTGCTGGAAACCCTGGGCAGCCAGGGCCGGCAGTTGTACATCGCGACGTCCAAGCCCTGGGTCTTCGCCCGGGAAATCGCCCGCCACTTCGACTTCGCCCGGCACTTCAAAGTGATCTATGGCAGCGAACTGGACGGCACCCGCACCGATAAAGTCGAATTGATCGCCCACCTGCTCGCTGAAGAAGGCCTCGACCCGAACGACACCCTGATGATCGGCGACCGCAAACACGACCTGATCGGTGCCCGCAGCAACGGCTTGAGCGCAGTGGCGGTGGGCTACGGGTTCGGCAGCCACGAAGAACTCAGCGCCGAAAGCCCGGCGTATCACTTCCAGACGGTGGATGAGTTGCACCGGGCGTTTTTGCGGGATTGATGAAATCGCTTTTCGCGAGCAGGCTCGCTCCCACAGTGTTCCGAGGTGTTCGCAAAATGCGTGATCGCCGCCAATACCTGTGGGAGCGAGCCTGCTCGCGATGAGGGCAGCCGGTGTGGGGCGGCTTTGCGCCCAGCGGGAGCAAGCTCCCTCGCCACGGGGCTAGCGGTTGTGCATGAAGCCCTGGTTTGGTTTCAGCTCCTGAACTGGCTCGGCGCGACGCCGCTCCAGCGTACAAAGGCGTGGCGGAAGCTGGCGGTTTCGCTGAAACCCAGTTTTTCAGCGATCTGGTAGATCGGCAGTTGGGCTTCGCAGAGCATTTGCTTGGCCCGCTCGAAGCGCAGCTCGTCCAGCAAGTCCTGGTAGCTGCAACCCAGGCCCTTGAGGTGTCGGCGCAAGGTGCGTGCCGAGCAGTTCATCTGTTCGGCCAGGCCTTCCAGGCCGGGGGCGGCGTCCAGTTGGGCGTCGAGCAGTTGGCGGATTCGCCCGAGCCAGGCCTGGCGGCCGGTGAATTCGGTGTTTTGCCGGCGGCAGCGTTCGGCCATGGCCTGGTGCGTGATCGGGTCGGCCAGCGGCAGCGGTTGTGCGAGCCAGCGTCGGTCGAAGGCGAACGCATTGTCGAGGCTGTCGAACTGCACCGGGCAATCGAAGCAGGTCCCATAGCGCCCTTGGTAATCCGGCGCCGGGTGTTCGAAGCGCGCCGCGTGCAGGGGCAGCGGGTGGCCGAGCAGGTCGTTGCAGATGACTTTCAGCGAAACCATGCAGAACTCGGCATTGAACGCGGCCAGGGCCGGGTCCTCCCGGTAGTTGCTGGCGCTGAACCAGATGTGCTCGCCGTCTTCCACCAGGCTCAGGTCGAAAAGTGTTCCCAATAGCGCCGGGTAGCGCAGCGCCAGTTGCAGGGCGTCACCTAAGGTGGCACTGGTGAGCAGGGCAT
This sequence comes from Pseudomonas sp. SMV71, assembly GCF_052042015.1. Taxonomy (NCBI): domain Bacteria; kingdom Pseudomonadati; phylum Pseudomonadota; class Gammaproteobacteria; order Pseudomonadales; family Pseudomonadaceae; genus Pseudomonas; species Pseudomonas sp. SMV71. The sequence continues at coordinate 50,807 of NZ_JBKGGU010000028.1, read as the reverse complement.
AGCCGAGCATGCCGTAGGACGAAACGTGCATGCTGCGCCCCAACTCCAGGCCGATGTCGCGCTTGAGGGCCACGGCGTTGGCGCAGACCTGCAGTTCCTGGTTGGTGGTGATGCGCGTGTCGGCGCGGCTCAGGTCCGCCGGGCTGATGCCGCTGCCGGCCAGCAATACCTCACCGGACAGCCCTTCGTGTTCAAAGGTGCTGAGGACCAGGGAGACGGCGTTAAGGGTGGTGAGGTGGGAATGCAGCATGTCCGTTTCCAGCCTTGGGAAGCTGGAAACGGAGCAAGTTATATGCCGGGTACTTCAGTGTGACGTCGCTGTTGTGGCGAGGGAGCTTGCTCCCGCTGGGCTGCGCAGCAGCCCCCAACAGGCAACCGGCTCTATCCAGGTCAAATGGCGCTGTCTGCTTTACGACTGCTGCGCAGCCGAGCGGGAGCAAGCTCCCTCGCCACAAAAGCCCGTCACCACAAGTTGATGCAGGGCGGTGTCAGATAAGCTCACCACACAGATCCAGCTCAACCAGCCGCCGAACCTCTTCCACCGCCAGCCCGGCGCCAATCAACGCCTGCAACTTGCCGAACGCCGCCTCGCGGGTCATGCCGCCGCCGGACAGCACGCCGACCCCGCGCAAACGGCTGCCGGCCTCGTAGACGTCCAGCTCGACGCCGCCTTCATGGCATTGCGTCACCGCTACGACCACCACGCCGTTATCCCGTGCCCGTGCCAGGCTGGCGAGGAAGGCCGGGTTGTCGCTTGGCCCGGTGCCGCTGCCGTAGCATTCCAGCACCAGCCCCTTTACGCCGCTGCCCAACAGGCCGTCGACGATTTCGGCGCTGATGCCGGGGAATAGCGGCAGCGCGGCGACATTTGCCAGCTGCTTGGGCTGGTCGTAATTCAATTGCGCAGACAAGGACGCGGCTTTCACGCCACCGCCCTGGCGCTCCAGGCGCTTGAACGGATGGCGACCGAAGCTGCGCACTTTCGCGCAGCGGGTCGGCGCCAGCAGCTCACCGTGGAAATACAGGTGCACACCCGGCGCCAGGCCCTGGCCGAGGGCGACCAGCGCACCGCTGAGGTTTTCCCAGGCATCGCTGTCGGTCACGCCGGCCGGCAGCATCGAGCCGGTAAAGCACACTCGTGCATGCAGGCCCAGCAGTTGGAAGCTCATCGCCGCTGCGCTGTAGGCCAGGGTGTCGGTGCCGTGCAGGATCAGCACGCTGTCGCAGCCCTGCACATCCACGGCATCGACCACCGCTTCGCGCAGTTGCTGCCAGTACGCCGGGGTCATGTTGGCGCTGTCGATCAGCGGCGCCATTTCCCGGAAGCGCCATTGCGGGATGACGAGTTCGGGCTGGCTGTGCAGGTAGCCGCGCATCCGCGCTTCGAAGCCGGACGCCGGGGCCAGGCCGTTGGCGCTGGCCTGCATGCCGATGGTGCCGCCGGTATAGAGCACCATGACGTGCTGGGCGGCAGGGTAAGAGGCGGAATTCATTGATGGGTCTCCTGGACGAATACACCTTGCGCCGCAGCATGCCTGCGTGCGCAAGGTGTGTCACGTCGAGTGGCAGGACGCCACTCGTTGCGGTCTGTCGCGGCGGGTGGCGGGGAGCCACCCGCCAGGGCGATCAGCGTTGCGTGGCAGGCGTGCCCTGGGCTGCGCCTTGCTCGCGTGGAGCCGATTGGCTTGGGCTGGTCGGCCAGGCCTTCAGGTCCAGGTCCAGATCGGTGAATTTGCTGGAATCGAACACTGGTTGCTTGACGCCGGCGCGGCGCTGCTCGTCGTAGTCGCGCATCACGCGCAGGCCGACCTTGAACAACATGGCCAGGGCCATCAAGTTGACGAAGGCCAGGCAGGTCATGGTGATGTCGGCGAAGGCGAACACGGTCGAAAGATCCTGCATCGAACCCCATACCACCAGCGCCAGAACCAGGCCGCGGAAAACCATCAGCACGACGCGGTTGCGGCTGAGGAACTGCAGGCTGTTCTCGCCCAGGTAGTAGTTATAGAGGATGCAGGTGAAGACGAACAGCGACAGCGCGACGCTGACGAACACGCGTCCCCAGTCACCGACCACGGCGGCCAGCGAGTTCTGGGTCAGGACGATGCCGTCACCTTCGAAGCCCGGGGTGTAGAAGCCCGACAGCAGGATCAGCAGCGCGGTGCAGGTGCAGATCACGAAGGTGTCGAGGAACACGCTGAAGGCCTGGACCACGCCCTGGGCGCCCGGGTGCTTCACGGCGGCCACGGCGGCGACGTTCGGCGCACTGCCCAGGCCCGCTTCGTTGGCGAACACGCCACGCTTCACGCCCATCACGATGGCGCTGCCGAGCAGGCCGCCGAAGGCTGGGTCGAGGCCGAAGGCGCTCTTGAAGATGGTTTCCAGCATGGCTGGCACGTGTTCGATCTGGGTGCCGATCACGTACAGGGTCACGCCGATATAGGCCAGGGTCTTGATCGGTACCAGTAGGTCGGACACCGCGGCGATGCGTTTGATGCCGCCGATGAAGGTGATGGCCAGCAGCACCGCCAGGACGATACCGGTGTGGCGTGGATCGAAGGCAAAGGCGTTCTGCAGCGAGTGAGTCACGGTGTAGGACTGCAGGCCGATGAAGGCGAAGCCGTAGGTGACCAGCAGCAGGATGGAGAACACCACCGCCATGCCTTTCAGCTTCAGGCCGTGCTGGATGTAGTAGGCCGGACCGCCGCGGTACAGGCCGTCGCCGTCGGCGCGCTTGTAGACCTGGGCCAGGGTGCATTCGAAGAAGCTGCTGGACATGCCCACCAGTGCGGTGACCCACATCCAGAACACAGCGCCCGGGCCGCCGAGGGTCACGGCGATGCCGACACCGGCGATGTTACCGGCGCCGACGCGACCGGCGAGGCTCAGCATCAGGGCCTGGAACGAGCTCAGCTGGCCTGCCTGGCCGTGAAGGGACTCTTTGAAGACACTGAACATGTGGCCGAAATGGCGGAACTGGACGAAGCGCGAGCGGATCGTGAAGTAGCTACCGAGTCCCACAATAAGCAGGATCAGCACTTTCCCTGAGAGGAAGTCGTTGATGACTTCGAGCATGAGTATTCCTCGCTGTTTTTTGTTTAAGCAAATACTGGCCATTTGGAAACATCGCGTTACATTGGTCGGCGAGCGACACAACAGGCGAGGCGATGTTTCGTCCCGGACCACTTCGCGGGTTTGTTATTAGTTCGGGTTTCGCATGTGTTGGGCCTCGTTACCGACGACCGCTCACGCGAAGAGGGGCGGCACTATACCGATCAGTGCGGTGCCCGTCTGCACGGTTGTGGTGCGTCCGCCGAAACGGACCTTTTGCAACACCTGGCCTTTCGGTCAGGTTCTTGTGGGAGCGAGCCTGCTCGCGATGGCTGGCGACACGGTTTTTTCCAACGGCAGCGCGTCATCGTTCATCGCGAGCAGGCTCGCTCCCACAGGTTCAGGCATCCTCGATTGACAGCTTTCAATTAAAAAAAAGGGCTTGGGGAAGGTCCCCAAGCCCTCAAAAGGTGAGAGGTGTCTAGTCCCTCGACCTGGTGAGCAATGGTCGCGTCGATCACGCTTTGAGCGGGACCAGACGCGGAGCGATCATGTTTTCCGGGCGCAGGATGTCGTCGAGCATGGCGTCGTCGAGCAAACCTTCTTCGCGCACCAGTTCCAGCACGCCGCGGCCGCTTTCCAGGGCAACACGGGCGATGCGGGTGGCGTTTTCATAGCCGATGTACGGGTTCAGGGCAGTGACCAGGCCGATGGAGTGTTCGACCAGTTCGCGGCAGCGCGCTTCGTTGGCGGTGATGCCGACGATGCAGTGTTCGCGCAGCATGTCCATGGCCCGTTGCAGCAGGCGGATCGAGTCGAAGATCTTGAAGGCGATCAGCGGCTCCATCACATTCAGCTGCAGTTGGCCGCCTTCGGCCGCCATGGTCAGGGCCAGGTCGTTGCCGATGATCTGGAACGCCACCTGGTTGACCGCTTCCGGGATCACCGGGTTGACCTTGCCGGGCATGATCGAGCTACCTGGCTGGCGAGCCGGCAGGTTGATTTCGTTGATGCCGGTACGCGGCCCGCTGGACAGCAGGCGCAAGTCGTTGCAGATCTTCGACAGCTTGACCGCGGTGCGCTTGAGCATGCCGGAGAACAGCACGAAGGCGCCCATGTCGGAGGTGGCTTCGATCAGGTCGGCAGCCGGGACCAGTGGCTGGCCGCTGATGGTTGCCAGGCGCTGCACGGCCAGGGCCTGGTAGCGTGGGTCGGCGTTGATGCCGGTGCCGATGGCGGTACCGCCCAGGTTCACTTCGGTCAGCAGTTCAGGCGCCAGGGACTTCAGGCGCGCCAGGTCTTCGCTCAGGGTGGTGGCGAAGGCGCGGAATTCCTGGCCGAGGGTCATCGGCACGGCGTCTTGCAGTTGGGTACGGCCCATTTTCAGGACGTGGCTGAATTCCTCACCCTTGGCAGCGAACGCCTGAATCAGGCTGTCGAGGCTGGCCAGCAACGCATCGTGACCCAGCAGCAGACCCAGGCGGATCGCGGTCGGGTAGGCGTCGTTGGTGGACTGCGCCATGTTCACGTCGTTGTTGGGGTGCAGGTACTGATATTCGCCTTTCTGGTGGCCCATGGCCTCCAGCGCGATGTTGGCGATGACTTCGTTGGCATTCATGTTGGTCGACGTGCCGGCGCCGCCCTGGATCATGTCCACCACGAACTCTTCGTGGAAATCGCCGCGGATCAATCGTGCACAGGCTTCGCTGATGGCTGCGTGCTTGGCTTCGCTGAGCTGGCCCAGCTCGCGGTTGGCGTCAGCGGCGGCTTGCTTGACCATGGCCAGGCCGACCACCAGCTTGGGGTAATGCGAGATCGGGACGCCGGAGAGACGGAAGTTGTTTACCGCTCGTAGGGTCTGGATGCCGTAGTACGCTTGCGCCGGTACTTCGAGTACGCCAAGCAGGTCTTTTTCTGTGCGGAAAGATGCAGCGGAGGACATGATAGAAATCATCTCGATAAGGACCCGGTCTGAGCCGGAACGCTGCGAATCCTAGGCCTGGATAGAAATTTGGGCCAATGCTGTTAAACACTGGCCTATGCAGATTCGGCATAATGCCGGTGTGACGCCGAAGGTGCGGCGAACGTGTGACCTGTTTTGGTGCGTCGGGAGGTTGTATGAATCTTGAAAGCAAGTGGCTCGAGGACTTCAGTGCCCTGGCCGCGACCCGGAGTTTCTCCCAAGCGGCTGAACGGCGCTTCGTGACGCAGCCGGCGTTCAGCCGACGCATCCGCAGCCTTGAAGCGGCGCTGGGCCTGACGCTGGTCAACCGTTCCCGCACGCCGGTGGAGCTGACGGCAGCGGGGCAGTTGTTCCTGGTGACGGCGCGCACGGTGGTGGAGCAGTTGGGCGAGGTGTTGCGTCACTTACATCACCTGGAAGGCGGACAGGGCGAGGTGATCCAGGTGGCAGCCGCGCATTCCCTGGCGCTGGGTTTTTTCCCACGTTGGATCGCGCAGTTGCGCAACGACGGGATGAACATCGCCACGCGGCTGGTGGCGACCAACGTCGGCGATGCCGTGCACGCCCTGCGCGAGGGCGGCTGCGACCTGATGCTGGCCTTCTACGATCCGGATTCGGCGATGCAGATGGATCCTGAGATTTTCCCATCCCTGCACCTGGGACAGACCGAAATGCTCCCGGTCTGCGCCGCCGATGCCGGTGGCAAACCGTTATTCGACCTCGAAGGTGAAACCAGCGTGCCATTGCTGGCCTACAGCGCCGGGGCGTTCCTCGGGCGTTCGGTCAACCAGTTGTTGCGCCAGCGAGCGCTGCGGTTCACCACGGTCTACGAGACGGCCATGGCCGACAGCCTCAAGAGCATGGCCCTGGAAGGCCTGGGCATCGCCTGGGTGCCGCACCTGAGCGTGCGCGCCGAACTGGCCAGGGGCGAGCTGGTAATCTGCGGCGGGGCGCAATGGCACGTGCCGCTGGAAATCCGCCTGTATCGCTGCGCCTTGGTGCGCAAGGCCAATGTGCGGCTGCTGTGGCGCAAGTTGGAGGGTGGGGTGGCACAGGGTGTCCCCCATTCTTGATAACGACACATATCCCCTGTGGGAGCGAGCTTGCTCGCGATAACGGTGGGCCAGTTTGCACCGATGTCGCTGATCCGACGCCATCGCGAGCAGGCCCGCCCACAGGGAATTGAGGTGTGCGTTCGCTGACCTTCGGGTCAATAAAATCGCCGTTTAACCGCAAATGACAGATGGTCGCGACAGGGGCTGTTTATCTGCTTCATTGCGGTATACTGCGCGGCCTTCGGCCGGTCCAGATCGGCCATTATTCGTACAACAAGCCACGCCGGTTTCCCGCGTGGCTTGTTGTTTTTTGACGCGCCTGCGGGCGCCCAGAGAGAAGAGGCACGTTGATGAGTGCATTGGTTGGCGTGATCATGGGCTCCAAGTCCGACTGGTCCACCCTTAGCCACACCGCCGATATGCTGGAAAAGCTCGGCATCCCCTACGAGGTGAAAGTGGTGTCTGCCCACCGCACCCCGGACCTGCTGTTCCAGTACGCCGAAGAAGCCGAGGCCCGTGGCATCGAGGTGATCATCGCCGGTGCCGGTGGCGCGGCTCACCTGCCTGGCATGTGTGCGGCCAAGACCCACCTGCCAGTGTTGGGCGTGCCGGTGCAGTCGTCGATGCTCTCGGGCGTCGATTCGCTGCTGTCGATCGTACAGATGCCGGCCGGTATCCCGGTCGCGACCCTGGCCATCGGCAAGGCCGGTGCGATCAACGCAGCCCTGTTGTCGGCAAGCATCCTGGGCGCCAAGCACCCACAGTTCCATACCGTGCTGAAAAAATTCCGCGCTGAGCAGACAGACAGCGTCCTGGACAATCCAGACCCACGCATTGCCTGAGGTGGTTGACGAATGAAGATCGGTGTAATCGGTGGCGGCCAGTTGGGTCGCATGTTGGCCCTGGCAGGTACGCCGCTGGGGATGAACTTCGCTTTCCTGGACCCGGCGCCGGACGCCTGCGCTGCCGCGCTGGGTGAACACCTGCGAGCCGACTACGGTGACCAGGATCACCTGCGTCAGCTGGCCGATGAAGTCGATCTGGTGACCTTCGAGTTCGAAAGCGTCCCGGCCGAAACCGTGGCCTTCCTGTCGCAATTCGTCCCGGTCTACCCCAGCGCCGAAGCCTTGCGCATCGCCCGTGACCGCTGGTTCGAAAAGAACATGTTCAAGGACCTGGGCATCCCCACGCCTGCTTTCGCCGACATCCAGTCCCAGGCCGACCTGGACGCCGCCGTCGCCGCGATCGGCTTGCCGGCGGTGCTGAAGACCCGGACCCTGGGTTATGACGGCAAGGGCCAGAAAGTCCTGCGCAACCCTGAAGACGTGGTCGGTACGTTCGCCGAACTGGGCAGCGTGGGTTGCCTGCTGGAAGGCTTCGTGCCGTTCACCGGGGAGGTCTCGCTGATTGCCGTGCGCGCTCGTGACGGTGAAATCCGTTTCTACCCGCTGGTGCACAACACCCACAAGGACGGCATCCTCAAGCTGTCCGTCGTCAGCACCGACCATCCGCTGCAGGCCCTGGCCGAGGACTATTCGAGCCGGGTGCTCAAGCAGCTCGATTATGTCGGCGTCATGGCGTTCGAGTTCTTTGAAGTGGACGGCGGCCTCAAGGCCAACGAAATCGCGCCTCGGGTGCACAACTCCGGGCACTGGACCACCGAAGGTGCCGAATGCAGCCAGTTCGAAAACCACCTGCGGGCGGTGGCCGGGCTGCCGCTGGGCTCGACCGCCAAGGTCGGTGAAAGCGCGATGCTGAACTTCATCGGCAAGGTGCCGGACACCGAGAAGGTACTGACAATCGCCGACTGCCATCTGCACCATTACGGCAAGGCGTTCAAGGCCGGGCGCAAGGTAGGTCACGCCAACCTGCGCTGTGCTGACCGGGCGACCCTGGCCCAGCAGATCATCAAGGTCGAGACGCTGATCGCCGAGCAATAATCTGCAACATGGTTGGAACCATTCGTCGGTCGAATTCTCTCATGGCAAGGTGCCAAAGCCCGACTAGGCTTTGGCATAAGCTTCTCAATCGAACGGGGAATTGCCATGGGAATCATTGGAACCATCTTCATCGGCCTGATCGTCGGCCTGCTGGCGCGCTTCCTTAAACCGGGCGATGACAGCATGGGTTGGATCATGACCATCCTGCTGGGTATCGGCGGTTCGCTGGCAGCCACCTACGGCGGCCAGGCCCTGGGCATCTACCAGGCTGGCCAGGGCGCGGGCTTCATCGGTGCCCTGGTGGGCGCGATCGTGCTGCTGGTGATCTACGGCCTGATCAAAAGAAACTGATTCAAATGCGACAAAGCCCTCTGCTCGCGGCGCGTGCAGGGGGCTAGAATGCCCGGCGTTTCACTTTTCACTCATTGCCGAGCCCTTTCATGCGCCGTCTAGTGTTGACCCTTCTTCTGTTGAGCGGTGGCCTGGTCCAAGCCGCCGAACTGCCGGAAACCGACTGGCTCGAACTGATGCCCAAATCGGACCAGAAAGCTCTCGAAGCCATGCCCGAGATCGACCACAACTCCCCCGAGGCCGACGGCACGTTCACCCATAAAGGTGGCCTGAAGCAAAGCAAAGGCTTGCCGGCGGTGATGTATTCGACCAAGACCGTGGCGTCGATGAACGACAAGCACATCCGCATCGGCGGCTACCCGGTGCCCCTGGAGACCGACGCCAAGGGCCGCAGCACCCTGTTCTTCCTGGTGCCATACCCCGGCGCCTGCATCCACGTCCCGCCACCGCCGCCCAACCAACTGGTGCTGGTGCGCTATCCCAAGGGGCTGAAGCTGGACGACATCTACACGCCGCTGTGGGTAACCGGCACGCTGAAGATCGAAAAGGTCGACAACGACCTGGCGAGCGCGGCGTATGCGCTGGATGCAGAGAAGGTGAGGGTGGTGCAGGAAGCGGACCTGTAGACGTACGACGGGCCTGACACAAATCCCCTGTGGGAGCGAGCCTGCTCGCGATTGCGGTGCACCAGTCACAAAAAAAGCTGGCTGACAGTCCGCCATCGCGAGCAGGCTCGCTCCCACATTAAGTGTTTTTGTGGTGTGGCTTAGAGCGGCTTGCTACCGATGCTCACGCCAAGGGTGTGGCTGGCCTCAGGCAACAGCGTCACCACATCCTCCATCACATTCGCCGTCTCGATGCACAGCATCCGTTGCCAGCCATCATCGGCCATGTCACTGAACGCCTTGGCGCGTTCGATCCAGGGGTTCCAGATCACCGCCGAACGCGAGCCACTGCTGGTCAGTTCAATCCGGCGCCCCCACTGTGGGTCAACGATGCTCAGGACGGGCGGAGTTTCGAGGTAGATACGGTCGGTCTCGCCGGCAAAGTTCAGGTGGCCTGTTTGAGCGACGGTTTTCCAGTCGTCCAGGGTTTCGATATAGCGCAGGCCATCTACCCCTTCGACATGCACGTTGCGTACGTCGCTCACGGCGAAATAACTGTGCAGCGCCTGGCTCAAGGTGACGGTTTCGCTGCCCCGGTTATGGCTGGTGAGGCGGATGTGCAGCTGCTCGTCCATCACGATGGTCAGGCTCAGGTCCACCTGATGCGGCCAGCCCGAGAGGCCGTTTTCGGGGTAGGGCAGGACGAATTCCACTGCCAGGCTTTCGCCTTGGGTCTGGATGCCTTTGAGTTCCCAGTCCATCGCTCGCACCAGTCCGTGGGCGGTGGCCGGGTCGTTGCTCACCCGCATGGCCTGGACGCTCTCGGGGTTGCGGGTCAGGTTACCGAACCACGGCCAGCAGACCGGTACACCGGCACGGATGCTTTTGCCGGCTTTGAACGTGGCCTGGTCGTTAAGCCAGATCAGCGGCGGCTGGCCGTCGACCTGGTAGCTGAGGATATGCGCGCCTTGCTGGGCCACCAGCAACTCGGCCTGGCCGTGGCGGATGCGCCAGGCGTTCAGTTCATCCAGTTTGACGGCTTCGACGTTGGGCGTAGGCATGTTGCATTCTCGCTCGGGAACAGGAACTGCAATGGACCACAAAACGGTCGCCGTGTTTAACGGGCGCGTGGCGGGACCGAACGCGTGCGACCGCTGCCGTCGATGGCGACGAAGACAAACACCGCCTCGGTCACTTTGCGCCATTCGCTGGACAGCGGATCGTCGCTCCAGACCTCGACCATCATCTGGATCGAGCTGCGGCCGATTTCCAGGGCCTGGGTATAAAAGGAAAGCTGCGCACCCACCGCCACCGGCACCAGGAACGCCATGCGATCGATCGCCACGGTGGCGACGCGTCCGCCCGCTACCTTGCTGGCCATGGCCGTGCCGGCCAGGTCCATCTGGGACACCAGCCAGCCGCCGAAAATATCGCCAAAGCCGTTGGTCTCACGCGGGAGTGCGGTGATTTGCAGGGCCAGGTCGCCTTGCGGGATTGGATCTTCTTGTTCGAGCTCTATCATGCCGAGGGGCCTCTGACCCGTAACTCTGTCTTGTGCTTCAGGGTGAACAGCCGTCTTTGAAAAAAACGATTCATCCCGAACATGCCAGGTTCTTCACGTTTTTCGTCAAGGCGTGCCAAGGGATACTCTGCGAAACCGGCTGGTCTTGTACTACACCACCAACGGCGTTTTCGCACAGCAACCCCTTACAGAGTGTTGCAAGGTTGCGAGTATATCGGGCGATAGGCGTCGCGACGACCATTGGGTTCCGATTTCGGCTGTCAATCACGCGCCTCTATGTGCTTTTTCGAACAATTTGCTATCGTGCCGGACCTGCCCAGGCCCCAACCCGTTTGCCAGGGTTGCAGAAACTACTATAAGAGAAGTCCTTGCCATGACCCTTGCGCCTTCGAGCACGGCGACGCCATCCCAACCCGCACGACCGTTGACCCGCAACGATTACAAGACCTTGTCGCTGTCGGCCTTGGGTGGCGCGCTGGAGTTCTACGATTTCATCATTTTCGTGTTCTTTGCCACCGTGGTCGGCAAATTGTTCTTCCCCGCCGACATGCCCGAATGGCTGCGCCTGATGCAGACCTTCGGTATTTTCGCCGCCGGCTACCTGGCCCGGCCGCTGGGCGGGATCATCATGGCCCACTTCGGCGACCTGCTGGGACGCAAGAAGATGTTCACCCTGAGCATTTTCATGATGGCGGTACCCACCCTGATCATGGGCCTGCTGCCCACCTATGCGCAGATCGGCATGTGGGCGCCGATGTTGCTGCTGCTGATGCGGGTCATCCAGGGCGCGGCCATCGGCGGCGAAGTGCCGGGCGCCTGGGTATTCGTTTCCGAACACGTTCCGGCGCGGCACATCGGCTACGCCTGCGGCACGCTGACTTCGGGTCTGACGGCCGGGATCCTGTTGGGCTCGCTGGTGGCGACCGCCATCAACAGCATTTATACCCCGGTGGAAGTGGCGGACTACGCCTGGCGGATCCCGTTCCTGCTGGGCGGTGTGTTCGGCCTGTTCTCGGTCTACCTGCGTCGCTGGCTGCACGAGACCCCGGTGTTCGCCGAGTTGCAATTGCGCAAGGCCCTGGCCGAGGAAGTGCCGTTGCGGGCGGTGCTGCGTGACCATCGTGGCGCTATCGCCATTTCGATGCTGCTGACCTGGCTGCTGTCCGCCGCCATCGTGGTGTTGATCCTGATGACCCCGACCGTGTTGCAAACGGTTTATCACTTTGCGCCGACCACCGCGTTGCAATCCAACAGCGTGGCGATCGTGCTCTTGAGCGTTGGCTGCATCCTCGCCGGTGTGCTGGCGGATCGCTTCGGCGCCGGACGCGTCTTCGTGTTTGGTTGCGCGGCGTTGCTGGCCAGTTCCTGGACCTTCTACCACAGCCTGGCCGACCACCCCGGCTGGCTGTTCCCGATGTATGCCCTCACCGGTCTGCTGGTGGGTACCATCGGTGCAGTCCCGTATGTCATGGTCAAGGCCTTCCCGCCGGTCGTGCGTTTCAGCGGGTTGTCGTTTTCCTACAACGTTGCCTACGCCATTTTCGGCGGCCTGACGCCGATGATCGTCAGCCTGTTGCTCAAGGAAAGTCCGATGGGGCCGGCGTATTACGTGGCGATCCTGTGTGGGATGGGGATTGTGGTGGGGGCGTATCTCTGGAAGAAGGGGCGCTAGGCACCGAGTCTTTCATCGGCTTTACCGGCCTCATCGCGAGCAGGCTCGCTCCCACAATGGTTCTGCGCACACCGCAAACCCCTGTGGGAGCGAGCCTGCTCGCGATTAGGGGGCATCACGAATCATCCTGCAAAACTCAATGCTGGCCTTTCATCCAATTGTCATATTTCAGCCATAGAGTGTTCACACGGCTTACCGATACTTGGCCGACTTAACACACCCTATCTGCTAGGAGTAAGGCATGAAACTGAAGCGTTTGATGGCGGCAATGACGTTTGTCGCTGCTGGCGTCGCGACTGCCCACGCGGTTGCCGCTGTTGACCCTGCGATCCCGAGCTACACCAAGACCACTGGTGTATCGGGCAACCTGTCCAGCGTCGGCTCCGATACCCTGGCCAACCTGATGACCTTGTGGGCCGAGAACTACAAGAAAGAATACCCAAACGTAAACATCCAGATTCAAGCCGCCGGTTCCTCCACCGCGCCGCCCGCCCTCACCGAAGGCACCGCCAACCTGGGCCCGATGAGCCGCAAGATGAAGGACAACGAACTGCAAGCCTTCGAGCAGAAGTACGGCTACAAGCCAACCGCTATCCCGGTGGCCGTGGACGCCCTGGCCGTCTTCGTGCACAAGGACAACCCGATCCAGCACCTGACCATGGAACAGGTCGATGCGATCTTCTCGTCCACTCGCCTGTGCGGTGGTAAAGCCGATGTGAAAACCTGGGGCGACCTGGGTGTGACCGGCGACCTGGCCAACAAGCCGGTGCAACTGTTCGGTCGTAACTCGGTATCCGGCACCTACGGCTACTTCAAGGAAGAAGCCCTGTGCAAAGGCGACTACAAGCCTAACGTCAACGAACAACCAGGCTCGGCTTCGGTCGTGCAGTCGATCAGCTCCTCGCTGAACGGCGTCGGTTACTCGGGCATCGGCTACAAGACCGCCAGCGTGAAAACCGTGGCCCTGGCCAAGAAAGGCAGCTCCGAGTTCATCGAAGACACCGAAGAAAACGCACTGAACGGCAAGTACCCGCTGTCGCGTTTCCTCTACGTGTATGTCAACAAGGCGCCGAACAAGCCGCTGGCCCCGCTGGAAGCCGAGTTCGTGAAGCTGATCCTGTCCAAGCAAGGCCAGGAAGTCGTGGTCAAGGACGGCTACATCCCACTGCCAGCCAAGGTAGCCGCCAAGGCCCTGGCTGATCTGGGCCTGTCCGAAGGCGACAGCGTCGCCAAGAAGTAACACCTGAGCCCGGGCCAATGCCCGGGCTTTCTGTGGGAGTGAGGTTACTCCCACAGACACTAATTTCCTGTCCGCTGCCGGTTTCCACGGGCGGCGGATTTGTTGCGTCACTGCATTGTCATCTTTCTGTCATACAGGATCGCTAGGGTGTGCGCATGAATGATCTGGCCAATTCCCCAATGACTACGACTTCCCCTCCCAAGCGCATTGACTTCAATACGCCTGAGCTGCAACGCAAGCGCCGCATCCGTGCGCTCAAGGATCGCCTGACCCGCTGGTACGTGCTGGTGGGCGGCCTCGCCGTCCTGGCGGCCATCACCCTGATTTTTTTCTTCCTGGCCTACGTGGTGCTTCCGCTGTTCCAGGGCGCTGAGCTGACCCGCAAGGACTCGATCACCCCGGCCTGGATGCAGGACGCCGGCAAGCCCCTGATGGTAGCCATCGAAGAGCAGAACCAGGTCGCCATGCGGGTTTCCGACAAAGGCCAGGCGTTGTTCTACAACCTCGACAGCGGTGCCGAACTGCGTCGTGTCGACCTGCCGATCCCGGCCGGCACCAACGTGGTGTCCATCGGCGAAGACCAGCCCGGCAGCCCGCTGGTGGCAATCGGTCTGTCCAACGGCCAGGCGCTGGTGTTCCGTCACACCTACAAAGTCAGCTACCCGGACGGCAAGAAGACCATCACGCCGGCCATTGAATACCCCTACGGCGAGTCGCCGATCACGCTGAACGAGCAAGGCGCGCCGCTGGAGCACGTCAGCCTCAACGCCACCGATTCGACCCTGCTGCTGGCCGGGTCCAGCGGTGCCCAACTGCACGTCCTGTCGCTGACCAGCGAAGAAAACATGATGACCGGCGAGGTCACCAGCGAGCAGACCCGCATCGAGCTGCCGCAGATGACGGAGCCGGTGAAGAACATCTTCGTCGACCCGCGCCAACAGTGGCTGTATGTAGTCAACGGGCGTGCCCAGGCCGACGTGTTCAGCCTGCGCGACAAGAGCCTCAACGGCCGTTACAAGCTGTTGGAAAACGCCGACGCCCAAGTCACCGCCGCGGCCCAACTGGTGGGCGGTATTTCGCTGATCGTCGGCGACTCCAAGGGTGGCCTGTCCCAATGGTTCATGGCCCGCGATCCTGACGGCGACCAGCGCCTGAAGCAGATCCGCACCTTCCAGATGGGCACCACGCCGATCGTGGAAATCACCGCCGAAGAACGCCGCAAAGGCTTCGTCGCCCTCGATGCGGCCGGTAAGCTCGGCGTATTCCACAGCACTGCCCACCGCACCTTGCTGGTGGACCAGGTGGTCGATGGCCAGGGCGTGTTCGGCATGTCGCCGCGGGCCAACCGGCTGATCGTCGAGCAGGGCGGCAAGTTGCAACCGCTGCTGCTGGACAACCCGCATCCGGAAGTCTCCTGGAGCGCGTTGTGGAGCAAGGTCTGGTACGAAAACTATGACGAGCCTAAATATGTCTGGCAATCGACCGCCGCCAACACCGACTTCGAACCCAAGCTGAGCCTTTCGCCGCTGACTTTCGGTACGCTGAAGGCTGCGTTCTACGCGATGTTGCTGGCGGCGCCGCTGGCAGTTGCGGCCGCGATCTACACCGCCTACTTCATGGCCCCGGGCATGCGCCGCAAGGTCAAACCGGTGATCGAGCTGATGGAAGCGATGCCGACGGTGATCCTCGGCTTCTTCGCCGGCCTGTTCCTGGCGCCGTATGTCGAAGGTCACTTGCCGGGCATCTTCAGCCTGCTGATGTTGCTGCCGATCGGCATCCTGGTGGCCGGTTTCGTCTTCAGCCGCTTGCCTGAATCCGTACGCCTGAAAGTGCCGGATGGTTGGGAAAGCGCGCTGCTGATCCCGGTGATCCTGTTCGTCGGCTGGCTCTCGCTGTACATGAGCCCGTACATGGAAGCCTGGTTCTTCGGCGGCGACATGCGCATGTGGATCTCCCATGACCTGGGCATCACCTACGACCAGCGCAACGCCCTGGTGGTCGGCCTGGCGATGGGCTTCGCGGTCATCCCGAACATCTATTCCATCGCCGAAGACGCCGTGTTCAGCGTGCCCCGCGGCCTGACCCTGGGCTCCCTGGCCCTCGGTGCCACGCCGTGGCAGACCATGACCCGCGTGGTGATCCTCACCGCCAGCCCGGGTATTTTCTCGGCGCTGATGATCGGCATGGGCCGTGCGGTGGGCGAAACCATGATCGTGCTGATGGCCACCGGCAACACGCCGGTCATGGAAATGAACCTGTTCGAAGGCCTGCGCACCCTGGCGGCCAACGTCGCGGTGGAGATGCCCGAGTCGGAAGTCGGCGGCAGCCACTACCGCGTGCTGTTCCTCTCGGCGCTGGTGCTGTTGCTGTTCACCTTCGTCATGAACACCCTCGCCGAGCTGATCCGTCAGCGTCTGCGCAAGAAATATTCGTCGCTTTAAGAAAGGTAGAAGTCTGTGAAACAGAACTCCCTGAAAGGATGGTTCAAGAGCGGCGCCCCTGGCGTCTGGATCAGCGGTGGCGCGGTGTCCATCGCGGTGATCATGACCATTGGCCTGCTGGCGGTAATCGCCGTGCGCGGCCTGGGCCACTTCTGGCCGGCGGACCTGATCCACGCCAACTACAACGTGCCGGGCATGCCCGCGCATTTGGTGGTGGGCGAAGTGGTGCAGAAGGAAGAAGTGCCACGTGAACGTCTTAAAAGCGCCGGCCTGCCGGTGCCGGACGAAGGCCCTGAGTTCATGACCCGCGAACTGGTCAAGGTCGGCAACCGTGACCTCAACGGCACTGACTTCACCTGGATCGTCGGTGACTGGTTGAGCAACCAGACCACGCCGCCGGAGCTGATGGCCATCGAGCGTCGTGAGTGGGGCAACTTCTACGGCTACCTGGTCAACGTCAAGCAGGATGGCAAGGTCATCGCCGAAGGCGAGGCCGCCTGGCCGGAACTGCAGGCCCGCGTACAGCGCGTCAACCAGCTGGCTGCCGAGCTCAAGACCCTGGAAAAAGTCGACATCGGTTCGATCAACGCCGGCCTGGAGCGCGTGCGTCTGCATGGTCGCAAGCTGGAACTGGACGGCAAGCTCGATGCCGCCGCCCAAGCCGACATGGACAGCGAGCGCGCCGAACTCAATGCTCGCTACAAGGAGGTTGAAGCGCGCCTGGCCGAGCTGCACGCTCAGTTCAACCGCGACAGCCTGACCGCCCGCGACGCCAACGGCAAGGAAGTGGAGATCGGCATCGGCAAGGTGGTGCACGCCTACCAGCCGAACGCCATGGGCACCTTTACCAAGCTCGGTTTCTATTTCAGCAAGGTCTGGGAATTCCTCAGCGACGACCCACGTGAAGCCAACACCGAAGGCGGTATCTTCCCGGCGATTTTCGGCACGGTGATGATGACCCTGATCATGGCGATGATCGTGACGCCGTTCGGCGTGCTGGCGGCGGTTTACCTGCGTGAATACGCCAAGCAGAACACCTTGACCCGAGTCATCCGGATCGCGGTCAACAACCTGGCGGGTGTCCCGGCGATTGTCTACGGCGTGTTCGGCCTGGGCTTCTTCGTGTACGTGCTGGGCGGCTCGCTGGACCGGCTGTTCTTCCCCGAAGCGCTGCCGGCACCGACCTTCGGTACGCCGGGCCTGCTCTGGGCGTCGTTGACCCTGGCATTGCTGGCGGTGCCGGTGGTGATCGTGGCGACGGAAGAGGGTTTGGCGCGAATCCCGCGAACCGTACGCGAAGGTTCCCTGGCGCTGGGTGCGACCAAGGCCGAGACCTTGTGGAAAATCGTCCTGCCGATGGCGAGCCCGGCGATGATGACCGGCATGATCCTCGCCGTGGCCCGCGCCGCCGGTGAAGTGGCCCCGCTGATGCTGGTGGGCGTGGTGAAACTGGCGCCGTCGCTGCCGCTGGATGGCAACTATCCCTACGTGCACCTGGACCAGAAGATCATGCACCTGGGCTTCCATATCTATGACGTCGGCTTCCAGAGCCCGAACGTCGAGGCGGCGCGGCCACTGGTCTACGCCACGGCGCTGTTGCTGGTGCTGGTGATTGCCATATTGAACCTCTCGGCGGTGTGGATCCGTAACCATCTGCGGGAAAAGTACAAGGCGTTGGATAGCTAACAGCCAATAGCTACAAGCGGCAAGCTAGAAGCCGCTTTTGCCCAAACTTGCAGCTTGCAGCTCAAAGCTTGCAGCTACGAACGGAGTGAGCCCATGCAACACGAAGCACATACACACGGCATCAACATGTCGGCCCTGGGTCGCGACAAGCAGAGCCTGAACCTGGCCGAGGAAACCGTCGCCATCGAAGTGCCGGGCCTGAGCCTTTTCTACGGCCAGAAGCAGGCGCTGTACGACGTCAGCCTGAACATCCCGAAGCAGCGCGTCACCGCGTTCATCGGCCCGTCGGGTTGCGGCAAGTCGACGTTGCTGCGCACGTTCAACCGCATGAACGACTTGGTGGACGGTTGCCGCGTCGAAGGCGAGATCAACCTCTACGGCAACAACATCTACCGCAAGGGCGAGGACGTGGCCGAGCTGCGTCGTCGCGTCGGCATGGTGTTCCAGAAGCCCAACCCGTTCCCCAAGACCATCTACGAGAACGTGGTCTACGGCCTGCGCATCCAGGGCATCAACAAGAAGCGCATTCTCGACGAAGCCGTGGAGTGGGCGCTCAAGGGCGCGGCGCTGTGGGACGAGGTCAAGGACCGCCTGCATGACTCGGCCCTGGGCCTGTCCGGCGGTCAACAACAACGTCTGGTGATCGCCCGCACCATCGCCGTGGAGCCGGAAGTGCTGCTGCTCGACGAACCCTGCTCGGCCCTGGACCCGATCTCGACGCTGAAAGTCGAAGAGCTGATCTACGAGCTCAAGTCCAAGTTCACCATCGTCATCGTGACCCATAACATGCAACAGGCGGCGCGGGTTTCGGACTACACCGCGTTCATGTACATGGGCAAGCTGGTGGAGTTCGGCGACACCGACACCCTGTTCACCAATCCGGCGAAGAAGCAGACCGAAGACTACATCACCGGCCGCTACGGCTAGCGGCAGCTGCGAGCCGCAAGCTTCTAGCGGCAAGTAAAGGCAGTTCAGCGTAACGACACACATCAGCTTGCAGCTTGAAGCTTGCAGCTCACAGCTTTTGCGGAGCAAAACCATGATTTCGAAGGAAGGCCTTACTCATCACATTTCCGCACAGTTCAACGCCGAGCTGGAGGAAGTGCGCAGCCATCTGCTGGCCATGGGCGGGCTGGTGGAAAAGCAGGTCAACGACGCGGTGACCGCGCTGATCGAGGCCGACTCCGGCCTGGCCCAGCAGGTGCGCGAAATCGATGACCAGATCAACCAGATGGAGCGCAACATCGATGAAGAGTGCCTGCGGATCCTGGCCCGTCGTCAACCGGCCGCTTCCGACCTGCGTCTGATCATCAGCATTTCCAAGTCGGTGATCGACCTTGAGCGAATCGGCGACGAAGCCACCAAGATCGCTCGTCGTGCCATCCAGTTGTGCGAGGAAGGCGAGGCGCCGCGTGGTTACGTCGAGGTCCGTCACATCGGCGACCAGGTACGCAACATGGTCCGCGACGCATTGGACGCCTTTGCCCGGTTCGATGCCGACCTGGCACTTTCCGTGGCCCAGTACGACAAGATCATCGACCGCGAATACAAGACCGCCCTGCGCGAGCTGGCGACCTACATGATGGAAGACCCGCGCTCCATCTCCCGGGTGTTGAGCATCATCTGGGTGCTGCGTTCGCTGGAGCGTATCGGCGATCATGCACGCAACATCTCGGAACTTGTGATCTACCTGGTGCGTGGCACCGACGTACGGCACATGGGCCTGAAGCGAATGAAGGAAGAAGTTGAGGGCACCCCGTCCGAAACCCCTAATGTTCCGGTTGAAACTGACGATAAGTAGGATTGCCAAGAAAAGCGCCCGGCCTTCTGGTCGGGCTTTTTTTTGGGTTTTTTTTAACCGAATGCAGCACCCCGTGAACGAGAAGTCCCGGCGTGACTGAAGGTTTTTGGCAATGTGCCATCAGTAAAAGCGGTATGCTTGCCGGGATTTTTTAGAGGTGTATCTGGATGAGTAAGGTCAGTGTATTGGTCGTGGACGATGCGTCGTTCATTCGTGACCTGGTGAAGAAATGCCTGCGCAATTATTTCCCGGGCGTGCGCATCGAAGATGCGGTGAACGGCAAGAAAGCCCAGGCACTGCTGGCGCGCGAAGCGTTCGACCTGGTGCTGTGCGACTGGGAAATGCCGGAAATGTCCGGCCTTGAACTGCTGACCTGGTGCCGCCAGCAGGATAACCTCAAGGGCATGCCGTTCGTGATGGTTACCAGTCGCGGCGACAAGGAAAACGTGGTCCAGGCGATCCAGGCCGGCGTTTCCGGCTATGTCAGCAAGCCCTTCACCAACGAGCAATTGCTGACCAAGGTCAAGCAGGCCCTGCACAAGGTTGGCAAGCTCGACACCTTGATGAACAGCGCCCCGACCAAGATGAATTCGGCGTTCGGCAATGACTCCCTCAGCGCCCTGACCGGCGGCAAGGCAGCCCCGGTCGCCGCTGCCGCACCTGCTGTGAATCCAGTCGCCAGGCCCGCAGCGGTGGCCGCCGCGCCGGCGGGTGGCTTGCTCAACAGCCCACCTGTCAAGGCCCCGGCTGCAACGCCGACGGGCAATCGTGGCCAGGGCCAGTTGCGCCTGTCCAGTGGAACCCAGGCCTGCGTGATCAAGGCCCTGAGCCTCAAGGAAGCGCTGTTGGTGGTCAAGCGCAGCGACGCCCTGCCACAAGTGCTCGAAAGCGCGGTGCTGGACATGGAGCAGGGCGACAACGCCGAAACCGCGCGTCTCAATGGCTACCTGCACGCTGTCGTCGCCCATGAGCAAACGCCTGACAGCGAATGGTTGCAACTGACGTTCCGCTTCGTCGACAAAGACCCGCAGAAGCTCGACTACATCTCCCGCCTGATCGCCCGCGGCACCGCCCAGAAGCACTTCGTGCCGGGTGCTTGATCGGCGGCGCCTGCTGGTCCGTCATCGCGAGCAAGCTCGCTCCCACAGGGGTCTTCGTTACGACGGGATCAGTGTGGGAGCGAGCCTGCTCGCGATGAGGCCGTCACATTCCACATCGCGTTCTGATTCACTTTTGAAACATCTGTCGACTACGCTGGTCCATCCCAGCTGCTAGGCTGCTGTGCAGGCCTTCATTTTTCGACAGAACCTTTGCCCATGCTCGCGCCCTTGTTGTTCGCCTGCGGTCTTGTCTTGGCCTCCACCTCGGCCATGGCCATGACCATCTACAAATCCACCGATGCCCATGGTGTGGTCTCCTATAGCGACCGTCCCAGCAAGGGCGCCCAGGTCTTCGTCTTTCGCGATCGCATGGTCGAGCATCTGGAGCGTCAGGTGTTTCTCGATATCAAGAAGCAGAAGGGCGCGGACGCGGTGTATGTGCGCAATGATCTTTACGCGCCGGTGGAAATAGAGCTGAGTTTCGTCGACCTGCGTAATGTCAGTGGGGCACCGAGCCGGCCGATTCGCAGGGTGCTGCCGGCACGCAGCAACCTGCGCCTGGCGCTGCTTACGGCCACCCAGCCCGGCAGGCCGCTGGTGTATACCCCACGGTTCGAATATTCCCTGGGCGACCCTGCCGGTACGGCGCAGGCCTATCGCTACCCGCTGCCGTGGCGCGGTGGGCCGTTCCGGCTGAGCCAGGGGGCGAACGGTCAATACAGCCACTACGGACCGAAGAACCGCTATGCCATGGACATTGCCATGCCCGAGGGCACGCCGATCATCGCAGCGCGGGGCGGCGTGGTGATCAAGACCGAAAACCGGCAGACCGGTCGGGGCGACGATCCGTCAGGCAATTTCGTACGGGTGCTGCACGACGACGGGACCATGGGCGTCTACCTGCATCTGCAGAAGGGTTCAGTAAGCGTGCGTGAAGGACAGCGGGTGGGCGTGGGCACGCCGTTGGCGCTGTCGGGCAACACCGGCAACAGCTCCGGCCCGCACCTGCATTTCGTGGTGCAGCGCAATACCGGGTTGGGGTTGGTGTCGATTCCGTACCAGTTCGATCGCCCGGTGGGGGAGTTGCCTAATTTTGCGGTGGGCAAGCAGTGATGCCATCGCGAGGCTCTTGTGGCGAGGGAGCTTGCTCCCGCTCGGTCGGTCCGACGCCTCGGGCGAAGCAGTCGTCGCTTTAGGGCCGCTTCGCGACCCAGCGGGAGCAAGCTCCCTCGCCACAGGTCTGCGTGTTCCCGCCTGAAAAAGCGTTCCCCTGTGGGAGCGAGCCTGCTCGCGATGGCCGCGCCGCCGACCCTCGGTCAACCACTCAATCGAGCATCAACACCTTCGCCAGGATGATCTTCGGCCCTTTCATCTTCTTGATGATGATCCGCAGGCCTTCGACTTCCAGCACTTCTTCCTCTTCCGGTACGCGCTTGAGGGTCTCGTAGACCAGCCCGGCCAGGGTCTCGGCCTCGACGTGGTCCAGGTCGATGCCGAGCAAGCGCTCGACCTTGAACAACGGCGTGTCGCCACGCACCAGCAGCTTGCCCGGCTGGTAGGCCAGGATGCCGCGTTCGGCCTTGCGGTGTTCATCCTGGATGTCGCCCACCAGCACCTCCAGCACATCTTCCATGGTCAGGTAGCCGATGATGTTGCCATCGGCTTCCTCCACCACTGCGAAGTGCGAGCCACCCTTGCGGAACTGTTCCAGCAGCTGTGACAGCGGCATGTGCCTGGACACGCGCTCCAAGGGACGGGTCAGTTCGGCGAGGTTGAACGACTCGGGGATGTGGTCCAGGGCCGCCAGTTCCAGCAGCAGGTCCTTGATGTGCAACAGGCCGACGAACTCCTGGCGCTCGCTGTCGTACACCGGATAACGGCTGAATTTGTGGCGACGGAACATCGCCAGGATTTCCTTGAGCGGCGCGTTGAATTCCAGCGTCACCAGATCTTCCCGGGAGTTGGCCCAGTCCACCACTTCCAGCTCACCCATCTCCACGGCCGAGGCCAGCACACGCATGCCCTGGTCGCTGGGGTCCTGGCCCCGGCTGGAGTGCAGGATCAGCTTGAGTTCTTCCCGGCTGTAATGATGCTCGTGATGCGGGCCGGGCTCGCCTTGGCCGGCGATGCGCAGGATGGCATTGGCGCTGGCGTTGAGCAGGTAGATCGCCGGATACATGGTCCAGTAGAACAGGTACAGCGGCACGGCCGTCCATAGCGACAACAGTTCGGGTTTGCGGATCGCCCAGGATTTGGGCGCCAGCTCGCCGACCACGATGTGCAGGTAGGAAATGATGAAGAACGCCGTGAAGAACGAAACCGCCTTGATCACCTCCGGCGACTGCACGCCCACCGCGCCCAGCAACGGTTCGAGAATGTGCGCAAAGGCGGGCTCGCCGACCCAGCCCAGGCCGAGGGAGGCCAGGGTGATACCCAGCTGGCAGGCGGACAGGTAAGCGTCGAGCTGGCTGTGGACGGTACGCAGGATGTGTCCGCGCCAGCCGTTCTGCTCGGCGATGGTCTCGACCCGGGTCGAGCGCAGCTTGACCATGGCAAATTCGGCCGCAACGAAGAAACCGTTGAGCAGAACCAGGAGAAAAGCGAAAAGAATCATGCCGAATTCGGCGAAGAGTGAAACGAGGGACAAGCCAGGGGAAGGGTCCATGATGGGGTTTTGCGGGTTCCGTAGAGTCGTAAGGTTAGAAAATGAGCACCTGAAAAGGCAGGCGCAAGTCAGCCAATGTAGCGGCTGACTCCGCAGTTGCCTAGAGGTGAATGCCGGTCGGTATCAATCGGCGGAGCTGGCAAGACGGGCGCGAACCACTTGGGCCGGGGCGAAATGGCAGGTGAACGTGCTGCCGTGGCCGGGCACGCTGCTGATCTCCATGCGCCCGCGATGCCGCAGCAGCACATGCTTGACGATCGCAAGGCCCAGCCCGGTGCCGCCGGTGTTGGAGTTGCGGCTGGAATCGACGCGGTAGAAGCGTTCGGTCAGGCGCGGCAAGTGTTTGGCATCGATGCCGATGCCTGAATCGCGCACGCTCAGGTGCGCGCCTTGCTCGTCACCCCACCAGCGCACGTGGATCCGGCCTTGCTCTGGCGTGTATTTGACCGCGTTGAACACCAGGTTGGAAAACGCGCTGCGCAGTTCCGCCTCGCTGCCTTTGAGCTGCACCGCCGGGTCGGCTTCCAGGGTGATGGTCTGTTGCTTGGTGCCGGACAGTTCCTGGGCGTCTTCGCGGATGATCTGCAACAGATCGTCGATGAGCACCGGCTGATTGTCCGATGGGTAATCGGTGGCTTCCAGCTTTGCCAGCAGCAGCAAATCGTTGAGCAGCGTCTGCATGCGCCCGCTTTGCTGGTGCATCTGCTGCAAGGCCCGGCTCCAGCGTGGGTTCACTTCCTCGACGTTGTCGAGCAGGGTCTCCAGGTAACCGCAGATCACCGTCAGCGGTGTGCGCAATTCGTGGGACACGTTGGCGATGAAGTCCTTGCGCATCTGTTCCAACTGATGGATGCGAGTCACATCCCGCACCAGCATCAAGTGCTCGTTGTTGCCGTAGCGGGTGATGTACAGCTGGATTCGCAGCCGATCATTGGTGGGCGAAGGAATTTCCAGCGGCTCGGCGTAGCTGTCCTGCTCGAAATATTCCTTGAAGCGCGGATGACGCACCAGGTTGGTCACCGGCTGGCCGCTGTCCTGGGGCGTCTTGAGCCCGAGCAGGGTTTCGGCGGCACGGTTCCACCATTCCAGGTTGCCATCGCTGTCGAGCATAATCACGGCGTCTTTCAGCGCGGCGGTGGATTCCTGGACCCGGTCGATCACCGCTTGCAGGCGCCCGCGAACGCGCTGGTCGCGGCGTTGCAGGTGATAGATGCTGTCGAACACGTCGCCCCACAGGCCGTAGCCGTCGGGCGGGGCTTCGTCGGGTTGATGCAGGCGCAGCCATTCATGCAGGCGCAGCAACTGCTTGAGGGTCCAGGCCAGGTAGAGCCCCAGCCCCGCGGCCAGGCTCCAGCCGTAATAACCACTGATCAGGCCGATCAGCAAACAGCCGGTCACCAGCAACAACATGTGGCGAATCAGGGTGCCATGCCAGTTTTGGTTCACGTGACGCGCGTCCTTGTCAGCTTGTCGGGCGGTAAGGGCTCGGATCAGGCCTTGGTGGAGAAACGATAGCCGGTGCCGCGCACGGTTTGTACCAGATTCTCATAGGCATCGCCGAGGGCCTTGCGCAGGCGGCGGATGTGTACGTCCACGGTGCGTTCTTCGACATACACGTTGCCGCCCCAGACCTGGTCCAGCAGTTGGCCGCGGGTGTAGGCGCGTTCCTGGTGAGTCATGAAAAATTGCAGCAGGCGGTATTCGGTCGGGCCCATCTCGGCGGGTTTGCCGTCGATGGTCACGCGATGGCTGATGGGGTCCAGCAGCAGGCCGCCGACTTCGATCGGCGCTTCGCCATCGGTCGGCCCGGCGCGGCGCAGCACGGCCTTCAGGCGCGCCACCAGCTCCCGAGGAGAGAACGGCTTGGTGATGTAATCGTCGGCACCGACTTCCAGGCCCTGGATCTTGTTGTCCTCTTCGCCCTTGGCGGTGAGCATGATGATTGGGATGTCACCGGTCAGCTCGTCACGCTTGAGACGCCGCGCCAGTTCGATGCCGGACGTACCGGGTAGCATCCAGTCCAGCAGGATCAGGTCGGGCTTGCGGTCGACGATGATGGCGTGAGCCTGTTGGGAGTTCTCTGCTTCCATGCAGTCATAGCCGGCCATCTCCAACGCAACGGCAATCATCTCGCGGATGGGCGCCTCGTCGTCGACGATCAGAATGCTCCTGCCAACCATGGGGTAATCCTCTTGTCATTTAACTGTCTTGCGCCGCATTAGATAACGGAATTATTGCAGTCGTGTGACAGTAATTTCATCGGCCGGCAGCGTGGGGGATCCTGGACTAAGCTTTGAGTCCGAATCCTGACAACCACAAAAGAAGGTTTCCATGACTTACTTCACCCAAACCACCAAGGCCCTGGCGTTGATGGCTGCCCTGGCACTGCCGGCCATGGCGTTCGCGGCTGAGCCGGCGATGGAAAAAGACGGGATGTTGACGGATCACAAAGGCATGACGTTGTACACGTTTGCCAAGGACGCGGCCGGCAAGTCGGCCTGCAACGACAAATGCGCGGCCAATTGGCCGCCGCTTATGGCTGACAGCGATGCCAAGTCCATGGGCGAATGGACCGTGATCACCCGTGACGATGGCAAGAAGCAGTGGGCCTACGATGGCAAGCCGCTGTACACCTTCGTCATGGACAAGAAGGCCGGGGATATGACCGGAGACGGCAAAATGGACGGCGCCTGGAAGGTTGCCAAGCCTGACTGACAAAACGCTGTTTGTGGCGAGGGAGCTTGCTCCCGCTGGGCTGCGAAGCGGCCCCCTCTTTTTGGGAGCGCTTCGCACTCCAGCGGGAGCAAGCTCCCTCGCCACGGTTCAATCTGCGCCTCAGCGCAACGCATAATCCAGCACAATCCCCACGAAAATCGCCAACCCAGCCCAGTGGTTGTGCAAGAACGCCTGGAAGCAGCGCATCCGGTCCTTGCCGCGGGTGTACCAGAACTCCCAAGCAAAGCACGCGGCAGCGGCCACCAGGCCCAGGTGGAACCAGCCACCGAGCTTGAACTGTGAGCCGGCCAGCAGCAGGCAACACAGGGCCAGGCCTTGCAGGGTCAGGATGATTACCCGGTCGGCATCGCCGAACAGGATCGCCGTGGACTTCACACCGATCCGCAAGTCATCGTCACGGTCGGTCATCGCGTAGTACGTGTCGTAGCCCACCGTCCACAGCAAGTTGGCGATGTACAGCAGCCACGCCGCCGCCGGCAAATGACCGGTTTCAGCAGTGAACGCCATCGGCATGCCCCAGGAGAATGCCGCGCCCAGCACCACTTGCGGGTAATAGGTGTAGCGCTTCATGAACGGGTAGGTACAGGCCAGCGCCAGCCCGCCGAGAGACAACAGGATGGTCGGCGCATTGGTGCACAGCACCAGCAGGAAACTGACGCTCATCAGCAGGGCGAAGAACACCAGCGCTTCTTTCGAGCTGATCTTGCCGCTCACCAGCGGGCGTTGCTCGGTGCGCTTGACGTGGCCGTCCACCTTGCGGTCGGCCCAGTCATTGATCACGCAGCCACCGGCTCGGGTCAGCACCACGCCGAGGACGAAGATCACGATGTTGGCGAGGGAGGGTGAACCGTTGCCGGCAATCCACAGGGCCCAGAGCGTCGGCCACAGCAGCAGGTAAATGCCGATGGGCTTGTCCATGCGGGTCAGTTGCACGAAGTCCCAGGCCCGGGGGTTCAGGCGGTTCAGGGATTTGAGCAGTTGCAAGTACATCAGTCAGCCTCCGAATAGGCGCGGGCGACGTTCCACAGGCGTGGCAGGAAAATTTCCGCCACCAGCACGCTCAACGCGCCGCGATCGAAGCGCGAACGGCGGCCCCAGAGTTCAGGGGCGCGTACCTCGAGCGGCAGCCACGGCTCGGGATAGTGGCAAACCTCGATGTCGCCGCGCTGGAACGCCTGATCGCAAAACAGCAGCTCCCCCAGGGAGCGGCTGCCCAGTTCATCCATCTGCAACCCGTCGCCCTGCAACGCGCTACGCGCCGCTACACTGCGGGCGAATACCCACGGCTCGCCATGACCGCGCAGGTACACTTCGCGGACCCAGCCTTCGCTGCCTTCCGGCAGGTCCAGGGCGGTGCATTCATCGCTGCGCAACGGCTGCCAACCTTCGAACAGCGGCGTCACGCTGAAGTGGTCGAGCGATAGAGCGGTCAGGCGCCGCGTCAGGGAGCCTTCGTCGAACAGCCAATCGAGTACCCCGGCATCGGGACGCGGTGCCAGCAGGTGCCGGGGCCGCCATTGAAGTGTAGGAAAAAGCGAATTTGTATGCGGCACAGAGGTCTTGAATGGCAGCAAATGAGGCGGCGAGCTTACCATGTCGGTCGAAGGTTTTGCCCGATTCAGCCCGCGTCGTTCCGATCATGCTTGCATCTGTCGCGAACGATCAGTACAAAACGCCCTGAGCCGGAAGGGCAGCTTCATATCGACCCAACCATGCCGGCAAACGCCTGACACCTGAGGAAGTATCTGAATGAAGAAGTGGCAATGTGTCGTCTGCGGCCTGATCTACAACGAAGCCGATGGTTGGCCGGATGATGGCATCGCCGCCGGCACCCGCTGGCAAGACGTCCCGGCAGACTGGCTTTGCCCGGACTGCGGCGTGGGTAAGATGGATTTCGAAATGATCGAAATCGACTGATTGTTTCTCAAAGGGAGAACAGTATGAGCGCACCTGTCGTCATCGTCGGTACGGGGCTAGCCGGGTACAACCTGGCCCGGGAATTTCGCAAACTCGACAGCGAAACCCCGCTGCTGCTGATCACTGCGGACGATGGGCGCTCCTATTCCAAGCCGATGCTCTCCACCGGTTTCGGTAAGAACAAGGATGCCGACGGCCTGAGCATGGCCGAACCTGGGGCCATGGCCGAACAGCTGAGGGCCGAGGTGCGCACCCATACGCGCATCAGCGGCATCGACCCGGGGCACAAACGCCTGTGGATCGGCGAAGAGGCGGTAAGCTACCGCGACCTGATCCTGGCCTGGGGCGCGGAAACCGTGCGAGTGCCGGTGCAGGGCGACGCTGGCGACCTGATCTTTCCCATCAATGACCTGGAAGACTACGCGCGTTTTCGCGCTGCCGCCGCCGGCAAGCGTCGGGTGCTGCTGCTCGGTGCCGGCCTGATCGGCTGCGAATTCGCCAATGACTTGATCCTGGGTGGCTACGAAGTGCAACTGGTGGCGCCTTGTGAGCAGGTGATGCCGACGCTGCTGCACCCGGCCGCCGCCGCAGCGGTGCAGGCCGGCCTGGAAAGCCTCGGTGCGCGTTTCCATCTGGGCCCGGTGCTCAACCGGCTGCAGCGGGTGGCCGACGGGCTGGAGGCGCACCTGTCCGACGGTCAGGTCATTGCCTGCGATCTGGTGGTCTCGGCCATCGGCCTGCGCCCGCGGATCGATCTGGCAGCGGCTGCCGGTCTGGTGGTCAATCGTGGCGTGGTGGTCGACCGTCACCTGAAAACTTCCCACGCCAATATCTACGCGCTGGGCGACTGCGCCGAGGTCGACGGTCTGAATCTGCTGTATGTCATGCCGCTGATGAGCTGCGCCCGTGCCCTGGCCCAGACGCTGGCCGGCAACCCCACGACCGTCAGCTATGGCGCCATGCCGATTACCGTGAAAACCCCAGTCTGCCCGCTGGTGGTCTCGCCGCCGCCCAGGGGCAGCGAAGGTGTGTGGAGCGTCGAAGGGCAGGGCGCCGACATCAAAGCCTTGTGCCGCGACGCCCGAGGCAACCTGCTGGGCTATGCCCTGACGGGGGCGGCCGTGATGGAAAAACTGGCCCTGAACAAGGAGCTTCCGGCCCTGCTGGCGTAAATACTGGTCGTTCTGTCGCAAAAACCCTACTTTTGGTCCCAGAAAGGTCGCCCCGACACTGGCGCCGTTTTCGGCCCCGTGCCATCCTCACTCCCGTCTGCCGCAGAGTAGAGCCTGCGGCGCCTTAGGGGCGGTTCCCATGAGAGCCGTCCAGACATAACAACAAAAAAACCGTCAAAAGGGGCTTCATTCATGCGTAAACCAGAACTCGCCGCCGCCATCGCGGAAAAGGCAGACCTCACCAAAGAACAAGCCAACCGCGTCCTCAACGCCGTTCTCGAAGAAATCACCGGCGCCCTGCATCGCAAGGACAGCGTCACCCTGGTCGGCTTCGGCACTTTCCTGCAACGCCACCGTGGCGCCCGCACCGGTAAGAACCCGCAGACCGGTGAGCCGGTGAAAATCAAGGCCAGCAACACCGTTGCCTTCAAGCCGGGCAAGAATCTGAAGGATCAGGTGAACCCGTAAGCACTGAGTTCGTCGGGACCAGGCTGCAATGGCAACAGAAAGGGCACGCCGATTGGCTCGGGTGCCTTTTTTGCATGCTCGCGAGGCGGCCTGACAGCGGACCTATTCTCCCGGTGCTATCCCGCTCCCATGTGGGAGCGAGCCTGCTCGCGATAAAGCCCGGTCAATCGGTATCGGTGCAATACTGTTCACTTCAAGACATCACCGCCCCGTGGCGAGGTAGCTTGCTCCCGCTGGAGCGCGCAGCGGTCCCAAGCTTCTGGGGCTGCTATGCAGCCCAGCGGGAGCAAGCTCCCTCGCCACGACAAGTGATAAATCTTAAGTGAACGGCATTGCAGTCAATCGGTGGGATCTTTCGGTCCTGCCAATGCCTCCAACGCCGCTCTGCGTTCAGCAGCCGACAACTTCCCAAGCTTTTCCACCGCCTCATAGAACGCCACCCAATCACCGCCCTCACGCCGATACAGCGCCGCAAACGCCGGCACCCACTGGCTATACAGCCCGAACGGCAATAGCCGCGCGTTGTTCAATGGCGCATAAACCCAGGCGTCGAAGTATTTATCGCCCGCCCATTGGCTATCGCGCAGGTGTTCATAGTCGGCCCGCAGGCGCTGGAACTCCTCGGCCTTTCGCTGGCGCATCTGCTCGGCCGGCAATGGTTGGGCGTACAGCTGTTCCAGCCGCTGGCGCGTGTCGAGAACCCGTTGGATAAACTGTTCGCGCTGCTGCATGCGCTTGCCGGTATCCGGCCCCAACCCACGACTGGCGCGCCATTGCCGGGTGCCTTCCTGTTCGACGAAGGTGGCGAAGGACTCATTGAACTGAGTGTCGTCCTTTACATAAACGCGCTGGTGCGCCAGTTCATGAAAAATCAGCGTTGCCAGGCGCTCGTCGCCCCAATGCATCATTGAACTCAGGATCGGGTCGTTGAACCAGCCGAGCGTCGAATAAGCCTCGACCCCGCCGATCGCCACGTCCATGCCTTGCAAACGCTGCAATGCCGCCTCGCCACGGGCCGCGCCCTGGCTGTAGTAGCCGCGATATGCGACGCAGCCGGCAATCGGGAAACAATGGTTTTGCGGTGTCAGCGAGAATTCAGGCGTGGCGAAGACATTCCAGACCACGAACGGACGACCGATGTCCGCGTACAGGCGATAGCTCTTGTTCTCCGGCAGGTGCAACCGGGCGCTGGCGAACGCTCGTGCCTCGCGGGCTTGGGCCAGGTGCTCGCGAAGCTGCGGATCGCGAGTGGGGTCGGCAATCACTTGGTCGATGGGTTCTCGTGCCTGCAGCAACCGCAACTGCCCGCCGACGAGCTGGCCGTAGTAACCGACACTGGCACAACCGTTGAGTAACAAAAGCAAGAGGCCTGGAAACAAAAACCGGAAAACACGGTCGAGTAACCGATGGCTTGAATGCGGCCTGATCAATTGCAATTACCTGGGAAAAAGTCTGCCCACAAGACTATCCCGCCTGCCCGGAGCTTCGCTATGCGCGTGTTGATGCTGACGAGTGGCCTGTTGCTGCTGACCGGTTGCGCCGGTTTGCCTGACCCCGATCCTTCCCAGGCGTGGATTGACCTTGGAAGCCACCAGGACACTGCGTTGCAAGCGCTCAAGGTCGATGACAAGACGTCGCTCGACCGTCGTTATTTCGAGGTACAACCCGGCAGCCATGAGCTGACGGTGCGTTATCAATTCGCTGTGGAACCGGGCAACATCGGTCCGGACGCCGAACCGCTGTGGCGTGATTGTCGCTTGAACGTGAAATTCAAGGATTTCAACGCCGGCCAGCGTTACCAGTTGCATGCGGGCAGTATCGGCTTCCGGCCATGGGCCAAGCTGTACGACCAACAGCGCAATGTCGTGGGGCAAGGCACGCCGGCGGGCTGTCAGCAAAGCTGATCGGCGCTATGCTCAGCCGCTGATTATCCAGGGATGCACTCCATGCGCCTTTACTTGCTGACAATGGCCGCCATCGCGATGGGCGGATGCGCAACGAGCCCGTTGCCCTCGGTCGATCCGGCCATGGCCTGGGTCGATTTTGCGACGCCTACGCCGGGTGGCAAGGTGCTGATGGCGGAAAAACTGGACGGTCAGCGCCTGCGGGACGGACGCTTTTTCCAGGTCTCGCCGGGTAGCCATGAACTGGAAGTGCGCTTCGACTTCGAAGTGTTTGGCGGTGGCGGTTTCGGAGTGCTGACCGAGCCGCAGGAGCGTTTGTGCTACCTGAGCGTGCGATACGATCATTTCGAAGCCGGCCAGCGTTATCGCCTGGAGGCGCGCAACCTGGCGTTCGCCCCTAGCGCCCGGCTCTATGACGCCAAGCGGGAAATCGTCGCCGAGGATCGACAAGTGCGCTGCATTCCCTAGGAGCGTCTAGTTGTCGTTCCTCTGGTAGACGATTTTTTTCGTGCCGTTTTCGCAAGAGCCCACCACCATGTTCTGGTCTTTGACTTCGTTGTTGGTGACTATTTCCAGCGTGTAGGAAGCCACATTCTGAGCCTGGATCTTGGCTTCGATCTCTGCCTTGAGTTCTTCGCACGGTTTAGGTGCCGCCAGGGCTGATGTAGCCAAAGCGCAACTGCCGACCAACAGGGCAAATCGTTTCATGCTCGACGTCCTCAGTGCAGCGCGCACTGCCTGTGCGCTGAAACTGCTGGCCCTCATTCGACCATAGATCTGCGCCGTGATAACAGGTGTAAGGATCGCGGCCTCCAAGAGACTACGATCCTTTCAGTGCCTCAACCCTCCAGCGTCGCTTCCAGGGTGATGTTGGCATTCAACACTTTGGAAACCGGGCAACCCTCCTTGGCCTTTTTGCTCAGTTCTTCGAACTGCTGCTGGCTGGCGCCGGGGATCTTCGCCTTCAGGATCAGTTTCACCGCCGTAATTGCGAACCCGCCATCAACCTGGTCGAGGGTCACTTCGGCGTTGGTGTCGATGCGCTCGGCCTTGAGCCCGGCATCGCCCAGGATCATGGAAAATGCCATGGAGAAACAGCCCGCGTGGGCCGCGCCGATCAGCTCTTCGGGGTTGGTGCCCCGGCCGCCTTCAAAGCGTGCCTTGAAACCGTAGGGCGCTTCGCGCAGGACGCCTGTTTCCGTGGAAATGGAGCCGATTCCGGTCTTCAGATCGCCTTCCCAGTGTGCCGATGCTTTCTTGATGATAGCCATGTCTGCCTCCTCAGGATCCGGCGCGAGGGTTCGCGCCCGGTGTTTTTTGATTGCCAGGATTGTGAGGATAGACGGACTGATAAAGTTCACCCGGTCGATTAGTCGACTAATTTAGTAGGAAAATTCGTTGCCGCTATTGAAACTCGGGTATATGCCCACATTGCATGGAACACACCTATAGAAAACGGCAGGCTTTCGCCCGTAGGAAAGCCCGGAACGCCGTTGGAGATCCCAGCCGATGAAACAGCTGTCCGAAGTGAAGTTCTCGACCCTCGACCTCGTGCCCGTTCGCGCTGACGGCAATGCCGCCCAGTCCCTGCGCAATTCCCTGGACCTGGCGCAGCACGTGGAAAAATACGGCTATACCCGCTTCTGGGTCGCCGAACACCACAACATGGATGGCATCGCCAGTTCCGCGACGGCGGTGCTGCTGGGCTATCTGGCGGGTGGCACTTCGACCATTCGGGTCGGCTCCGGCGGGGTGATGTTGCCCAACCATGCGCCGTTGGTCATCGCCGAACAGTTCGGCACCCTAGAAAGTCTGTTCCCCGGTCGAATCGACCTGGGGTTGGGCCGCGCACCCGGCTCCGACCAGATGACTGCCCGCGCTTTGCGCCGCGAGCGCTCCGGCAGTGCGGACGATTTCCCCGAAGACGTGACTGAGCTGATGCGCTACCTGGGTCCACGCACGCCGGATCAGCGGATTATTGCCATGCCCGGCACTGGAACCAATGTGCCGGTGTGGCTGTTGGGTTCGAGCCTGTTCAGCGCGCAATTGGCCGGTGAGCGCGGTTTACCCTACGCCTTCGCCTCCCATTTCGCTCCACGTTTCATGCATGAGGCGATCCGTGTCTATCGCAATCACTTCAAGCCGTCCGAGGTGCTCGACAAGCCTTACGTCATGCTCGGGGTGCCCCTGGTGGCGGCGGACACGGACGAACAGGCCGACTATCTGGCGACCTCGGTGTATCAGCGGATCCTAGCGTTGATGCGCGGCCAGAGCCTGGTGCAACGGCCACCGGTGGAGTCCATGAACGGCCTGTGGTTGCCCCATGAGAAGGAAGCGGTGGGCGATTTCCTGGGCCTGGCCATGATTGGCGGGCCAGAGAAGATCCGCGCCAGGTTGCAGGTACTGATCGAGCAGACCCAGGCCGACGAGCTGATTTTTACCAGCGACCTGTATGAGCACGCCGACCGCCTACACTCTTATGAGCTGCTGGCGCAGGTCATGAAGGGCTGAATCGGGGGCGCAAAAAAGCCGACGCACTGCGTCGGCTTTGCCGTTTCAAGAATCACTTCTTATAAACGATTTCCTTTGTATCGCCTTCACAGGTGCCGACGACTTTTCCGTCAGCCGCCGCGCCTTTGTCGACGATTTCCAGCGTATAACTTGACACACCCTTGGCATCAAGTTTCGCTGCGATTTCGCTTTTCAACTCTTCGCAAGGCTTGCCGGCCGCAAACGCACTGCCCGCAAGGCTCAGCAAGCCCAGGGCTACCATCAACTTCTTCATCGCTCGCACTCCTTGGTCGGATCAATAAGGCAGGTATGGGTAAATCGTGATGCGCATACCATAGCGCATCGCCATTCCTATGGCACTGCGCCAGCGAGCAAGTTCATCGGCGATCAGCTATTGGCGATCCGGAAGCCGACCTTGATGGTCACCTGGAAATGCGCGGCCCGACCGTTCTCGATGTGTCCACGAGTCTCGGTGACTTCAAACCATTCCAGATGCTTGAGGCTTTTGCTGGCCTCAGCCAAGGCGTTGTTGATGGCGTCTTCGATACTGGTGGGAGACGAGCCGACCAGCTCGACCTTTTTGTACGTGTGATGATCACTCATGGGAAGTCTCCTTGGGTTGTCCTAATCAGCCTAGCAGCGATTGTGTGCCTTACATGTGTCGCCGTTGACGCTTCGAAAGTTCAGATTTACTGCACTTTCAGAAACGGCTGGAGTCCCAACTCACACACGTTCAACCACTGCAGGAGAGCACCACCATGGCTAGCAATTCGTTACGCAAGGCTTCGTTGCAAAGCATGGAAGCGGAGATCGAAAGTCTGCTCAAGTCGTTGGAAAGCCTGAAGGAAGACGCTTCGGACGAGTCGCGCAAGACCCTCAAGTCGCTGAAGGCGAACGCTGAAAACGCGCTGAAGCACTCTCGGCATCTGCTCAGCGATGCGTATGAAGAGGTGAAGGTCAAGACACGTGAAACCGGGCTTGCCACTCGCGATTATGCGCAGGAGCACCCATGGACCACGGCCGGCGTCGCGGTCGGCGCCATCGGTTTGCTGGCTGCCTATCTGTTGTGCAAACGCGGTGACTGAACCGGCTGGCCCAGCTCGTGCCTGAGCCACTGGGCCAATTGGCGAGCGCGCCCGTCCGCGGCGCGCTTGGGTAACCACAGCGCCAGTCGCGCCGGGGTTTCACCGAAGCCCCACGGCGCGACCAGGCGCCCGGCGCGCACGTCCTCGGCCACCAGCGGCTCGGGGGCAATCGCCACGCCCAGCCCCGCTACGGCGGCCTCCAGCAAATAATACAAATGCTCGAATCCCTGGCCGAACTTCAATGCCTGGGGCTCCAGGTCGTTTTGTCGTGCCCAGGTTGGCCAGGCTTGCGGCCGGGATGTGGTATGCAGCAGGGGCTCATCCAGCAACGCGCCGGCGGGTGCGGTCTGTAAACGGGCAAACCCGGCGTAATGCGGGCTCATCACCGGGCCGATTCGCTCGTCGGTCAGTTCATATACTTGCATGTCCGCCGGCCATGGCGGTTCGGCGAATACCAGCAGCGCATCGAGACCCGGTCGCCTTGGGTCCAGATCTCCCTCGCCAGCAGATAAATGCAAGCGCAAGTCGGGTAAGTCGGCGTTGAGCCTGCCTAGCCGAGGAATGAACCAGCGCGCCAGCAGGCTGCCCGAGCAACCCAGCACGAAGGGCGCGTCCGCCGTGCTTTGCGTCAGCTCCGCGCAGACGCTGCGCAATCGCTCGAACGCCTCGGCGCTGGCATCGCGCAGGCGTACGCCCGAATCTGTGAGTTTCAGGCCGCGTCCGTCCTTGACGAACAGGCTGACCCCCAGGTGCTCTTCCAGCACTTTCAGCTGTCGACTGACCGCTCCGTGGGTAACATGCAGCTGTTCGGCCGCCTGGCTTACGCTGTTCAGGCGGGCAGTGGCTTCGAAGGCGCGCAAGGCGTTGAGAGGCGGAAGATCGTGGCGCATTTTATCTGTGAGTTTTCCTGACAGGATGCGGCGATCTTATCGGTTTTCAGTGAAGGATGTCAGGGGTAGAGTGAGCCTCATTGTCTTACTACGCATCTGCCTGGAGCGCCCCGATGACCCAGCCTACGACCCCTTTCAACCTGCGCAGCGGCCCTGACGCCAATGGCCTGTTCGGTGCGTTCGGCGGCCGCTATGTGGCGGAAACGCTGATGCCGCTGATCCTCGACCTGGCCCGTGAATACGAAGTGGCGAAGCAGGATCCGGCATTTATCGAGGAACTGGCGTACTTCCAGCGCGATTACGTCGGTCGTCCGAGCCCGTTGTATTTCGCCGAGCGCCTGACTGAGTACTGCGGCGGCGCCAAGATCTATCTCAAGCGCGAAGAGCTGAACCACACCGGCGCGCACAAGATCAACAACTGCATCGGCCAGATCCTGCTGGCGCGGCGCATGGGCAAGAAGCGCATCATCGCCGAGACCGGCGCCGGTATGCATGGCGTGGCCACTGCCACCGTGGCCGCGCGTTTCGGCCTGGAATGCGTGATCTACATGGGCACTACCGACATCGAGCGCCAGCAGGCGAACGTGTTTCGCATGAAGTTGCTGGGTGCCGAGGTGATTCCGGTGGTCGCCGGCACCGGCACCCTCAAGGACGCCATGAACGAAGCCCTGCGCGACTGGGTGACCAACGTCGACAGCACGTTTTACCTGATCGGCACGGTGGCAGGCCCGCACCCTTATCCGGCCATGGTCCGTGACTTCCAGGCGGTGATCGGCAAGGAAACCCGCGATCAGTTGCAAGCTCAGGAAGGTCGTCTGCCCGATAGCCTGGTGGCGTGCATCGGCGGCGGTTCCAATGCCATGGGCCTGTTCCACCCGTTCCTGGACGACAAGAGTGTCGAGATCATCGGTGTGGAAGCCGCAGGCTATGGCATCGAGACCGGCAAACACGCGGCGAGCCTGAACGGTGGCGTGCCGGGTGTACTGCATGGCAACCGCACGTTCCTGTTGCAGGACGAAGACGGCCAGATCATCGACGCCCATTCGATTTCCGCCGGCCTCGATTATCCCGGTATCGGCCCGGAACACGCCTGGTTGCACGATATCGGTCGCGTCCAGTACACCTCGATCACTGACGCCGAAGCCCTGGATGCCTTCCATAAGTGCTGCCGTCTGGAAGGGATCATTCCTGCGCTGGAAAGCTCCCACGCCTTGGCTGAAGTATTCAAACGCGCACCCAGCCTGCCGAAGGATCACCTGATGGTGGTCAACCTGTCCGGTCGTGGCGACAAAGACATGCAAACCGTGATGCACCACATGGAACAGTCCCAGCAGGAGAAACACTGATGAGCCGCCTGCAAACCCGCTTTGCCGAACTCAAGGAACAGAACCGCGCCGCCCTCGTGACCTTTGTCACCGCTGGCGACCCGAACTACGACACCTCGCTGGCGATCCTCAAAGGCCTGCCGGCGGCCGGTGCCGATGTGATCGAGTTAGGCATGCCCTTCACTGACCCGATGGCCGATGGCCCGGCGATCCAGTTGGCGAATATCCGCGCCTTGGGCGCCCAGCAAAACCTGGCGAAAACCCTGCAGATGGTTCGCGAGTTCCGTGAAGGCAACACCGAAACGCCGCTGGTACTGATGGGCTACTTCAACCCGATCCACCGTTACGGTGTGCAGCGTTTCATTGGCGAGGCGCTGGATTCGGGCGTTGATGGCCTGATCGTGGTCGACATGCCGCCTGAGCACAACAGTGAACTGTGCGAGCCGGCCCAGGCGGCGGGCCTGGACTTCATCCGCCTGACCACGCCGACCACCGACGATGTACGTTTGCCTACCGTGCTCAACGGCAGTTCGGGCTTCGTGTACTACGTCTCGGTGGCTGGGGTCACCGGCGCTGGCGCCGCGACGCTGGAGCATGTGGAAGAAGCCGTGGCGCGCCTGCGTCGCCACACCGATCTGCCGATCAGCATTGGTTTCGGTATTCGCACGCCGGAACAGGCCGCTGCCATTGCGCGGTTGGCGGACGGGGTGGTGGTGGGGTCGGCATTGATCGACCATATCGCCAGCGCAGACACCTCAGAACAGGCTATCGACGGCGTACTGAGCCTCTGCGCCGCGCTGGCCGACGGGGTGCGAAAAGCCCGCGCCTGAATCACGTTGCATAGATAAGAGGTTCAGAACCAGTTTCTGAACCCCTTTTTGCTGTCCTAGGAATGCTTGAGGGTTGCCCTTGTGGCGAGGGAGCTTGCTCCCGCTCGGCTGCGAAGCAGTCGTAGAACCGGGCGACGCGCTCTACCTGAAAAGTCGCATCCGCCTGTTTGGGGCCGCTTCGCCCGAGGCGTCGGACCGTCCCAGCGGGAGCAAGCTCCCTCGCCACAGGGTGCGGCGGCGCTATTAAGGTAGCTCCAGTCCGCCGCCGGCCTTGTGCAGTTTGCGCAGGTGTTCGCCGATCTCTTTGACGTTGGCTTCACTGGCGGCAATTTCAGCGGCGCGACTGGGTTCAAGCAGTGCCCGGACTTCCTTGTCCAGATCGCCGGTCAGGGTTTGCAATTGTTTCTGGCGCAAGCTGCTTTCCGATTCCAGTCGTTGCCACTCGCTGGGTTGCGGCAATCCATATCCACTGCTGCCGAGCAGCTCGGCGGGACGGCTGAGGAAGCCGCTGTTGGCGAGGATTTGCTGCAACGTCGCGTTGGCCCTTTCCATACCGCCGTTCTGCAATTCCCGGGCGCCGAGGTAGCGTTGCTTGACTTCGTCCTGGGCCAGTAACAACTGGCGGCGGTAACTGGCCTGTTCAAGCAGCAGCAACGCTGCGCTGGTACGCAGGTCCGCCTGTTCGAACCAGACGCGGCGTTCGGCGGCGTCCAGGGCCAGCCAGTCTTCCACCGATTCCTGTTTGATGGGCAGGTACTTCTTCAGCACATTGAACATCGCCTGGTACCGCTCGCGGAACGAGTCGAAGCGATAGCCCAGGCGCAAGGCTTCCTTGGGATCGTCCAGCACGCTGGTGTCGGCCAGGCCCCGGCCCTTGAGCACTTCCAGCAAGCCGTTGGGCATGATGCTGTCCAGGCCCTTGAGCTGGGCGTTATTGCTGCCGCTGCGCAGCAGCTTCAGGCTTTCCACCGCACAGTTGTTGGACAGGAAGTAATAGTTGCCGTCGTAGCTCCAGTGCATTTCGGCGGCGTGCTCGACCGTTTCCTCGATCTCGGCGCGCGACAGGTTCAGTGGTACTGAGGCCAGGCTGCGCAGTTCGGTCTTGGTGTATTCATCGATGACTTGGGCCAGCGGCAACACGAACAGGCGCGACGGATATTTGCCGACCAGCCCGTCCCAGCTCGACAACTGCACATCGCCCACGAAAGCGCGATAGGACAGCACCAGGTGCTGGTCCAGGTCCAGTCGGCAGTCCGGACCACGGGGCCGGCCCGGTGCGCAGATCACCAGGCGAAGCATGCTGTGGCCCCAGCGGCTGACCCAATTCTGGTTGGCTTCGGCCAGGAGATAGTCGATGGCATAGACCCGTTCGGGATCGACCTTGCCCAGCGGCGTCCTGGCGAAGTCGTTCCCGGCATTGAGGAAGGCGAACGATTGGGCGCAGGTTTCCTTGGCGGCGGGTGCCCAACCAAAATGTTCCTGGTAATAGCGATACAGTGCAGGCCGGCGGCAGGCGTAGCTGGGGTCCAGGAGAAAGTACTCCATGTTGACCGCGACGAACTCCTTGGGGCTGCTTGTCTCGTAAAGATCCGGACTACGGGCGACCTGGCGGTTGTGCTGCTCGCGCTCCCCGCGACGACCGACGTACTGCGGCCAACCGGCCAGATCCAGCAAGCGTGGATCATCACTGAGGGTAAAGCGACGGTCATTCTGGCCGCGGCATTCATCGGGCAAGCCAATCAGCCCGGAACTGCCATTACGGCGGGTACAACGCTGGATCAGCGCGCGCTCGGGCTCCGGCCAAAGACGCGAGCGATCGTAGATATGGGTGAGTTCATGGAGAACCGTGGCGAGCATTTCCCGCCGTACCGTGCCGTGGGGGCGTTGTGTCTTCTGCGTCGCGGCGCTGCCATCGGTCAGACTGTCGAGCAGATTGCTGTTGAGATCCAGCTGCGACACCAGTGAAGCCTGGCCATAGGCGTTGGCCGGCATCTGGTCGGTCCAGCCGACATCGATGCGCCGGTCCAGGCGCTCGATGAAACGTGGCGGCAATGCTTGCATCGCCTCATCAAGCAAAGCCTGGCTGGCCTGCTGCTGCGCCAGACCCAGGCCTTCGGTGTTGAGGTGCAGTTGCAAACCGGCCTGGGCGCTGTTGCCGACCAGCAGCAACGTCCAGGCCGTCAGCCAGGCGGCAAAGCGCCTCACAATGCGAGGATGGCTTCGGCGAGAACCTGGTCGCTGGCATCACGCGCTTCCGGTACACGGGTGCGCAACGTATCGAAGGCGGCTTCGAGATGAGCGCCACGAATCTCGCCATTGCTGGCGACAAAGCTGGCCGCATCGTCATGGGCTTCGCGGACGATTTTCGAATCACGGATGGATGTGGTGGTATCGGAAGTGAAATCAATCGTGCGCTGGGAAGCGCGAACGATGATGTTACTGGTGGCTACCAGGGTATGGGCCTGGGCCACATCGGCCAATACCAGCAGGCCTAGGGCGGCAGCAATCAGCGGGCTACGCATGGAACGACTCCGAGAAATGAAGATAACTATTGGACGAGAATTGCCTGTGCCAGTTCAAGGTCGCTGGCATGAAGTTTTGGCTGGGTACGCCGCAGGTAATCCAGGGCTGACTCCAGCTGTCCACCTCGCAACTGTCCGTCACTGGCGACGAATGCCGCAGCGTCGTCGCGGGCGGCGACAAGTTTATGATCGAAGGGCGCAGAGGTCACCATGCTCGTTGCATAACCGCTGACGACGACCTGCTGGGTGGACACATCAAAGGCCTGGGCAGGGACAGACCAGCAGGCTGCAAAGAGGAGCGCAATATACAGATAGGAATAGGAACGCATGGGGCTCGACAGTTGATGGCGAGCCGAAAGGCTAGCGCAAACCGCCGGCCCAGAGCCAGCGTTGAAACATCGGAACACCATTTGGCGCCCGATGTTTCATGTGTATCAGATCACCAGGATCGCCTGGGCCAGTTGCGCATCAGTGGCGTTCAGTTGCGGGGCCTGCTGGCGGATGTAATCCAGGGCGCTTTCAAGTTTCACCCCGCGGATTGCCCCTTCGCTCGCTACGAAGCTGGCGGCGTCGTCACGGGCGGCCTGGACGATCTTGTTGTCCCGCAGCGAGGAGGTTGCGTCAGAGGTGGCGTCGGACGTGGCCTTGAGTGCACCGACGATCGAGTCAGTGGTGACGATGAAGCTACTGGCGTTGGATTGGGCGGCAACGGCCAGCAAGGCCACCGCGCTGAGCAGACGAAGACGGGTCATGATGAGACTCCTTGGGTAATGAGGCAAGGCGATACGTGCAGCTGAAGAGGAGCGAATGCTCGGCTCGCTTCGCCACGTTCGCTCGGATATTAAGGCAGATCCGCTCGGATGACAGCTGCGACCTTGAGGGCGCTGCTTCGTCGCGTGGCTAAAACTGTACCTATGAATCGTTGATTTATCGACAACTGTTCT
The DNA here is from genome assembly GCF_052042015.1 of Pseudomonas sp. SMV71. Lineage (NCBI taxonomy): Bacteria > Pseudomonadati > Pseudomonadota > Gammaproteobacteria > Pseudomonadales > Pseudomonadaceae > Pseudomonas > Pseudomonas sp. SMV71. The sequence goes on along the minus strand of NZ_JBKGGU010000028.1, from coordinate 9,411 downwards.
ATTCCTGGATAGATCAACGGCTAGTTGCCTCTGAAACGACAAGACCCGTCGCGGTTTCCCGCGACGGGTCTTGTTTGTTCAATTCGTTGCTGGCGGTGGACCCGGTGGGTCAGGGCCAGCGGCGCTGGGTTAGCGCCAGAACGGCTTGCTCAGCTCTTCGTAGCGTTGTGCTTCGCTGATACCGGCGTCGGCCAGCAGGCGCGAATCCAGACGAGCCAGTTGGTGACGGCTGGCGATGCGGCGCTGCCACAACATCAGATTAGCGATAACGCGAAGAGGCAGGGAAGCCTGGTTTTTTTCAGCTTTGTCTTCGAAAAACATCTCGGAACTGAGTGTACGTTCCATGGTTGACATCCTTCCGCTTGTGGCGGGATTAGGTAGTGGTTTAACTGGTGCCCATGATCCTCTCGTTTGGCCAGTCTCTCTAGATACAGTTCAACTGTAATGTGATCGAGCAGTTAACTGTTAAACAGTGGTGTACTGGTCGATATTGGCGCAACTGTACTTGTCTGAACCATAATGGTGCATTTTCTGGCAGATGATCATTATGTGTGGGAGATAACTGTAGGAAAACACCGGTACAGCAGTACAGTTTTTGTCAGTTGGCGTCGTTTGGGAAGAGCGCACAAAACTGTTTCTGCTGTACTGATGGACCAGCTGTATCAGACCGCCAACATCCGCCCGGTCTCTTCAAGGTTCAGGTGCCAGCTTAGTGCGTCGCGAAGGATATGAGGTGTATGTCCGCCCAAGGCGCATGCCGCCTCAAAGTAGTCATTCAGCGCCTGGCGATAGGATGGGTGCACACAATTGTCGATGATTACCCGCGCCCGCTCCCTGGGCGCCAGGCCACGCAGGTCGGCCAGGCCGATCTCGGTAACCAGGATGTCGACGTCGTGCTCGGTGTGGTCCACATGGCTGACCATCGGCACGACGCTGGAGATCGCCCCGCCCTTGGCAATCGACTTCGTTACGAAGATCGCGAGGTGCGCATTGCGCGCGAAATCCCCCGACCCGCCGATGCCATTCATCATCCGCGTGCCACACACGTGTGTGGAGTTGACATTACCGTACAGGTCGAACTCCAGGGCGGTATTGATGCCAATGATGCCCAAGCGGCGGACGACTTCGGGGTGGTTGGAAATTTCCTGCGGGCGCAGGACCAGCTTGTCCTTGTACTTTTCCAGGTTTGTGAAGACGTCGGCATTGCGTCGGCTCGACAACGTGATGGAGCTGCCCGAGGCGAAGCTCAGTTTGCCGGCGTCGATCAAATCAAAGGTAGAGTCCTGCAGGACCTCGGAATACATCGTCAGCTGTTCGAACGGCGAGTCGATCAGCCCGCACATCACGGCATTGGCAATGTTGCCGATCCCGGCTTGTAACGGGCCGAGTTTGTTGGTCATTCGCCCTGCCGCTACCTCCGCTTTGAAGAAGCCGATCAGGTGGTCGGCGATGGCCTGGGTTTCGCTGTCTGGCGGCGTGACGGTCGACGGCGAGTCGCCTTGGTTGGTGATGACGATGGCGGCAATTTTTTCCGGCGGTATCGGTATTGCGGTACTGCCGATACGGTCGTCGACCTTTACCAGGGGAATCGGCGTGCGGGTTGGGCGGTAGGTCGGGATATAGATGTCGTGCAGCCCTTCCAGATTCGGATTGTGGGCCAGGTTGATCTCGACGATTATTTGCCGGGCGAAGATCGCAAAGCTGGCCGAGTTGCCCACCGAGGTGGTCGGCACAATGTGGCCTTGTTCGGTGATGGCCACCGCTTCGATCACTGCAATGTCGGGCAGCTTGAGCTGGCCGTTGCGCAGTTGCTCGACCGTTTCCGAAAGGTGCTGGTCGATGAACATGACCTTGCCCGCGTTGATTGCCTTGCGCAACGTGCTGTCGACCTGGAAGGGCATGCGCCGTGCCAGCACGCCGGCCTCGGTGAGCTCCTTGTCAAGGTCGTTACCCAGGCTCGCGCCGGTCATCAGGCTGATTTGCAGCGGGGTGACCTTGGCGCGTTCGGCCAGTGCGTGGGGCACCGCTTTTGCCTCACCGGCGCGGGTGAACCCGCTCATGCCGACGGTCATGCCATCTTCGATCAACAAAGCGGCTTCGGCAGCGCTCATCACTTTATTCAACAACGAAGGCAGGCGGATACGTTCACGGTACATGGTTTGTTATCTCGGGCTAAAAGCAAGATGCGCAGTCTAGTGAATTCGCGCCGTGCCCGACCCGCTACAAAAGTCGCAATTAAGGCTTCTATTACGGGCGTTTCAGGCAAAACATCATTACCGGATCGGTAACGTTTTGCCTTGATACAAATCAAAACGCCCCGACGAGTCGGGGCGCTATGGTCGACCGGGATTGTTATTCCACCGCCTTGACCATGTCCTCGATCACTTTCTTGGCATCACCGAACACCATCATGGTCTTGTCCAGGTAGAACAGCTCGTTATCCAGGCCGGCATAGCCGCTGGCCATCGAGCGCTTATTGACGATGATGGTCTTGGCCTTGAACGCTTCGAGGATCGGCATGCCGGCAATCGGCGATTTCGGATCGTTCTTCGCCGCCGGGTTGACCACGTCGTTGGCGCCGAGCACCAGCACCACGTCGGCCTGACCAAACTCGGAGTTGATGTCCTCCATCTCGAACACTTGGTCGTAAGGCACTTCGGCCTCGGCCAGCAGCACGTTCATGTGGCCGGGCATGCGTCCGGCTACGGGGTGGATGGCATACTTCACGGTAACGCCGTGGTGAGTCAGTTTCTCGGTCAGTTCTTTCAACGCGTGTTGGGCGCGCGCTACAGCCAAGCCATAACCTGGGACGATGATCACCGTGTCAGCGTTGGTCAGCAGGAAGGTCGCGTCGTCAGCCGAGCCGGATTTCACCGGACGAGCTTCTTGCGCCCCCGCCGGACCACCCGCATCGGCACTGTTGCCGAAGCCACCGAGCAGCACGTTGAAGAACGAGCGGTTCATGGCCTTGCACATGATGTACGACAGAATCGCACCACTGGACCCCACCAGCGAGCCGGCGATGATCAGCATCGAGTTGTTCAGCGAAAAACCGATGCCGGCCGCGGCCCAACCCGAATAGCTGTTGAGCATCGACACCACTACCGGCATGTCGGCACCGCCAATCGGGATGATGATCAACACGCCCAGCACGAACGCCAGGGCCAGCATCAGGGCGAAAGCGCCAAAGTTGCCCGTGGCCATGAACGTCACGCCCAGGCCCAGCGTCGCCAGGCCCAGAATCAGGTTGAGCTTGTGTTGCCCGCCAAACTGTACGGGTGCCCCTTGGAACAGGCGGAACTTGTACTTGCCCGACAATTTGCCGAAAGCGATCACCGAACCGGAGAAGGTGATGGCACCAATGGCCGCGCCGAGGAACAGTTCCAGGCGGTTGCCGGCCGGAATCGAATCGCCCAGTTGCTTGACGATACCCAGGGACTGCGGCTCAACCACCGCAGCGATGGCAATGAACACTGCGGCCAGGCCGATCATGCTGTGCATGAACGCCACCAGTTCCGGCATCTTGGTCATCTCGACGCGTTTGGCCATGATCGAGCCGGCGGTGCCTCCGATCAGCAGGCCGACGATGACATAACCGATGCCCGCAGTGGCAAGCTCGGCACCCAGCTTATAGATGAGGCCAACGGTGGTGAGCACCGCCAGTGCCATGCCGAGCATGCCAAACAGGTTGCCACGACGTGAAGTAGTGGGGTGCGACAGGCCCTTCAGAGCCTGAATGAAGCAGATGGACGCGATCAGGTAGAGCGTCGTTACCAGATTCATGCTCATTACTTGGGCGCCTCTTCTTTTACGGCTTTCGGGGCTTTTTTCTTGAACATCTCGAGCATGCGGCGCGTCACCAGGAAGCCACCGAATACGTTCACCGCGGCCAGGGCCACGGCGAGGGTACCCATGGTTTTGCCCAGTGGCGTCACGGTCAGCGCGGCGGCGAGCATGGCGCCGACGATCACGATGGCCGAGATGGCGTTGGTCACCGCCATCAGCGGTGTGTGCAGTGCAGGCGTTACGTTCCAGACCACGTGGTAACCGACATAAATCGCCAGCACGAAGATGATCAGGTTGTAGATACCGGGGGAGATGAGCTCTTCCATTGTCTGAATCCCTGCTTAGGCGTTTTTGCGGATGACCTGGCCGTCGCGGCACATCAGGCACGCGGCGACGATGTCGTCTTCCAGGTTCACGTCGAACTGACCTTCCTTGGTGAAGACCAGCTTCAGGAAGTCCAGCAGGTTGCGGGCATACAGCGCCGAAGCGTCGGCGGCGACTTCACCGGCCAGGTTGGTCGGGCCGACGATGGTCACGCCGTTCTCCACGACCACTTGATCGGCCACGGTCAGCGGGCAGTTGCCGCCCTGGGCAGCGGCGAGGTCGATGACCACCGAACCCGGCTTCATCTGCGCGACGGTCTCGGCGCTCAGCAAGGTCGGTGCCTTGCGGCCCGGAATCAACGCAGTGGTGATGACAATGTCCGCCTGTTTGGCGCGTTCGTGCACGGCCTGGGCCTGGCGCTGCATCCAGCTGGCAGGCATCGGCCGGGCGTAACCGCCGACACCGACGGCGCATTCGCGCTCTTCATCGGTTTCGTAGGGCACATCGACGAACTTGGCGCCGAGGGATTCGATTTGTTCCTTCACTGCCGGACGCACATCCGAAGCCTCGATCACCGCCCCCAGTCGCTTGGCCGTCGCAATCGCCTGCAACCCGGCCACACCAGCGCCGAGGATCAGCACCCGTGCCGCTTTCACAGTGCCTGCGGCAGTCATCAGCATCGGCATGAAACGTGGGTAGTAGTGCGCTGCCAACAGGACAGCTTTGTAGCCGGCGATGTTCGCTTGGGACGACAGCACGTCCAGGCTCTGGGCACGCGAGGTCCGAGGTGCGGCCTCGAGAGCGAACGCGGTAATTCCGTGTTCGGCCAGCTTGGCGATGGTTTCGTTATTGAACGGGTTGAGCATGCCCACCAGGACTGTGCCGCGCTTGACCAGCGTCAGTTCGCTGTCGTTGGGGGCGATCACCTTGAGAATCAGCTCGGCACCGAACGCATCATTGGCACTGCCAATAGTTGCGCCCGCTGCTTCATAAGCACTGTCGGTGACGCTCGCCTTGAGACCGGCGCCGCTTTGAACAGTGACTTTATGGCCTTGGCCGATCAGCTTCTTGATGGTTTCCGGGGTAGCAGCAACCCTTGTTTCACCCATCTGGGTTTCGAGAGGAACACCAATGTGCACGTCAAATCTCCTGCGTGATCTTATTGAGTAAACCCAGGCACTTCGGATGGTGCGGCTGGGGCGGCCGATCAGCACGATCCCGCCGAATCAGACGGGGCGCGGCATTTTGCAGGCGAAAATCCAGCCCTTCAAGGGATTATGACTGGTGACGAAAAATTAACTACAAGTCACCCTGTGACCGAATGTCGCAACACTAGCCTACGAGCCCTTGCAGGCCTTGTCTTCCAAGGGTTTCGTATGCAATTCGATAAAGCTTCCCATCGGCGTAATGAATAAGCCGCTATGACTCGGGTGATATGGCGCAAAGCCACGTATTTGAACGCTTGTGAGACTACGGTACTAATTTTTTAACAGATTGACTGTAAGCGACAAAAACTTATATCTGTAGCGCTTTTGATTAGCTTACTACCAGAGTCGGTTATACAAATTTCCTTATGAATCAAGATCATAAGTGCTTGCTTGCTGAATCAGCCAGTCGCGAAAAGCGCGAAGCGACGCAGATTCGACTTTGCGCTCAGGAATCATCAGGTAGTAAGCCTTGATGCTCGACAGCGCCTTGCGGTTAGCGATGACCAGTCTTTTTTCCGCCAGTTCACGTTGGATCAGGAAGGGCGGTATCAGAGCAACCCCCATGTCATGCATCGCTGCTTGGGCGAGCATGGAGAATAGTTCATAACGAGGGCCTGTCAGGTCGTGCGCGATGTTCAGGTTCTGCGAGCTGAACCATTGGCGCCAGGCATAAGGGCGGGTGGTTTGTTGAAGCAGCGGCATCTCGGCAATGGCCTGCGCCGTCAGGCTTTCGTGTTCACCCAATAAGGAAGGGCTGCAAACCGGCATCGGATTTTCGCCCATCAGTTTGTGGGATTCGGTCCCGGACCAATCTGCATCGCCAAAATAGATAGCGGCATCAAACTCTGTGTCCGCGAAAAGAAAGGGACGTGTGCGGTTGGTCAGGTTGACCGTAACTTCTGGATGTTGAAGTTGGAAATCCTTGAGACGGGGCAGCAGCCATTGAGTGCCGAACGTCGGAACCACGGCCAGTTCGATCACATTCGCGCCGGTATGACCCATGACTGAAAGCGTGTCGCGTTCTACGGCGTCCAGTTGGGCCGCGACGCGACGGCTGTAGGAAAGGCCTGCTTCGGTCAACTTGACGCCACGTCTTGAGCGTCGGAAAAGCTCGACGCTCAAGAAGTCTTCCAGGCTGGCGATCTGTCGGCAGATGGCGCCTTGGGTCAGGGAAAGCTCTTGCGCGGCCTTGGTGAAACTTTCATGCCGGGCTGCGGCCTCGAAACTGATCAGCGCGGCGGTACTGGGAATTTTACGACGCATGTACATCTACCTCACTCATTGGCGGCGTGAGAGCGGGCCATAGCGGCTACGGAGTGAGAAATTAGCACAAGAGTATGCGGAATCCTCGTTTGCCCTTGTAGGAAACGGCGCCTAGGATCAATTCACGAATTTCATTTGATTGGCGAGGACTCTTTCATGGCCGGTAAAGCAAGCTTCAACTGGATCGATCCATTGTTGCTGGATCAGCAGCTCACCGAAGAAGAACGCATGATTCGCGATAGTGCCGAGCAATTCGCCCAACAGAAGCTTGCGCCAAGGGTGCTGGAAGCGTTCCGTCATGAAAAAACCGACCCGGCGATTTTCCGCGAAATGGGCGAGGTTGGTCTTTTGGGCGCAACCATTCCCGAGCAGTACGGCGGCAGTGGACTCAACTACGTCAGCTACGGCCTGATCGCCCGTGAGGTGGAGCGCGTCGATTCCGGCTACCGTTCGATGATGAGTGTGCAGTCGTCCCTGGTCATGGTGCCGATCAACGAGTTCGGTACCGAGGCGCAAAAGCAGAAATATCTACCGAAGTTGGCGTCTGGTGAATGGATCGGCTGCTTTGGTCTGACCGAGCCTAACCATGGGTCTGACCCAGGCGCGATGATTACCCGTGCGCGCAAAGTGGAAGGCGGCTACAGCCTGACGGGTAGCAAGATGTGGATCACCAACAGTCCGATTGCCGATGTCTTTGTTGTCTGGGGTAAGGACGATGCCGGTGATATCCGTGGCTTCGTTCTCGAGAAAGGCTGGAAAGGGCTGAGCGCGCCGGCCATCCATGGCAAGGTCGGGCTGCGGGCGTCCATCACAGGTGAGATCGTCATGGACAATGTGTTCGTGCCGGAAGAAAACATCTTCCCGGACGTGCGCGGGCTGAAAGGGCCGTTTACGTGTCTGAACTCGGCGCGCTACGGAATCTCCTGGGGCGCCTTGGGGGCTGCCGAATTCTGTTGGCATACCGCTCGGCAGTACACCTTGGATCGTCAGCAGTTCGGTCGTCCCCTGGCGGCCAATCAATTGATCCAGAAGAAGCTGGCCGACATGCAGACTGAAATCACTCTCGCCTTGCAGGGATGCTTGCGCCTGGGTCGCATGAAGGATGAGGGCTCGGCCGCGGTTGAGATCACCTCGATCATGAAGCGCAATTCCTGCGGCAAGTCATTGGATATCGCGCGTATGGCGCGGGACATGCTGGGCGGCAATGGTATCTCCGATGAGTTTGGCATTGCTCGCCACTTGGTGAACCTGGAAGTCGTGAACACCTACGAAGGCACGCATGATGTTCATGCATTGATCCTGGGGCGTGCGCAAACCGGTATCCAGGCGTTCTATTGATAGGAGAACGCTCATGGGCGCGCTTTCGCATTTGCGGGTATTGGACTTATCGAGAGTATTGGCAGGGCCGTGGGCCGGGCAGATCCTGGCGGACCTGGGAGCCGAGGTCATTAAGGTCGAGCGGCCCGGCAATGGTGACGATACGCGTGCCTGGGGTCCTCCCTTCCTCAAGGACGGTCGCGGCGAGAATACGACCGAGGCGGCCTATTACCTTTCGGCCAATCGCAACAAGCAGTCGGTGACCATCGATTTCACGCGTCCGGAGGGGCAGCGGCTGGTGCGGGAGCTTGCGGCGAAATCCGACATCCTGATCGAAAACTTCAAGGTGGGCGGTTTGGCTGCCTATGGCCTGGACTATCCATCCCTGAAGGCGATCAATCCTCGACTGATTTATTGTTCGATCACCGGCTTTGGGCAGACCGGCCCGTATGCCAAGCGCGCCGGGTATGACTTCATGATTCAGGGGCTTGGGGGCTTGATGAGCCTCACCGGCCGGCCCGAAGGCGATGAAGGCGCGGGGCCGGTCAAAGTTGGGGTCGCGCTGACGGATATTCTTACCGGTTTGTACTCGACCGTTGCCATTTTGGCCGCGCTGGCCCATCGCGATCACGCCGGCGGTGGGCAGCACATTGATATGGCATTGCTGGACGTCCAAGTGGCATGCCTGGCCAACCAGGCAATGAATTACCTGACCACCGGCAATGCGCCGAAGCGGTTGGGCAATGCTCATCCGAATATCGTGCCTTATCAGGATTTTCCTACGGCGGACGGTGATTTCATTCTGACAGTTGGGAATGACGGCCAATTTCGAAAATTCGCTGAGGTCGCCGGTCAGCCTCAGTGGGCTGACGATCCTCGTTTTGCCACGAACAAGGCGCGAGTGGCGAACCGGGGAGTGTTGATCCCGTTGATTCGCCAAGTGACTGTATTCAAGACCACCGCCGAATGGGTGGCTCAGTTGGAGCAGGCAGGTGTCCCGTGTGGGCCGATCAATGACTTGGCCCAGATGTTCGCCGATCCTCAAGTTCAATCACGCGGACTGGCGATAGAGCTGCCTCACGCGCTCGCCGGAAAAGTCCCGCAGGTGGCGAGTCCGATTCGCCTGTCGGAGACACCGGTGGAATATCGCAACGCGCCTCCCTTATTAGGCGAGCATACGCAGGAGGTGCTCCAGCGAGTGTTGAATATGGATGAAGTTGCAGTGACCAGCCTTAGAGAGGCGGGGGTTTTGTAGTCCGCTGCTGTAGGTGAGCTGAAGTGAGTGAACAGCGATTTGACTGGGTTTGCGCAACGTATTGATAAAAAACGAATTTAAGGGTTGACGGCAGATTTCAGGTGTCTATAATTCGCCCCACTTCCGGCGCAGTCGAAACGGAAAACTCCTTGAAATTCAATGAGTTATTCGATTTTAGATAGCGGCCTGCTTCGGTTCACCGAAGCCTGGAAGGAGTCGATGGGGCAAGGTGGTAGCGCCCGGTTGACGGTTCGATCC